>JAZOTJ010000072.1:0-25669 GCA_045657585.1 Clostridia bacterium | reverse complement strand
ACTGCAGTTAGTTTAAAAGGAAAGGAACAAAAAGAACCTTATGTTCAGGGAGAAATTGACCTGACAAGCAAGCAAGCAGTTGAAGCTGCTGACAGAAAGCGTTTTGAATTTGTTAATAAGATTGTCTCAGAAGTTGAAGAGAGAAAGGTACTAACAAAGGAAAAGAACTATCAGGACAAAATTGATGCTGTCCTTACAAATAAGTGGCTTGGTATTCCGATTTTTGCTGTTATAATGTATCTTGTATTTGATATTTCACAGGCATCTTTTGGCCCTTGGATTGCTGATTCTCTTGTTGCATGGCTTGAAACATTCCAAGCTTTTGTAGCAACATTTTTTGAAAATGCAAACCCATTATTGTCAGCATTACTTGTTGATGGGGTTATCGGCGGTGTTATTGCAGTTATCGGTTTCTTGCCATTGGTAATGGTAATGTATTTCTTTATCGCATTATTGGAAGATTGCGGTTATATGGCAAGAGTGTCTGTTGTATTAGACCCAATATTCAAAAAAGTTGGTTTATCAGGAAAATCGGTTATTCCTTTTGTCATTGGAACAGGTTGTGCAATTCCGGGCGTAATGGCTTGTCGCACAATCCGTAACGAAAGAGAAAGACGAGCAACAGCTATGCTTGCGCCATTTATGCCTTGCGGTGCTAAGCTTCCTGTTATTGCGCTTTTTGCAGGTGCATTTTTTGAAGATGCGTCATGGGTTGGTACACTTATGTACTTTGCAGGAATTATTATAATATTCTTTGGTGCATTGTTAATTAACAAGATTACAGGTCACAAGGCAAGAAAATCATTCTTCATTATTGAAATGCCTGAATATAAAATTCCAAGCTTTTGGAGAGCTTTCAAGTCAATGTGCGGACGAGGTTGGGCATACATAGTAAAAGCTGGAACAATTATTCTTTTATGTAATACTGCAGTTCATATAATGCAGACATTTACATGGTCATTTGAAGTTGCTGCTACAGCAGATGTTTCAATTTTAGCATCAATTGCACACCCGTTTGCTTATTTACTTATCCCTGTTATTGGTTATCATGCATGGCAGTTTGCAGCTGCTGCTGTAACAGGATTTATTGCGAAAGAAAATGTTGTTGCAACAATAGCTATATGCTATGTTCTGACAGATGTAACAGCAGAGTTGCCTGGTGTTGCACCTGAACTCACAGCAGTGGCTGCATTAGCATATCTGATGTTTAATCTTTTCTCGCCGCCTTGTTTTGCAGCTATCGGTGCAATGAATTCAGAAATGAAGAGCGCAAAATGGCTTTGGGGCGGTATCGCCCTACAGCTTGCAGTTGGCTACACTGTTGGATTTGCGGTTTATCAGCTTGGTACACTTATTACAACAGGTGTTTTAGGTAGCGGATTTATTCCGGGACTTTTAGCAGTTGTTATTATGTCGGCTATTGTAGTCTATCTGTGTCTTAATTCTGATAAGAAACTCAAAGCAGAACATTCAATAAATGGTTAAGGGGTAGGTTGTGTGGATAATATAATTATTATTTTAATCGTTTTAACAATAATTGCTTTTGTGAGTTTTTATGTTTATAGAGCTAAGAAGAATGGAAAAAAATGTATAGGTTGTCCAGGTGCAGGACAGTGTAGTTGCTGTCATAAAAAGTAATATTTATTAAAGAAACTTTCAGCCAATTGAAAGTTTCTTTTTAGTATGCTTATTATTTACATAAATTTTACTATTTTACTTGATATATTTTTTATTTTGTGATATACTTCAAAATGTATTGTGTACTAATTATGAATACAGATAAATAATAAACATAACAAATATGTTTTTGGAGGCATAAAATGGGAAATTCAATTATATTTATAATTGGTTTGCAGGTGTTACTTATTGCCTTAAATGCAATTTTTGCCTGTGCTGAAATTGCAGTTATTTCTATGAATGATAACAAGTTGGCAAAAATGGCATCAGAGGGAGACAAAAGAGCAGACAGACTTGTTAAACTGACAAGTCAGCCTGCGCGCTTTCTTGCTACAATACAAGTCGCTATAACTCTTTCAGGATTTCTTGGAAGTGCTTTTGCTGCAGAAAATTTTTCAGGCATTCTTGTATCATGGCTTGTAAATATTGGAGTTAAAATCCCTGAAAGTGTTCTTGATACCGTAGCTGTTGTTGTCATAACAATTATTTTATCATATTTTACACTTGTTTTTGGAGAGCTTGTTCCAAAACAAGTTGCTATGAGAAAGGCAGAAAAATTAGCTCTTGGTATGTCAGGATTGATAAGCGGTATTTCAAAGATATTTGCACCACTTGTCAGTTTGTTGACAATTTCTACCAATGGCGTTCTAAGGTTATTTGGAATTGACCCTGATGCAGTTGATGAGGAAGTCGGCGAAGAAGAAATCCGAATGATGGTTGATGTGGGCAGTGAAAAAGGAACAATTGATGACGAAGAAAGAGAATTTATACAAAATGTTTTCGATTTCGATAATATAGCTGTTGAAGATATTGTAACTCACAGAAAAGAAGTTGAGATGCTTGATGCTGAAGATAACGACGAAGTATGGGAAAAAACAATTTTTGCAACCGCGTACACATATTATCCGATTTGTGAAGGAACAGCTGATAAAATTATTGGAGTTTTAAATACAAAAAAATATTTCAGATTAAAAGATAAATCAAGAAAATCTGTTATGGAAAATTCGGTATCTCAACCTTATTTTGTTCCGTCAACTCTTAAAGCAGATGTTCTTTTTAGAAATATGAGAAACGAAAAGATTGGTCTTGCAGTTGTTTTGGATGAATATGGCGGTATGAATGGTATTATCACAATTAAGGATTTGATTGAAGAATTAGTTGGGGATATTGAAGATGATATTGTGACAGAAGAGCCTGATGATTTTATTGAGCTGATATCTGAAAATGTATGGAAGATTGCAGGTGGAGCCCCTCTTGATGAAATCTCGGAAATGTTGGATATAACAATTTCCTGTGAAGAATATGATACATTGAATGGACTGATTTTTCACACCTTACAAAGAATTCCTGAACCTGATGAGGTACTTGAATTTGATATGTTAAACATAAAAGTCCTTGAAATAAATGAATTTCAGGTTAAGACTGCAATTGTAACAAAGAATGAACCCGAAATCGTAGAATGAATTTATTCGGAAAGAGAGCTTATATGAAAAATATTGTTGACTTTTTAAAAGGTATAGTAGTTGGAATTGGTGGCATTGCACCAGGTTTAAGTGGAAGTGTTATGCTTATTATACTGGGGTTGTATGAGAAGACTGTCAATGCGATAGGCACACTGTTTAAAAATTTCAAGAAAAATATATATTTTCTTGTGCCATTATTTCTTGGTTTTGGTGTGGGAGTACTGTTGTTCAGTAAAATTGTTGACTTTATGCTTGAGAATTATGAATTTCAGACTAGATATTTATTTTTGGGACTGGTTATAGGGACAGTGCCTTTGTTTTACAACGAGGTAAAAAAGAAAGGCTTTTCCAATAAATATTATGTACTCATAATAGTGTCCGCTTTTTTGGGAGCATTTATATTTTATTCAAATAATAATTGGTTTGCGGTTGTTGAAAATCCCAATCTTATTCAGTCAGTTATGCTTGGAGTTGCAGTTGCAGGTTCATCAATTATTCCGGGAGTTGACAGTGCAGTTATATTATCTGCACTTGGTCTTTATGAGCTTTATGTAAGCTCTCTTGCAGATTTTAATTTGAGTATATTAATACCTGCTGCTGTTGGTCTTGGTGGCGGAGCATTATTGATTTCATTTTTTATAAACTGTTTGATAAAAAAATTTTATACAGTTACTTTTTCTGTTATTTTTGGTCTGTTTTTATCAATTATACCAAAAGTGCTCAATGAAAGTTGTGTATATAATTCTGTGGCTGATATAGTTTTATCAGTTGTATTTGTTATTATTGGTTTATTTGTTTCTTTATACTTTGGAGATATAAAAGTAAACAACGAAAAAATTAGGAAATTATTAAAAGGAGAGAGAAAGTGAAACTGGCAACAACAACCTCAGATTTTGGTAGATTTGCAAAAACCTATCAGGAAAGAATTGACCTTGTTTGCGAAGCTGGGTTTAAATATATTGACCTTGGTATGTACATAATTCATAAAAATGATGAATTGATTTATAGTGATAAATGGCAAGATAATGCAAAAATAATTTTGGAACACGCTCAAAAAAGGGGTGCTGAATTTGTTCAGGCACACGCTCCTGATGGAAATTCTCTTTCAGGGAATAAATCAGAGGTTGATGAACTTATTAAGAAGACAATTCGTTCAATTGATATTTGTGGTATTTTGGGAATTCCCAACATTGTAGTGCATCAGGGAGTATCAAAGGGCATCAGTAAGGGAGAATTTTTTGAAAGAAATAAGAATTTTTATGAAAAGTTGTTTCCTGCAATGGAAAGAAATAATGTTAATGTGTTATGTGAAAATCAGATAAAAAAATATATAGGAGATATATACAACACAAATTCGGGTTCTGATATAAAAGAGTTAGTGAAATATGTTGACCACCCTTTGTTTCATGCTTGTTGGGACATAGGCCATGCAAATTGCGACGGAAGTCAGTATGATGAAATACTTGCTGTCGGAGATGACTTGTTTGCAGTACATATAAACGATAATAGAGGACAGGGTGACGAGCATCTTATGCCATATTTTGGAACAGTGAATATGGATGAGATTATGAATGCTCTAATAAATGTAAACTTCAAAGGCGTATTTACATTTGAATGTGCCAACTCTCTTCGCGCATCAAAACATTGGCTTGGAAATAGAAGAGAGTTTGAAAAGGATAATCGTCTTATTGACCCACAACTTTTTATGCAAAAGCATATCGAAAAGTTGTTGTATGAAATAGGTAGATATATTTTGACATCTTATAACTGCTTTGAAGGATAATTTGTGTTTCTGATTTGTTATGAGTCTATAAAGAGTGTCGAAAAATGCACCAAGACATATATAAAGAAAGGAATAATAGTATGAATCAATGGCAAGGAAAAAAGTGGTATTGTTATGGAACTTCAATGACAGATAATGTTTCATTGATCAATGGTATAAATTGTGGAAATTATTCTAAATATTTAGCTGAATTTGCTGGACTTGAAGAACATAATTTTGGCAAAGGCGGAAGTGGTATTATACCAGAATTTCACGGAGACGACAATATCAAAACAAGATGTATGCGTCTTACCGATGGTAAAGCAGAAGCTGATTTAATTACCGTTGAAGTTATCCCCAATGACATGAAGGGGGAACTTGGCGAAGTGACTGATTTATGCGATGATACCTTTTGCGGGAACCTTAATCAAATAATAGAGTATCTTCTTTCTAACACAAAAGCAAGTCTTGTTGTTCTGATTGCATCAAGAACTCGATATAAGCATGATGACACGTCTGCAAAATTTTTACCTACGGGAGAACATGTAAAAAAACGATTGATGTGGGAGGATGCGGTTAGTACTATTTGCAGAATGCACGGCATTCAATGCTGGAATGCTGCAAGCGAGGCGGGACTTGGATATTATCGTGTTGCGAAAGATAACACATTAGTGCAAGACCAAATACATTTAACTGATAAAGGTGGAGAAATTCTGGCAAAGTATTTTTGGGGAAAGTTAAAGAATATATATCCTAATGAATAATTTTTATTTATATTTTAATGTGATAATATAATTAAAAGTGAGGAGAATGATTATGAGATCGATTTTTATGAGATACCCTGATGGTAAACCTAAGGCGCTTACATTCAGTTACGATGATGGAGTGCAACAAGATAAGCGACTTGCTGAAGTATTTGATAGGTACGGAATGAAAGCAACATTTAACTTTAATTGTGAACATATGCAAGAAAAAAACTTTACAAAGGAAGAGATAAGAGAGTATTTTCTTGATAAAGGACACGAAATAGCTGTTCATGGTGCAAATCATAGAGCGAATGGAAATTTAAGACCAATTGAAGGCATCAGAGATGTTCTGGATTGCCGATTGGAACTTGAGTCAAAGTGCGATTGTATTATACGCGGAATGGCATATCCTGATTCTGGAATAACACAAATGGGTAATTTTGGTAATTACAAAATGATAAAACAGTATCTTATTGAGTTGGATATTGCGTACTCAAGAACATTGGCTGGGGATAACAATTCTTTTATGTTGCCGGCAGATTTTTACGCATGGATGCCTACTGCACACCACAACAATCCCCAAATTATGGAGTATGTTGATGAATTTCTTAACCTTGATATTTCTACAAAAGTACACCACGTAAAAAGAGTCCCTCGACTTATGTACATATGGGGACATAGCTATGAGTTTGACCGTAAGGACAATTGGGAGCATATTGAAGAGATTTGTAAAAAGCTTGCAAATAATAATGAAATATGGTATGCGACCAACATAGATATTTACGATTATGTACAAGCGTATAAAAGTTTAAGATATAGTGCGGATGGCCATAAAGTTTACAATCCTACATTATTAACAATATGGTTGGATGTTGATGGTAAATTATATAATGTAAAATCGGGAGAAACCATCTCTATCTAAACCTTATATATTGCTACATAAAAAACAGACATCTGGATTATACAGTTTTTATAGTAAGAGTGTGGAAATTTATAGAAAGGAGAAAAAAAGTTTTTTATGAGAAAAATGTCGTGGAATGGATTTAACCGAATTGATTTTGAGTTTAAAGGAAGAGAAGCTATACATGTTTTTTCTCAATATTCTAATAAAAATTAGATGATTAAAACTGAATATTTTAAAGTGTTTCCCAATCTTGAAATATAAATGATTAAAAGAGGATGGCATCAGGCGTATATAAAAAATAATACGTATTAGTACCTTGATGAAGATCTTAATTAAAAAACATATTGCAGATTATCTAACTACAAAATACGGGCCAAATAAAAAATGCGTGTCTATAGGAATGAGTCAAGGCGGAATTATAGCATCTAAATATGTGGCAGGTTTATAGGAAAAGTAGTAAATATACAATGTTTATTACAATAATCAAAGGAAAATAAGAAGAAAGAAGGAATTGTCATGAGAAAATATTTATTACCGAATAACGGACAGTTTTATAAGGCGAACTTGCATTGCCATACAACAATTTCGGATGGAAGAATAACACCTGAAGAAATCAAGGAACTTTATAAATCAAACGGATACTCTGTTGTAGCTTTTACAGACCATGATGTATTGATACCGCATCCCGAACTTGAAGATGAAAATTTTTTGCCACTTAATGCTTATGAAATGGAAATTAATGAGCATTATCCCAAAAAACCTACATCAAAATCTTGTCATATATGTCTGATTGCGTTGGAACCTGATAATGTAAAACAGGTGTGTTTCCACCGCTCTTTGTACTTGCCCGAAAATGCTATGAAATATGTAAGTTATTTAAAATACGATGAAAACGAGCCTGATTATGTAAGAGAGTATGGCCCAAAATGTATTAACGAAATAATGAAAAAGGCACGCGATAACGGCTTTTTTGTTACTTATAATCATCCTACCTGGTCAAGGGAAGGTCATGACGAGTATAACCAGTACGAGTTTATGCATGCAATGGAAGTGTTTAATTCCGAGTGTGAAAAGGCAGGTTATTTTGAATACAATGAAAAAGATTATGACGATATGCTTTCAAATGGAAAACGAATATATTGTGTAGCTACAGACGATACTCATTTTAAAGAAGCTTGCTTTGGCGGATTTACAATGATTAAAGCAGACAAACTTGAATATAAGACTATTACAGATGCCTTGCTTAAAGGGAACTTTTATGCATCGCAAGGGCCTGAAATTCATAATCTGTGGTTTGAGAATGATACTTTGCATATTGATTGCTCTGATGTCATGAGCATAAGATTTAATACCGGTGTTAGAAGAGCGAAGAAATTTGAAAATTCGGATGGAACTTCTTTGAACAGCGCAGAGTTTAAGGTTATACCGGAAGATAAATATATCAGAGTAACAATAACAGATTCAAACGGAAAATATGCTTATACAAATGCATTTTTTACTGATGATTTGTTTGCGTAAGAAGATGTGACAACGTTGATAAACCACAAAATCAGCCGGAATGAGTGAGTGCGTAGTTATTGTTTCGGCTACTATACGATTTGTAAAAAATAAATCAGAACATATAGAATAAAAAATGTGGAAAAAGTTTTAAGAAAAACTTTAATTAAATTACATGAATAAATACAAGTAAAATTGATGAAATACATGGGACTTTATGACGGAAAGTGTGATTTGATATGAATTATAATTACCATACTCACACATATTTGTGCAGTCATGCAACCGGAACACCTGCTGAATATATTGAAAAAGCAATAGGAGGCGGAATAAAACATATGGGATTTTCTGACCATATTCCTTACATAAATAAAGATGGCAGGGAATCGGCTTACAGAGTTCCATATGATAAGGCTGTAGAATATGTTAATGAAATTTGTGCCCTTAAGGAAAAATATAAGGATAGGATTGAGATAAGTGTGGGGTTTGAGAGTGAATACTATCCTGATGTTTTTGATGATATGCTTAATCTTGTAAAAAATCTTGGCGGGGAATATCTTATATTAGGAGCACATTTTCTGAAAGAGGAAGATATTGAATACACAATGTCTCCAAGAAATTCTGTCGATTTTCTAAAAGAGTATGTTATGAATATTACCGAAGCAATTAAAAGAGGGGTATTTACTTATGTTGCACATCCGGACTTGCTTTTTTTTACAGGAGATATTGATGTTTATCAAGAAGAAATGAGAAAAATATGCAAAGCATCGTACGAATTCAATATTCCTCTAGAAATTAATTTTTTGGGAATAAGAGATAACAGAATTTACCCCAATGAAAGCTTCTGGGAAATTGCAGGGGAAGAAAAATCACCTGTAACTTTCGGCTTTGATGCTCACACATCAGATAGTGCATGCGACTTGACATCGTTTAACAAAGCAGAAGAAATTGTAAAAAAATATGATTTAAATTACATAGGAAAACCTGAAATTATTAAAATTTTATAAAAAAGATATAAGCACTATGAAAAACAGATTTAATTGAGGATTATTATGAATATTTCAAACATAGAAACACCGGCATTAATTGTTGATAAAAAAATATTGCTTAAAAATATGAAAGTAATGGATAATATTATATCTGGAACAAATCTAAAACTTCGTCCTCACTATAAATCGCACAAGTGTTCAGAGCTTGCGCAGTTGCAGATTAAAAACGGAGCTAAAGGAATGACATGTTCCAAATTGAGCGAGGCAATAGACCTTTGTGATTGTGGCATTGAAGATATTTTAATTGCCAATCAGATTACTGATGCAAAAAAAATCAGAAGGCTTGCAGATTTGGCGGGATGTTGTCATCTGACAGTATGTGTGGATGATGAAAATAATATAAAAGAATTGTCAAAAGCAGCAAAAAATTCAGGAACAACGATATATTGTATGGTTGAGTATGAGATAGGAATGAAGCGTTGCGGAGTTGACTCAAAGGAAGAAGTATTGGAATTGGTCCGCGTGATAGAGGAATGCGAAAATCTTGTATTTGAAGGGATTCAGGCTTATGCAGGACATGCATCTCATATGACAGATGTCAAAGAAAGAAAAGATGTAACATATTCTAATTTTGACAAATTAAGCAAGTTGGTTGATTTTCTTAAAGAAAACAATGTCAGCGTCAATATAGTTTCAGGCGGAAGTACGGGAACCGCTGAATTAAAAAGAAACAGCGTATATAACGAGTTACAGGCAGGAAGTTATTTGTTTATGGATTATACTTACAGTGAACTTGATTTGCCATTTAAGAACTCCTTGTTTGTGCTTTCAACAGTTGTCAGCAGAAAGGATGGACTTACTGTAGTGGATGCAGGTGTAAAAACCTGTGGGGTGGACCAGGGAATGCCAGGTATATGTGACAATGCCTGTGAAGAGGTTGTTGCAAGCGAGGAGCATTTTCAACTACATAATTTGAGTAAACCATTGAATGTTGGAGATAAGGTGAAACTTATACCGGGACATTGCTGTTCAACTGTAAATCTTCACGATAAAATATATCTTATTGAAGACGATAAGGTTGTAAGCAGACTGCTTATTACTGCACGAGGAATGGGAAAATAATGTTTGTGTATTTTGAAAAGGAGAAGGAAAATGAAAGAAACTAAAACCAGTAATGCACCTTTAGCAATCGGACCATATTCACAAGCCATCGTGTCAAATTGTTTAGTATTCACATCAGGCCAGATTCCTGTTAATCCTGTGACGGGAGAAATACCTAATATTATAGAAGATCAGGCAAATCAGGTTTTTACTAATCTTAAGAATTTATTGGAAGCATCAGGAACAAGCATTGAAAAAGTGATTAAAACAACTGTATTTATTAAGGATATGAATGATTTTGCTGTAATAAATAAGATATATGAAACATATTTTACAAAACCTTATCCTGCGCGTTCCTGTGTTGAGGTTTCAAAGCTTCCTAAAGATGTTCTGATTGAAGTAGAAGCTGTTGCTGAATTTTAATCAGGAGGTGCCGATAATATGAAGGAAAAAATATTAAATGAAATGAGTTTAGGTAAGGAAGTTTTTTTCTGTTGTAATAAAATGTTGGGAAATGAAGTGTTGTCACAAGACGATATTGACGATGCATGGGAAAGAATTAAACGATTTTCAAAATATGTTAAGACTGCTTTTCCTGAAACAGAAAAAACAGACGGAATAATTGACTCACCAATACAGTTGATTAATGAAACAAAGAAAGAGCTTGAGAAAACAGAAAATACTGTAATAAAAGGTGATTTATATGTCAAACGTGATGATTCGTTAGCGGTTTGTGGCTCACTAAAAGCCCGCGGCGGTATATATACTGTGTTTAGGTATGCTGAGGACATTGCTATCAAAAACGGTATGTTGAAGATGACTGATGATTATTCTGTATTAAACAGTGATAATTTTAAAGAATTGTTTTCAAAGTATAAGATATCGGTCGGTTCAACCGGGAATCTTGGTATGAGTATAGGTTTATCTGGTAAAAAACTTGGATTTGATGTGACAGTTTATATGTCTGAAGAGGCAAAAACCTGGAAGAAAAATATGCTCAAAAATGCAGGTGTGACAGTTATAGAATTTGAAGGAGATTATACATCTGCTCTAAAGCTTGCAAGAAGTGAAGCTGCAAAAGACCCCAATACATATTTTATAGATGATGAAGATTCAAAAGAATTGTTTTTAGGGTATTCAGCGGCATATAAAACTCTTCTTGGACAATTAGAGGATAATAATATTGTTGTTGACAGTACACATCCACTTATTGTATACTTGCCCTGCGGAGTCGGAGGGGGGCCCGGAGGAATAACATTCGGACTGAAAAAAGCCCTGAGTGATAATGTATATTGTTACTTCGGTGAACCGACACAAATGCCTTGTATGGCTTTAGCTATGGCAAAAGCAAGAAGTGATGTTAGTGTATATGATATCGGACTTGGAAAAGGAACAATTGCCGATGGTCTAGCGTGCTCGAGTCCGTCTGTGTTGGCGTATGAAGTTATGAAAGGTATGCTGGATGGTTGCTTTACCATAGAGGATGAACACAGCTTGAATTTATCAAGACTGCTGTATAAAACATCAGGTGTAAAAGCTGAACCTTCGTCTTGTGTTGCATTAGGTGGTGTTGGGAAAATACCTTGTGAAATTAAGAATATAGAAAATGCTACACACCTTGTATGGCTTACAGGAGGAAGTCTGGTTCCTGATGATGAGTGGAAGAAAATAGGAATTATATAATTTGATAAGGAGGAGGTTAGTAATGGAATCACCGGAATATTATGAAAAAGTAGGATACGAGGAAGGTGGTTATATGCCGCCGGTGTTGTCAAGTTCAGATGAATATCCTGACTATATTGAAGCAGAAGTTATGGAATCTGTTAAATCAATTCAGGAGCATCAGGGATTTGATACTTTTACATTTGGTTTTATGACTGACCTTCATTATGCATCATGTTATAACCATTACATCAGAATGAAAAGGAATGTCAATTCCTATCGCGAGATTACAAAGCGTGCTCATGTTGATAGACTTATTCTTGGTGGCGACTATACAAATGAGGGTTGTAAGGAGTATAAGGCTGATTGCTTCCGTGAGCTCCGTGCACATTTTGCTGATGTTGATTATTATCCCATAAATGGTAATCACGATGACGGAACAATCTGGGATAAAAGCTATCTGAAGGCAGAAAAATCAACAAATCATCTGACACACGAGGATTTGTATAAGCTTTTTTATAACCACTTGCCATCAAAAGGTGCAGAGTTTGACAAGAAAAATGAAGGACTCTATTACCTTATTAATGATAAGGTGAACAAAGTACGTTATGTGTGTCTAGACAGTAATGATGTACCATATATATTTGATGAAAATGGTAAGCTGAAATATGATGGACAACATCTTTTTATAATGTCACAGGCTCAGCTTGACTGGTTGTGTAACACAGCACTGTCTTTTGATGAAGAGGGATGGAGTGTTTTGTTCTTCTCTCATTCTCATCTTGCTGAAGGAGAAGATAGGCCTTTGTTTATAAATCTTTATTGTATGCGCGAGATTATTGCAGCATTCAAGCATCGCGAAAAATGCTCATTCACATACGGAGAAGGCGATTTTAAGCGTTATGTTGACGCAGACTTTTCCAAAGGTATTGGCGCAGAAGTTATTGGCTGCTTTATAGGAGACCATCACATTGACCGTGTGGATACATACAGGGGAGTTGTATATGTGCTTACTGCAAATTCAGTTAATTACTATGCAGGACAACCTACCTGGGTTCCAAGAGGAGATGGTGACAAAAGAGAGATTTTATATGATATTGTAACAGTTGATAAAAAACAAAGAAAAATGTTTATTACCCGTGTCGGTGCAGGCGAAGACAGGACTGTTGAATATTAAAAAATTTTATTTAAAAACAGGATTGTTTTCAAAGGCTTTCCAGGTTGACAGTGTTATTGAAAACCTCAACACATGTAAATATTTTGTTGTAATTATCGGGCGTGGATTCAGGAATGTTTGTGTAGAGGAAAGGAAGAAACCTTATGGCACTAATTGATTTAAAGTTTTACAGTCAGATGTTGGGAATGCAGACAGAGGCTTATGTTATTATTCCTCAAACATCTACAGCAGGTCAAATCGGAATTGATGGAAAATGCGAAAGTGAAGAATATAAATGTCTGTATCTTTTGCATGGACTTAGTGACGATCATAGTATATGGTTGAGAAGAACATCTATTGAAAGATATGCTACCGAATATGGTATATGTGTGGTTATGCCTTGCGGCGGAAGAAGTTTTTATACCGATATGAAGTATGGTATGAAATATTTTTCTTATATAACAGAGGAATTGCCAAGGGTTATACGCGAATTTTTCAGAGTTTCAGATAAGCGTGAGGATACATTCATAGCCGGATTGTCTATGGGAGGTTATGGAGCGCTTAAGGCTGCATTAAGAAAGCCTGAAACCTATTGTGCAGTTGCAGGTCTGTCATCAGTTGCAGATATAAAATCAGGTATGTTTGACGATGTCTTAATTCCTGTATTTGGAGAAAAAGTTGAAATTCCTGATGAAGAGGATTTATTATATCTGGCTGAGAAAACAAATTCCAACCCGCAAAAACCTAGAATTTTTATGGGAGTAGGAACAGAAGATTTTTTATATGAACAAAATACAAATCTGAAAAATAAATTTGAGCAACTTAATTACGATTTTACATATCGTGAGTCATCAGGTGTGCACAACTGGGCTTTTTGGGATGAATATATACAATATGTTCTTGAATGGATGTTTAAATAAAGTATAATATGTGTGAAGAGGATGGTGAGGTAGATGCTTGATGACAGTTTCAGAATAAGGTATAAATCTGCACCAATTGCGATAAGTGAACAAAATGATCATTTTTTGCCAACGAAACTTCATAATCATAATGAATTTGAAGTTTTACTCATAAATTCAGGGTCTTCTAATGTCAGGATTTGTAACATAGAATACCATGTAAAATCAGGAGATATGGTGTTTATAAATCCAATGGAAATTCACGAAATTGTTGTTGATGAACAATCAAGCTATGCTCACCAGTGTATGTGTTTTGACCTTTCTGTAATAATGAATAATCGTGTTTCAGAAGAATTGAAAAAAGAATGTTCAAGCATAATTCATATTATAGAGGCAAAATCAGAGCACGCACAGATTTTAAGAGATTTATTTGAAAAAATCTATACAGAAGTGAAAAAAGACAACAAAACATCCGCAATGGAAATAACTGCATACATTACTCTTATGTTTTCGTATCTTTTGAAAAACTCTCTTCTTGACAAAAAGATGGATAATCCGAGAGAAACAGTGTTCTGCAGAAAAATTCTTGACTATATAAGTAAACATTATGGCGAAAAGATAACCTCAAAGCAAGGTGCAGATGCATGCTTTCTTAATCATAGCTATTTTTGCAGAAAATTTAAAGAAAATTTTGGAATAAGTTTTTCTGATTATTTGAATTTATACCGAATATCAATTGCAAGAACAATGCTTGAAGAAGGCTCGGAAAAAGTATCAAGGGTGTCGGAAATGTGTGGGTTTTATACCCCTGCATATTTCACAAAATGCTTTAAACAACACATAGGAGTATCACCTCTTGAATATAAGAAAAAGTCAAAATAGTATATAAAAACAGTCAATTCTATTATTGTTTTTACTTTATCGTATATGTTATAATTATCATATACTGTGTCATACAGTATATGATTTTTTCTTGTGAAAGGTTGATTTTTATGAAAAAAATAGCTATTGTTTATGGTTCTCTTACAAACAGTATTCAAATGAGAGCAATAAAGGAATTGTCTGAATTTTTATTGGATTTCACTATGGAATATCCGATTTGTGTTGAATATGGGAAGTTTGATGTTACAGACTACAGATGTATATATGTAGGAACTAAAGAAAATAATCTATATATCAAAAATGCATCAAAAATGGATTTAACACACGATGAAGAATATTACATAAAGGTTGAAGATGATACAGCTATAATTCAGGGTAGTGATGACAAGGGAGTATTGTATGGTTGCATAGATTTTTATAATAAGTATATTTTAAAATTTGAGTATCCTCACGATGGTTGGACATATCGTTTTAATATCTTTGAAAATGAAACTCTTCCTGATTTTGAATATACATCAAGACCTTCAGTTAAAAACAGGGGACTATGGACTTGGGGACACGTTATATATGATTACAGAGGCTACATCGACAATATGGTAAAACTGAAGATGAATTCTGTTATTATATGGAATGATTTTCCTCCGGTTAATGCTAAAGAAATGGTAGAATATGCTCATTCTGTTGGTATCAGAATTTTCTGGGGATATTCATGGGGTTGGAGTACTGCATGTGATAAAATTGATATGAATACGTTGGATAAATTGCCTGCAGAAATTTTTGAACAATATCAGAATCAGTATGCCAATCTTGGAGCAGATGGAATTTATTTTCAGTCTTTTACTGAGTTGGACAGTGAGTATATTGGAGATGTACTTATTGCTGATGCGGTTACAAATTTTGTAAATAACACATCAGAATTATTTTTGAATGAGTATCCTGATATGGAAATTCAATGGGGACTGCATGCAAACTCTGTTAACAAAAAATTAGAATCAATCAAAAATACTAATCCCAAAATTACAATTGTATGGGAAAACTGTGGTTCATTTCCATTCAGCTATGTGCCATGCGATGTGGAAAATTTTGATGAAACACTTGATTTTGTAGATAAAATATCTGTGCTTCGCGGAGAAGATGATAAGTTTGGAGTTGTTACTAAAGGACTTGTAAAGCTTAAATGGGCGTCATTTGAACACCTTAATAACTCGCACTATCTCGGAACAAGCTCTGCTAAAATGAAAGCAAACAGAATTGTCAGAAAGAATAAGATATGGAAGTATATTCAGGCAGGATGGATTTCATATGCAGATAAGGCTCTCGAGATGGTAAAAAGAATGGCAGAAAATAAAGATGGCGACTTGTATGTGTTTGCACTTGTAGAGGATGGAATGTTTGAAGAAAACATTATGTATCCTGTTGCACTTTATTCCGAAATGCTCTGGGATAAAGATGGTGACATTAAGGAAATGATGAGCAGCGTGGCAACAAGAAGCTATGTTGATTTTGCATAAAGGAGGTTATACATATGAACTATAGACAGGATTTAATTAAAATTCTCAATTTCTGGCTTTCAAACAGTATAGATTATGAAAATGGCGGTATATTCACGAGTCTTGACAGAGAAGGAAACATATATGGCAGAGATAAAAGCGTGTGCTTTCAGGGCAGAGCCTTATGGTCTTTTTCAAAAGCGTATAATATAATAGACAAAAATCCCGAATATCTTAAGGCTGCAAAAAACATTTATGAATTTTTGCCAACATGCACAGATACAGACGGAAGAATGTTCTTTACAGTTACTGAGGACGGAAGAGAAATTCAGAAAAGAAGATATTATTTTTCTGAAACATTTGCAGCGATTGGATGTGCTGAATACTATAAAGCAACAGGGGATAATAATGTTTGGGCTGATGCTGAAAAGTACTTTGATGTTGCATATGAATGTTTTACAGGTATTAGAAAAACTGCTCCTAAAACAAATCCTGAAAATTGTAGCATGAAAGCTCTTTCTCCTGTTATGATTATGCTTTCTACTGCACAGACAATGCGAAGTGTTAATAATGATGAAAAGTATGATGCAATTGCTCAAAAGTGTGTTGAGGAAATTCTAAATGGCGGATTTTTAAGAGAAAATGCACTTTTAGAAAGTGTTAACACAGAGGGTAAATTTGTTGACTCTCCATCGGGCAGAATAGTAAATCCAGGTCACTCGATGGAAGCAGCTTGGTTTTTAATGACAGAGGGAATAATCTCTAAAAATCAATCAGCCATAGACGCCGGCAAAAAGATTATTGACTTCACCTGGCCTTTGGGTTGGGATGATAAAAATGGAGGGCTTATAGCATTTACAGATGTGTGTAAAAAGCCTCCGGTTCAACTTGAATGGGATATGAAACTCTGGTGGCCTCAGTGCGAAACACTTATGGCGATGAGCATGGCATATATGCTATTTAAAGATGAAAAATACAAAAAAATGTATGAACAGATTAAAGAATATTGTAAAAATTATTTTGTAGATAAAGAGTATGGTGAATGGTATGGTTATCTTCACTATGACAATACTGTTTCTACAACATTGAAGGGTAACATATTCAAAGGTCCGTTCCATGTGCCAAGAATGTATATGTTTATGACAGTTTTGGAAGAAGACGGAAATTTAGAGCACTTTATGCAATAAATTATTTAAAGGAGTAAACACTATGAAAATTACTTTTTTAGGAACAGCTGCAGCTGAGGCATTTCCGGCTGTGTTTTGTAATTGTAAATATTGTCGTGAGGCAAGAAAACTAAAAGGTAAAAATTACCGTACCCGTTCGCAGGCACTCATCAATGATGATTTACTTATTGATTTGCCTGCAGATACCTATAGCCATTTTTTAAACAATGATATTGAGGGTGATACTATTAAATACCTGTTTGTGACACATTCACATTCAGACCATCTCTATCCTCAGGAACTTTCATTCAGGTATGGTGCATATGCTCATGATATGAGAGTTGACAGACTTAAGGTGTTTTGTGGTACAGGAGCTGCCGAAAAAATAAAAGCAGTTAAAAAATTTGAAGAGTTCACACTAGACTTATCTGTATTAAAACCATTTGATACAGTTAATCTTGAGGATTATACTGTCACTGCATTGAAAGCAAGACACTTTGTTGAAGATGGGGCATTGTTTTATATTATAAAAGGCGAAAAAACTATTCTATATGCACACGACACAGGATATTTCTTTGAAGAAGTTTTTGATTATATTAAAGATAATGGTCTTGTATTTGATTTAGTAAGCTATGATTGTACCTATTGCGATTTGCCTATTTCAGATGAGGGCGGACATATGGGAATTGATAATATCAACAGAGTTGTTAAAAGACTTCAGGAAATTGGTGCGGTAACAGATAAAACAATAAATGTAATTAATCATTTTTCACATAATGCAGCGCCTGTTCAGCACGAACTTGAAGAGCGTGTAAAGGAATATGGATATATGGTTGCATATGATGGATTGACCATACAAATATAATATTTCTTAAATTGTTATAATAATAAAATACTGCAGGATATGATTTTTCCTGCAGTATTTTTTACATAGATGTAATAAAAAAGTACTTGTAATAATTATTACCCTATGGTATAATTTACGTATATGGTTATAATTTTGAGGAGATAAATTTATGAGATACAGAACAAAAATGATAATATCATTGATGACTGTCGTTGCCTTACTATGTTCAACTTTTTGCGGCTATGTAAGTGCTTATAGCGGATGGGCAGATACATATCTTTCTTTTTGTATCGGAAAAAGAATTATAAGCGGTGATGAGAATGGAGATTTGATGCCTGATAATCATCTGACAAGAGAACAGATGGTTAAAATGATTTTAAATACTTTGGGTGTTAAAATTCCGCAAAAAGGATTGCCTGTTTATGATGATGTAAAGGAAGACAGATGGTCATACACATATATAACAGCTTATCACGATTATGTCATCGAGGACTCTTTCAGATTTTTTCCTGCAGAAGAGGTAAACAGAGAAGAGTTTCTGGCTATGTGCGTAAAGATTTCCGATGCAGGAAATAAAATACCTCAGAAACAATCAGAATTTGCTTCAAAGTTTTCTGATTATTCGGATATTGATGAACAGTATTTTAAATATATAGTTGTTGGCTATGAAGTTGGATTTATAACGGGTTCAGACGGAAAAATCAATCCAAAAGACAAGCTGACTCGTGCTGAGGCTTGTGCTATGTTGTACAGAGTTTATAATACAGATATAAAAGTAACAGAACAAAAACCTCAACCTGAAATTGAGAAAGAAGATGAAAAACCAAAAGAACCTGTATTTACTACAACTACTCTTATAGTTGATGACTCACAAGCTACTCTAGAACAAGCTATAAAATGGGCAAAGAACAAAGGTGCTCATGAAAGGTTTATAGAGGTTGCCGAGCTTTACTGGAAATTTGGCGAAATAACAGGAATAAGAGCCGATGTTTTATATGCTCAGGCTGCCAAAGAAACTGGTTATGGTAAATATGGTGGCAGAGTTGTACCTGAACAGAATAATTGGGCAGGAATAAAAAAATATGGTGCTGTTGGTGATGAAACAGAGGACCACGAAGATTTTGAAACACCAGAGGATGGAGTGAGAGGACATTTTAATCACATGTCTGCTTATCTTGGTTTAGAGCCTGTCGGAGAGCCTCATGGAAGATATAAGTCTGTCAAATCACTTTCATGGGCGGGAACTATTAAAACTGTTGAACAGCTTGGCGGTAAATGGTGTCCTGATGTGTACTATGGTGCCAGCATTGTTAACGATTATCTAAATTCTATGGTAAATACTGATATATAAATGAGGAAATTATGATACTTCTTAATGCAAAAGATTTAAAGAGAAGCTTTGGGGACTATGATTTATTTGATAATGTGAGTTTCAATATAGAGTCTGATGATAAGATTGGTCTTGTCGGAATAAACGGAGCAGGGAAATCAACTCTTTTCAAGATTTTAACAGGCGAACAAAAATATGATGGTGGAGAAATTTTTAAAAGCAAGGATTTAAAAATCGGATATTTAGACCAGTATGCCTGTAATGAATCGCAAAAAACTGTATATGAAGAGACTCTGAGTGTGTTTGAAGATTTAATTGATATCGAAAATAAACTAGCAGAAATTCATGGTGATATTGAGATTTCTAATGGAGATATATCAAAATTAGTCAATAAGCAAAATGAATTATCGGAAAAATATAGCAGCATGGGAGGATTTTATTATAAAAACAGAGTAAAATCTGCATTGTTGGGACTTGGTTTTTCCGAAGAAGAATTTGATATGCAGGTATCTGCACTTTCAGGTGGTCAGAAAACTCGTGTATCACTTACCAAAATTCTTTTGTCAGATTCAAACCTTTTGCTTTTGGACGAGCCTACAAACCATCTTGATATACAGTCTGTAGAATGGCTTGAAGAATTTTTAAAAAACTTTAAAGGTGCTGTTTTGATTATATCTCACGACAGATATTTTTTGGATAGAGTTACAAATAAAACTTTTGAAATCGAAAACGGAAAACTATATTCTCAAAATGGTAATTACAGTTTTTATGTAAAACAAAGAGAAATCGAAAAACTGACAGAACAGAGAAATTATCAGAATATTTCAAGAGAGATTGAAAGACTGGAAGGAATTGTAGAACAACAAAAACGATGGAACAGAGAAAAAAATATCAAAACTGCCGAAAGCAAACAAAAGGTGATTGACAAATTAAAGGAGGAGCTTGTTAAGCCTGAGGAAACACTATCTGAAACATCTTTTTCTTTTAAAGCAGTGCCTGGTGGTGGAGATATTGCTTTAATTGCAGATAATTTATCTAAAAGTTTTGATAATAAAACTCTTTTTAAAAACTGTGATATGCTTGTAAAAAGAGGCGAGAAGGTTTTTTTGCTTGGTCCGAATGGATGCGGAAAAACTACATTTTTAAAAATTTTAATGGGACTTTATGAGGCTGATAACGGTTCTTATGCTATTGGTGCAAACACTTTTGTAGGATATTATGACCAGATACAGGAAAGTCTTAATATGAATAACACAGTTATTGATGAGTTGTGGGATGAATATCCAAAGTTGACCCAGACTCAAATCAGGAATGCATTAGCTGTATTTTTATTCAGAGGTGAAGATGTTTTTAAAGAGATATCAAAGCTTTCAGGTGGAGAAAGAGCAAGGGTTGAGCTTTCAAAATTACTGTTAAAAGAAGTTAATTTCCTGATTATGGACGAGCCTACAAACCATATGGACATACAATCAAAGGAAGCTCTTGAAAAAGCTTTGTCTGAATATAACGGAACTCTCCTGATTGTGTCACACGACAGATATTTTATCAACAAATTAGCAGATAAGATATTTTATATGGATGATGGTGGAATTACGTGCTATGATGGTAATTATGATTATTTCCTGTCAAAGCATAAATCAACCGGAACTGTTATAATGGAGAAAAAAGTATCAGAATCTGCCCTTGATTATAAAGAGCAAAAAAGACTTGAATCTGAAAAGAGAAAACTCAATACAAAAATCAACAGATGTGAAGAGGAAATTTCAGAAACTGAACAGAAAATTGAAAAATTAACAGACGAGTTACAAAGTCCTGAAATTGCATCTGATTATGAAAAGGCATTTGAATTATCAAACGAGGTTGATGAACTAAATAAAAAACTTGAAGAACTATACGAACAATGGGAGGAGTTAAACAGTACTCAGATTTGAGCTGTTTTATAAAAAAATATGAGAGCAATTGTACAGAGGGTGCTCAATGCATCTGTAGAGGTTGATGATAAAATTATCGGAGAAATAGGAGAAGGATTTTTAGTTTTATTGGGTGTTGGTCATGATGATGATGAATCGGATATGAAATATATTGCCGATAAAATAATTAATTTAAGAGTATTTAGAGATGAAAATGATAAAATGAATTTATCTTTGAAAGATATCAACGGCGAGGTGTTGGTCGTTTCTCAGTTTACTTTGTATGGCGACTGCAGAAAGGGAAGAAGACCAAGTTTTGATTCAGCCGGTGCACCTGATATGGCAAAAGACCTTTACGAAAAGACTTGTGAGTATTTTAACAACTGTGGAATTAAAACACAAACGGGTCAGTTTGCAGCGGATATGAAGGTAAATCTGTTAAATAATGGACCTGTTACCTTAATGTTAGACAGTAAAAAATTATTTTAAAGAGGTGATATAATGAAAAAGGTTAATATTGCAATTGACGGACCTGCAGGTGCAGGAAAAAGCTCAATATCAAAGGCAGTTGCCAAAAGACTTGGTATAGTATATGTTGATACAGGTGCTATGTACAGAGCCTGCGCAGTTTATGCTATTGAAAATGGCATAGAAATAACACAAGAATCAATAATACCTCATCTTGATGATATTATAATTGATATAAAATATAACGAAAATGGTCAGCAGATTATTTTAAATGGAAAAGATGTAAGTGAAAGAATAAGGGAAAAGGATGCAACCATTGGCTCTTCAAAAATTGCTGTTATTCCTGAAGTAAGATTAAAGCTTGTGCAGTTACAAAGAACTCTTGCAAGCAGTAAATCTGTTATAATGGACGGAAGAGATATAGGAACCTATGTACTTCCTGATGCTGATTTAAAGATTTATTTAACTGCATCTGTTAAAGAAAGAGCAAGACGCAGATTTGTTGAAATGCAGCAAAAAGGAATGGAATGTGATATTAATGAAGTGGAAAAAGATATTGAGTTTCGTGACAAGAATGATTCCGAAAGAGAATTTGCACCTTTAAGATGTGCAGAAGATGCAATAAAAATTGATAGTTCAGACTTGAATTTTGAAGAAGTTTGTGATAAAATATTTGATATGGTTGAAAAAATATTGTAGAATTTGGAGTATATCAGATGATAGGATTTAAAATAATCAGAGCAATTATGAGATTTTTCATATTCTTTGTTTTCAGATTAGAGGTCAGGGGCAGAGAAAATTTACCAAAGGATAAAGGTGTAATTGTTGCTATTAATCACAGGAGTAACTGGGATGCTGTTGTTTTGGGAGCAACCGCTCCAAGACCACTTGGATTTATGGCAAAGGCAGAGTTGTTTAAAAATAAACTGAGTGCTATGTTTTTTACAGCAATAGGTTCATTTCCTGTTCAAAGAGGAAAAGGAGATATAAGTGCTGTTAAGGCTGCTCTATCAAGACTTCGCAAAGATGAGGTTGTAGCAATGTTTCCTGAGGGGACAAGGGTTAAAAATGGCGAAAAGGTTGACCCTAAGCATGGCGCAGTTTTATTGGCTTCCCGCGCTCAGGTTCCGATTGTTCCGATTAATATTTCAGGTAAATATAAATGGATGTCAAAAATTATTATTACATATGGAGAACCTATTCATTATACACAGTATGCTGATGAAAAGCCAACAGTCGAAGAGCTACATGCAATGAGTATTGATTTAATGAATACCATAAGAGGTATGGAAGTTTTAAAAGAGGAGAAAAAGCGTGGGTAATGAAAGAATAACTGTTGCTAAAACAGCTGGCTTTTGCTATGGTGTTAAAAGGGCAGTGAATGGTGCATATGATATTGCAGATTCAGATAAAAAGTTTGTGACGCTTGGTGCACTCATTCATAATTCAAAGGTTATTGACGAATTAAAATCTAAGGGAATCGATGTTGTTGAAACAATAGCTGATGTGCCTTATGGTTCTGGTGTGATTATCCGTGCACATGGTGTTGGGAAAAACATAATTGATGAATTAGAGAACAGAAATATTGAGTATATTGATTTGACATGCCCATTTGTCAAGAAAATTCATAATATTGTAAATGAGCATTATAATAATGGCGAAAAAATTGTAATTATCGGTGACAAAAATCATCCAGAGGTAATTGGTATAAATGGTTGGTGTAACAATGAAGCATTCATTACCTATTCAGCTGATGATAAAATACCAGAAGATTTTGCAAATAAATCAGTGTGTATTGTGGCACAAACAACAATAAATAAAAATATTTTTATTCAAATCGTACAAAATCTAAAAAACACTTGCCAAAGTACTACAATATTTGATACAATATGCAGTGCAACCAAGGAAAGACAGAATGAGGCAGAGTTGATTGCAAAACAGTCTGATGTGATGATAGTGATTGGTGGAGCACACAGCTCGAATTCACAAAAGCTGTTTGAAATTGCAAAAGAAAACTGTGCCAGGAGTTATTTTATTGAAAATTTTGAGGATATTCCTCAGAATATATATTTAAAAAAAGGAAAGATAGGTATTACTGCCGGAGCATCAACACCCGGAAGTATTATCGAGGAGGTTTTTACAACGATGGATGAAAAAATCAAAAACGAAGAAAACTTTGCTGAATTATTTGAACAGTATGACAGCAAAACCCTGAACAACGGGGACATTATTGACGGAACAGTAGTTGAAGTTCGCGGCAATGAAGTAATTGTTGACCTGGGAGGATTTAAGTACAATGGTCAGTTATCACTTGACCAGTTGACAGATGACCCTACTCAGAAGACAACTGATATTGTTAAGGAGGGCGACAAGCTTACTGTTTATGTTGTTGGCGTCAATGATGCTGAAGGCAAAGTTGTTCTTTCAAGAAAGAAGCTTGTTGCTATGGAAAGCTGGAACAAGATTAAGGCAGCTTATGAAAACGGCGATGTTTTAACTGCAAAAATTATCAAGGTAGTTAAGGGAGGAGTTGTTGCATTAGCTGAATCTTATCAGGTTTTCGTACCTGCAAAGCAGATTTCATTGAATTACATTCAGGATTTAGAAGCCCTAATAAATACAGAGATTGCTATTAAGCTGATTGACCTTGATGAAAGAAGAAAGCGTGTTGTTGGATCTGCAAGAGTTATTTTGGCGGCTGAAAAGAAAGCAGCTGAAGATAAGTTCTGGTCAGAGTGTGAAGTTGGAAAAGAATACACAGGTGCTGTTAAGTCATTGACTTCATTTGGCGCATTTGTTGACCTTGGCGGAGTTGACGGACTTGTTCATATTTCAGAACTTTCATGGAACAAGATTAAGCATCCTTCAGAGGTTGTTAAAGAAGGCGATGTTTTAACTGTTTATGTTAAAGACATTAATGCAGAAACAAAGAAGATTTCTTTAGGATATAAGAAAGCAGAAGATAATCCTTGGGCAATTGCTGAGGCTAAATTAAACATCGGTGATGTTGTTAAGTGTACAATTGTAAGAATTATGCCTTTTGGTGCATTTGCTCAGATTTTACCTAATGTCGATGGTTTGATTCACATTTCTCAGATCGCTGACAGAAGAATTGAAAAGCCTGAAGATGTTTTGACAATTGGCGAAGAAGTTGAAGCAAAAATTACAGAAATCAATTGGGAAAATAAGAAAATCAGCTTGAGTATCAGAGCATTGATTGCTCCTGTTGTTGAAGAAGTTGAAGAGGAAACTCCTGTTGTTGAAGAAGAAGTTTCTGTTGATGAAGTTGTTCCTGTAGATATCGAAAAGTTTATCGCAGAAGAAGCAGCAGAAGAAACTGATGCAGAATAATTAATTCCTATAATAAAACGATACAGGCAATATTTGCATGTATCGTTTTTGGTTAAATTTAAACAATTTATAAACATATTAATAATTCCTTGACATTAGTGATTTTAGTATATATAATTATGATGTTGAGATATTTTAGAGAGGAAGAAAAATATGAGTGAAAGACAAGCTAAATTAAAAAGAAAAAATGAAGTTGTTAAAGAAATACCTAAGAATAAAAAGAGCAATTTGGATATTTTTTCAAATATCATAATTATTGTTTTGGTTCTTGCTGTATTAGGAATTGGTGGTTGGGCTGTTTATTCAAAGTTTAGTCAGCAAGCTGAACAAAATGTCAGCGAGGAGATGACACCTCCAACGATTACTGAA
>JAZOTJ010000071.1:0-5750 GCA_045657585.1 Clostridia bacterium | reverse complement strand
TTTTACAATATTTTTTATAAAAAATCAAGTATTTTTTAAAAATTAACCGTTATTCTTAGCTCTCTCATTCATAATCTTTTCCTGAATTGACTTAGGAACTTCAGAATAATGAGATGGTTCCATAGAATACTGACCTCTACCCTGAGTTCTTGAACGAAGCTCTGTAGCATAACCAAACATTTCTGAAAGCGGAACATATGCAGTAATTCTCTGCGCACCTGTAACAGCTTCCATTTCTTTAATCATACCACGTCTTGAGTTCAAGTCACCCATAACGTCACCCATATATTCATCAGGCATAATAACGTTAACAAGCATGATAGGCTCCTTAATAACAGGGTCTGCCTTCTTCATACCTTCTTTAAATGCCATAGAAGCAGCAATCTTAAATGCCATTTCTGATGAGTCGACTTCGTGATAAGAACCATCATATAATGTTACTTTACAGTCAACAACATTGTATCCTGCAAGTACACCAGACTGCATAGCACCCTGTACACCTGCATCAACAGCCGGGATATATTCCTTAGGAATAGCACCACCGACAATAGCGTTAACAAATTCGTAACCTGCGCCTTCTTCCATTGGCTCGAGCTTTAACAATACGTGACCGTATTGACCCTTACCACCTGACTGACGAGCATACTTGTGTTCAATGTTAACTTCTTTTCTGATTGCTTCTCTGTATGAAACTTGTGGTTCACCAACATTAGCTTCAACCTTAAATTCTCTCAAAAGTCTGTCAACGATGATTTCAAGATGCAACTCACCCATTCCGGCGATGATAGTTTGTCCTGTTTCTTCATCAGTATATGTCTTGAATGTTGGGTCTTCTTCAGCAAGCTTAGCCAAAGCAATACCCATCTTTTCCTGACCTGCCTTTGTTTTTGGCTCGATAGCAACTCTGATAACAGGTTCAGGGAAATCCATAGACTCAAGAATGATAGGATTCTTTTCATCACATAGAGTATCACCTGTTGTTGTGTTCTTCAAACCAACAGCTGCTGCGATATCACCTGAATAAACTATATCAAGGTCTTCTCTGTGGTTAGCGTGCATTTGAAGAATTCTGCCCAAACGTTCTCTGTTGCCTTTACAAGCGTTAAGAACATATGAACCAGCCTCAACAGTACCTGAATAAACTCTGAAGAAACAAATCTTACCAACAAATGGGTCTGTGGCAATCTTAAATGCCAATGCTGCGAATGGAGCATCGTCTGAAGATGGTCTTTCATCTTCTTCTTCTGAACCAGGAACAACACCCTTGATGTTAGGAACATCTGTAGGAGCTGGCATATAGTCGATAATAGCGTCCAAAAGCATCTGAACACCCTTATTTCTATATGATGTTCCGCAAAGCATTGGAACGATTTCGTTGTTGATAGTAGCCTTTCTCAAAGCCTTCTTAAGATCTTCAACAGAAATTTCTTCGCCTTCAAGATAAGCCATCATCAAATCTTCATCAGTTTCAGCAATAGCTTCAACCATGTTAGCTCTGTATTCCTGAGCTTTTTCCAACATATCAGCAGGGATTTCCTCCTCGCCGAACTGTGTTCCCATTTCATCATAATATACTTCAGCCTTCATTGTCATAAGGTCGATGATACCCTTGAAAGTATCCTCCGAACCGATAGGAAGCTGAATCGGGACACCGTTAGCGTGCAATCTTTCCTTAACCATGTTTACAACATTGTAGAAATCAGCACCCATGATATCCATTTTGTTAACATAAATCATACGTGGAACGCTGTAGTCATTAGCCTGACGCCATACAGTTTCAGACTGTGGTTCAACACCGCCCTTAGCGCACATTACAGTAACAGAACCGTCCAAAACTCTTAGTGAACGTTGAACCTCAACTGTGAAGTCCACGTGTCCAGGAGTGTCGATGATGTTGATTCTGTGCTTAATTCCAGCTTTTGAGCCTTCCTTCTTTTCCCAGAAACAAGTTGTAGCAGCAGAAGTGATTGTAATACCTCGTTCCTGCTCCTGAGCCATCCAGTCCATGGTACCTGCACCTTCATGAGTTTCACCCATTTTGTGGATACGTCCTGTATAGTACAAAATTCTTTCTGTAGTAGTTGTTTTACCGGCGTCAATGTGAGCCATGATACCGATATTTCTTGTATTCTCCAATGAATACTCTCTACCCATATTATGTTTCCTCCTTTCTTACGTTTTAAAACGAAGAACAAAACTTAGTTTGTATAATTCTTATTTTAGTATTTTGGCGCTATTTTGAGTGCAGTCCGTATATTTGCGAAATGCGATAGTACTTTGTGTACATCGCATCGAGCAAAGATGCGAAATGTGCCAAAATTGCGTCCAAAATTACCAACGGTAGTGTGCGAATGCTCTGTTAGCTTCAGCCATCTTGTGAGTGTCTTCACGCTTTTTGCAAGCACCACCTGTACCATTAAGAGCGTCTAAAAGCTCGTTTGCAAGTCTTTCTTTCATTGTCTTTTCGTTACGCTCTCTTGAGTAACGAGTCAACCATCTCAATCCCAAAGTCTGTCTTCTTTCAGGACGAACTTCCATTGGAACCTGATAAGTTGCACCGCCGACTCTTCTTGCCTTAACCTCTAAAACAGGCATAATGTTATCCATAGCTTCGTTAAATACTTCCAAAGCATCTTTACCTGTCTTTTCCTTAATAATATCAAATGCATCATAAACGATTTTCTGAGCTACACCCTTTTTACCGTCTAACATAATGTTATTAATAAGCTTTGTAACAATTACACTGTTATAAATTGGGTCTGCAAGAACTTCTCTCTTTGCGATAAAACCTTTTCTTGGCACGATACTTCCCTCCTTCATAAATTTTGCGAATTAAATTCGTTTAATGAATATCACCGGTACTCAAAGATTAATATTTCAAATCTCCGTTTGTGCGTATGCGATTTATACATAATTGATATAACCCGATATGCACCAATAATGTGATATTAAGAAGCATTATTACTTCTTATCTGAAGCCTTTGGCTTCTTAGCGCCGTACTTTGAACGTGACTGCATTCTGTTAGCAACTCCCTGAGTATCAAGAGTACCTCTGATGATGTGGTATCTTGTACCTGGTAAGTCCTTAACTCTTCCGCCTCTGATAAGAACAACGCTGTGTTCCTGCAAGTTATGTCCGATACCCGGAATATATGCAGTTACTTCAATACCGATTGTAAGTCTTACTCTGGCAATCTTACGAAGAGCTGAGTTAGGCTTCTTAGGTGTTGCAGTTCTAACAGCAGTACACACACCTCTCTTTTGTGGTGAGCTGTGGTCATTTGTCTTCTTCTTCAAAGAATTCAAATTCTTCTGAAGAGCAGGAGCAGTTGACTTTGAAACAGCAGTCTGTCTACCCTTTCTGACTAACTGGTTAAATGTTGGCATATCGTGTTACACCTCCTCATTTTAAAATATATATTATAGCACATAAAATGTGTTATAATCAATCATTTACTATAACTGCACAGGATGCGCCAAGTGAAATCTCACACAGCTTTCCCAATTCTTGCATAGTTGCAATATAATATATATCAGAACCCGTCTGGTCTGCTGCATTTTTCACAGCGTCCTTAATTCTGTCCTCACAATCCTCTGCGATAAAAACTTTCGCACATTTTTTACAAAGTGCCTTCATCGTCTGTTTATAGCCGATTTTCAAGTTTTTCTTTTCTGCCTCGGAAATCATTATATCACTCCTACCCAAAATACAGTCAAGCATACACTAGTATACCAAATTGTTTAATATTTGTCAACAGTTTTTTTATTTATTTTATAGATATCATTTTTTATCTCCATTTTATCCAATTCTTATATATTTTTACTGGATTTGGTGATAATTATTAACAAATTTAGAAAAAATGATAAAAATTTAACGGAAACTATTGTATATTTTGAAAAATTGAGGTAAAATATATAATGATAAGCAATGGATTAAATTCAAGTGCTTAAAATAACTACTATATTATATGGAGGAATTTACTATGTCAGTAAAAGTTGCAATTAACGGTTTCGGTCGTATCGGTCGTCTTGCTTTCAGACAGATGTTCGGTGCAGAGGGTTATGAAATTGTTGCTATCAACGATTTAACAGACCCAAAAATGTTGGCTAATCTTCTTAAGTATGACACTGCTCAAGGTGGATACTGCGGAACAATCGGCCAAGGTCTTCACACAGTTGAAGCTGGCGAAGGCTCAATTACAGTAGATGGAAAGAAAATCACAATCTACGCTGAAAAGGACGCTAAGGATCTTCCTTGGGGTGAAATCGGTGTTGATGTTGTTTTGGAATGTACAGGTTTCTACTGCTCAAAAGAAAAGTCACAGGCTCACATCGATGCTGGTGCTAAGAAAGTTGTTATCTCAGCTCCTGCAGGTAACGATTTGAAGACTATCGTTTACAGCGTTAACGAAAACACATTGACAAAAGATGATACAATCATTTCAGCTGCTTCATGTACAACAAACTGCTTGGCTCCTATGGCAAAAGCTCTTAATGACTTTGCTCCTATCCAATCAGGTATCATGGCTACAATTCACGCTTACACAGGCGACCAGATGATTCTTGATGGTCCACACAGAAAGGGTGACTTGAGAAGAGCAAGAGCAGGTGCTGCTAACATCGTTCCTAACTCAACAGGTGCTGCAAAGGCTATCGGTCTTGTTATTCCTGAATTGAACGGTAAGTTAATCGGTGCTGCACAAAGAGTTCCTGTTCCTACAGGTTCAACAACAATACTTACAGCTGTTGTTAAGGGCAAAGACGTTACAGTTGATGCTATCAACGCTGCTATGAAAGCTGCAGCTTCAGAAAGCTTCGGTTACAACGAAGACCAAATCGTTTCTTCAGACGTTATCGGTATGAGATACGGTTCATTGTTTGATGCTACTCAGACAATGGTTGCTAAGATTGCTGATGATTTGTATGAAGTTCAGGTTGTTTCATGGTATGACAACGAAAACTCATACACAAGCCAGATGGTTAGAACAATTAAGTACTTTGCTGAATTGAACTAATAAAAAACAAAATCGGAGATGTCTAACATCTCCGATTTTTTTATTCCATAAATGCATCTTTTATATGATTGATTTCTTTTATAACTGGGTTATCTCCAACCATCTTATAGTATACTTCAACGACATCAAATCGCAATTCGTCATCCATATTTCCCCTCATATAATATTTAGCACATAAAATGAGTTTTTGTCTTTTGCGATAATCAACAAACTCACTCGCATTTCCATATAAAGCATTTTTTCTTGTTTTTACTTCAACAAAAACTGTGCAATGCTCATCAAGTGCTATGATATCAATTTCTCCGTATCTTGAGTGAAAGTTTTTCTCTACTATTATATATCCCTGTTTTTTTAGATACTCGCATGCCTCATTCTCGCCAAAATCCCCTATTTCTTTTGTTTTCATTATTTGTCCCCCAATATCTTTTTAAGAAATGTTCTTCTGTGAATTTTACAAGGTCCATATTGCTTTAACAAGTCTGTATGCAGTTTTGTCCCGTAGCCCTTGTGCTTTGCAAATTCATATTCGGGATATTGGGGAGAAATCTCTGTGATATATCTGTCTCGTGCGACTTTTGCAAGTATAGATGCCGCTGCAATCGATATACTTTTCGCATCCCCTTTGACTATCGTCTGATGCGGAGTATTCATATTTTTTATGCTGTTTCCATCAATCAGTGCAAAATCAGGCTTGATTTTCATACCCTCCAATGCATTGTTCATTGCAAGATGTGT
>JAZOTJ010000070.1:0-8122 GCA_045657585.1 Clostridia bacterium | reverse complement strand
AAAATTACCGAAGGCATTGAAATAGTTGACAAAATTGCAGAGGTTGATACAGACTTCCAGGATTGTCCAAGAGAACCACAAATTATTGAATCAATCAGATTGGGATAATTTAAAGGGACTGCATTGCAGTCCCTTTTCTCTCGGTTTGCGAAAATGTTTGCACTATGGCGGCTTTTCACTTCTTTCTGAAACCCTCTATTTCGCTATTTGAAATAGCAGTAAATATTCTTTGCTTCATTCCCGGATTAACTGTTTTATCAAGATATTTTATAATATCTTTAATCTCTTGTCTTTTTGTCACTCCATCAACAGGGCAGGAGCTTTTTAAAACAGGAACATCACATCTGTTCACTACTCCCTTAATATCTCTTTCCTTGACATAAATAAGCGGTCTTATCGAATAAATACCCGTTCTGTCAAGATATGTAACAGGAGAAAAACAGTTTATTCTTCCCTCATACAAAAGGCTTAACATAAAAGTTTCCAAAACATCATCGTTATGATGTCCCAAGGCAACTCTGTTGCAACCATTCTCAATTGCAAAATCGTTTAGTGCGCCCCTTCTCATCTTAGCACACAACGAACAGGGGTTTTCCTCTTTCCGATAATCAAATATAACCTCTTTTATATTTGTTTTCTTGACTATGTGCTCTACACCAAAGCTTTCGCAATATTCTTTTATCTTAGAATAATCAGCATCATATCCCATATCAAGTGTCAGTCCCACAACAGAAAACTTTTTAGGGTAATATCTCGCAAGATTTGCCAATGCGCCAAGAAGAACAAGACTATCCTTTCCACCGGATACTCCGACAGCAACCTTGTCCCCCTCTTGTATCATATCATAATCTTCAACTGCTTTTCTGACACAACTAACTATTCTTTTCATTTCAAAAATACCTGTCTGTTCTTCCAGAGATAGTCAATCCCTGATATAACTGTCACAATTGTTGATGCCCACACAAAAATATTTGTCATAAGAATTGAAGTCACTTCAGGAAAAACTGAATGAGTGAGAACAATTGATGCAATAATTGCAATCATCTGCACAACTGTTTTGATTTTACCGAACATACTTGCAGCAATGACTGTTCCATTTACACTTGCATTCATACGAAGTCCGGCAACCATAAATTCTCTTGCCAAAATAAGCATAATTGCTACTGATGCAAACCAGATTCTGTCAAACAACAGCAAAAATGCAGCAGTTGTCAGAATTTTATCTGCCAATGGATCCATAAACTTTCCGAAATCCGACACCTGATTATAATTTCTTGCAATATAGCCATCAAGCCAGTCCGATGCAGATGCTATAACAAAAACCACCAATGCCCACATTCTGCTGGCATCACTGTCAATCAACATCAATGCCATAAAAACAGGAACTAAAACCATTCTTAAAATTGTGATTTTGTTTGCAGTATTCATAAAAACAATTCCTTTCTATATGTGTAATACCATAACTGCTATATTGAAAAACACCATTAATGAAACAGCGTCAACAATAGTTGTAATCAATGGGCTTGCCATAACTGCAGGGTCAAATCCAACTTTTTTTGCAAGCATAGGCAACACACAGCCAATAAACTTTGCTATAACAACAGTAAGTCCGAGAGCAAGACTGACAACCAAAGCAATCAATACAGGACTGTAACCATCAGCAATTATGTTTGCTCTGTCTACCAACATAACTTTTGCAAAGTTCGCCGCTGCCAGCACAACTCCGCATATCAAAGCCACTCTTATCTCTTTCCATACAACTTTCATTATATCGCTCAACTCAACATCACCCAAAGACATACTACGGATAATTGTTGCTGATGACTGACCGCCCGAGTTTCCTCCCGTTCCCATCAACAATGGAATAAACGCAGTCAAAACAACACAAGAGGACAATGCATCTTCATAAATACTTATAATACTTCCTGTAAATGCAGATAAAATCATCAATAATAGCAACCAGGGTATTCTCTTTTTAAAGGTTTCAAAAACCCCTGTCTTCATATATGGCTTATCGGTAGGAGTAATCGCCACCATCTTTTCAATATCCTCTGTCGCCTCTTCCTGAATGACATCAATAGCGTCATCGACAGTGATAATTCCGACAAGTCGTTCTTCATTATCAACTACAGGCAATGCCAAAAGGTCATATTTTTCAAAGGTCTGTGCCGCATATTCCTGGTCATCAAGAGTATTTACATATATAATGTTCTGCTCCATTATATCTCCGATTATTTCAGTTTGCTCTGCCAACAACAAGTCCTTTACCGAAACTAGTCCCAACAGAATTCTGTTCTCATCGGTTACATAACAGGTATAGATCGTTTCCTTATCAACACCTATTCTTCTTATACGCGTGAAAGCATCTTCAACCGTCATATCCTTTTTCAAATCAACAAACTCTATTGTCATCATAGAGCCTGCACTGTTTTTCGGATACTTCAGTATATTATTGATATTTTCTCTCATATCGGGTGCAGAATGTCTTAAAATTCTCTTAACAACATTTGCAGGCATTTCTTCTATAATATCAACCGTATCATCAAGATACAATTCATCCAGGACTTCTCTCAACTCAAAATCACTGAATCCGCTGATTAATAATTCCTGCATATCGGAATCAAGCTCAACAAATACTTCTGCGGCATGTTCCTTGTTTAAAATTCTGAACAGTATCGGGATACTCTTTTTGAATTCCTCAAATATGATTGCCACATCGGCAGGTTCAATTTCATCTAAGATATTTTTTAAATCGTGATATTTTCTTTCCTCTAAAAGTTCTTTTATTTCTTCAATAACCTTTTCTATTTCTTCCACTAAAACCAATCCTCTCTGTTAATATTTCGGACGGTTTGCTAATGGCTAACAGAGTCTTATGAATACCAATGTATTATAAGACCATTTTATGTTTTGCCATCGCCCGTCAGGTGCTATAGTATTACAACTACCGGTATCCATAATCTCATCTCCTATCATTAAAATTTCTATTATTCCAGACTAATCACATCGTCAGGCGTATTCGCCTCAACATCAGGTCGTGATGTTTCTGGCTCAATTGGTGTAATCTCTTCAGGCATAGTCTCTCCGCCTTCAACATTTCCTCCTTCAGGAACCTCTTCAGGAATTTCCTCTGTTCCCTCAGGAATTTCCTCAACGCCCTCTTCTGCCGCCACTTCATCTTCTATATTATGACTCGCATCGCAATACTTCTTCGGCTGAGTTCCATCAAGGAAATATTCAGTAGAACCCGTACAGCCTGAAGATGCCAACAAGCCTGTGACATTACATACATAAGATGTAACCAGATTATCAGGTGCTTCTATCTCAGCGTCATCAAGACCCTTATGCACCCTCTTCATTGTATCACTCCAGAGTTTTGCAGAAATATTTATTCTTACTCCTGCACTTCTTATTGATTTCTGTTGGTCAAATCCAAACCACACAGCACCTGTGTAATATGGAGTATATCCCACGAACCACTTATCATAGTCATTGTTTGTTGTTCCTGTCTTACCATACACTGCCATATCAGAATCGAGTCTTGCTAACTTTCCTGTTCCACCGCCTGAATTGACAACTCCGTATAGCATCTGTGACATAATATATGCAGTATCAGCACCGATTGCCTGAGTTTTTTCAACCTTTTTCTCCAATAACACCCTGTTTGAGCTGTCCAGTACCTTTGTATAGGTATGTGGAGTGTAATAATATCCACCATTTGCAAAAACTGAATATGCAGCCGCCATTTCCTTTACTGTTACGCCATTTGTAAGACCGCCAAGTGCCAATGGGCTCAGGTCCTTATCCGCATCAACCACGCCAAGCCTGAACCTGTTCTTCACATAATCATAGCTCGTTCCGGTTCCAAGCTTTTGCAATGCCTTGATTGATGGAATATTCGCTGAAATTTCAATCGCCTTTTTGACTGTTATATTTCCTTTAAATCCACTGTATGAGTTCTTGGGCGACCAGTCCTTGATTGTTATAGGCTCATCAAGAAGTATTGTTGATGGATTTAAAACTTTCTTATCAATAGCAGGACCATAAACTGAAAGAGGTTTAATTGATGAACCAGGCTGCCTTCTTGTCTGAGTTGCTCTGTTAAGTCCTCTGCTGTCAGTCTTTTGCCCTTTTCCGCCTATTATTCCTTTTATAGCACCACTTCTCGGGTCGACAATCACCATAGCTGCCTGAGCCTTTGATGCTCCGCCTGAGAAGTTGGCAGGATTTTCAAAAACTTCCTCCATCGCATCCTGAATGTTTTTGTCCATTGTTGTATAAATCTTCAGTCCGCCACCAAATACCTGCTGGGTTGCAAAGCTCTCAGTGTAACCCTTCTCTGTCTGCAAATCGGAGATTATCTCATTAATAACTGTATCAACAAAATATGAATAGACATTATCTGTATCTTCAAATCCTGATTCGTGTATTCCTAAATCACTTGCAATTGCTTCTTCATATTCTTCCTTTGTTATTTTACCCGTTTCATACATCTTCAGAAGAACAGTATTTCTCTTTAGCAATGCATTTTCAGGATTTCTTAACGGATTATAATAGGAAGGTCTTTGAGTTATACCTGCAATAAGTGCAGCTTCTGTAAGGTTAAGCTCTGATGCACTCTTTCCGAAATATCTGTTAGATGCCGCCTCAACTCCATAGCAGTTATTTGAAAGGAAAATAACATTTAAATAAACTGTTAATATTTCGTCCTTTGACAACTGCTTTTCCAAAGCTACCGCTCTCATCATTTCCTTGATTTTTCTTGTTGCAGTTCTGTCCTTTTCAGATGTTATATTTTTAATTACCTGTTGAGTTATTGTACTTCCGCCATAACTTGCATATGAGCCGCCGAGCTTTTCTCTGACATAACCTAAAACTGCACCCGCAGTTCTCTTTATATCCACTCCTCCGTGCCTGTAAAAACGCTCATCCTCTATTGCAACAATAGCGTCTTTCATAACATCACAAATCTCATTTGACTCAACCCATATACAGTTACCATCACTTGAAAGAAACTCTGTTTCAATAGAATTACCATTTTCGTCTGTATAATAAACTATTGAAGAACGCGCCAATGCAAGCTCCTGTATGTTCATATCTTCAATTTCTGAAACAACAGCAGCATACATACCTGCACCAATTCCCACACAAGCTATTAAAATAACAAATATACACACAAATATAAAGTTCACAACTTTTTTTGCCTGAGAATTTTTATTTGTCTTTTTCTTATTTGTTCTCACTGTTCTTGCCGAACTCATGCCAGTTCTTTGATGCTTTCTGCCTCTTCTCAATTATTATCCCTCCCGATACAATAATCCTCCACCATCTATTATAGTACATTTTATCCCAATTTGCAATAGTTTTATTAATTGTAGCATAATTTTAAAATTTGCGAATAATTTTGAAAAATTTGTAAATTATAAGACAAAGTATAAAAACGAAAAGAGCTGACTTATATGAACCTTAAAAAAACTATTTCCTATGTGATTTTAGCTGTTATTTTTTCTTCGATTGGCTTTGGTGGAGGGTATTTAATAGGTGCGAATTCCGTTCCGTCAAATGCCAATGATAATCCAACTCCTTTACCATCTCTTCAAAGCTATAATTTTGAAATAACCGCTGACGATGAGCAAAAAAAATCTGCCGAAACATATCTTCTAAAAAATGAGAATGATATTTTGACGCTCTATCGTATTACTGATGAAACAACTTCAATTATTAAAAGCATCAGCATCAATTCTTCATTCCTTCCGTCAGAAGACAGAATAAAGCTTGACAAAGGCATATATTTTGACAATGTTGAAGAGGGTTTTTTATTAATTGAAGATTTTACAAGCTGATGTTTTAAAAACAGACGAAAATAAAAGATATTAAGAGATTTTAAGAGCATTACGGACTTATTTTAATTTTAGTAAAAAATGGTAAGTTATGCAAGGTTTGAAAATGAAAGTCAAAGGCTATATAATAATAAACATTAGCACTCGCTATGCGAGAGTGCTAACAAGAAACGGAGGAATGTTTTATGACTATTAAACCATTACAGGACAGAGTTGTTATAAAGATGCTTGAAGCTGAAGAAACAACAAAAAGCGGTATCATTTTAACAGGTGCAGCTCAGGAAAAGCCACAGGTTGCTGAAATTATTGCAGTAGGTCCGGGCGGACTTGTTGATGGCAAGGAAGTTAAAATGGAGCTTAAAATCGGAGATAAAGTATTGATTTCACAGTATGCAGGAACAAAGGTTAAATTAGAGGGCGAAGAATATACAATTCTTTCTCAGAATGATGTTCTTGCAATCGTTGAATAATTTATAGAAGGGAATTGATATTATGGCAAAACAGATTTTATTCGGTGAAGACGCAAGACGCGCTTTGCAAAGCGGTATTGACCAGCTCGCAGACACTGTCAAAATAACACTTGGACCAAAAGGAAGAAATGTTGTTTTGGACAAAAAATTCGGTGCACCACTAATCACAAACGATGGTGTTACAATCGCTAAGGAAATTGAGTTGGAAAACGCATTTGAAAATATGGGTGCTCAGCTTGTTAAAGAGGTTGCAACAAAAACAAATGATATTGCAGGTGACGGAACAACAACTGCTACACTTTTAGCTCAGGCTCTTGTAAGAGAAGGTGCTAAGAATGTTACAGCAGGTGCTAATCCTATGATTGTAAGAAAGGGTATTCAGAAAGCAGTTAATGTTGCAGTTGAAGAGCTATTGAAGAAAGCTAAAAAGGTTTCAGGCAAGGACGACATCGCAAGAGTTGCATCAGTTTCTGCCGCAAATGACGAAATTGGTGCTTTGATTGCTGACGCTATGGAAAAAGTTACTGCTGACGGAGTTATCACTGTTGAAGAATCAAAGACAGCAGAAACATATTCAGAAGTTGTTGAGGGTATGCAGTTTGACAGAGGTTATATCTCTCCATATATGGTAACAGATACAGATAAAATGGAAGCTGTTATTGATGATGCATTTATACTTATTACTGACAAGAAAATTTCTAATATTCAGGAAATTTTACCACTATTGGAACAAATTGTTCAAATGGGCAAAAAGCTTGTTATCATCGCTGAAGATGTTGAGGGCGAAGCTTTGGCAACTCTTATTGTTAACAAATTAAGAGGCACATTCATCTGTGTTCCTGTTAAGGCTCCTGGCTTTGGCGACAGAAGAAAAGCTATGCTTCAGGATATCGCAATCTTAACAGGCGGTCAGGTTATTTCTGAAGAATTAGGTCTTGATTTGAAAGAAACACAAATTGAACAACTTGGTCGTGCTAAGCAAGTTAAAATTCAGAAAGAAAACACAATTATCGTTGATGGTATGGGCAACTCTGAAGAAATCAAAGCAAGAGTTAATCAGATCAGAAATGAAATCGAGTCTACAACTTCTGAATTTGACAAGGAAAAACTTCAGGAAAGACTTGCAAAGCTTTCAGGTGGTGTTGCAGTTAACAAGGTTGGTGCTGCTACAGAAACAGAAATGAAAGAAACAAAATTAAGAATTGAAGATGCACTGGCTGCTACAAAGGCTGCTGTTGAAGAAGGTATTGTTGCAGGCGGCGGAACAAGCTACATCAACATTATCCCTGCAGTTGAAAAGCTTTTGGATGTTTGCGAGGGTGATGAAAAGACAGGTGTTGCAATCGTATTGAAAGCATTAGAAGAGCCTGTTAAACAAATCGCTAAAAATGCAGGTCTTGAAGGCTCAGTAATCGTTGACAAAGTTAAGACTTGCAAAGAGGGCGAGGGCTACAATGCATTGACAGAAAAATATGTTGATATGATTAAAGATGGTATTGTTGACCCAGTCAAGGTTACAAGAAGTGCACTGCAAAATGCAGCAAGCGTTGCCGCTATGGTATTGACAACAGAATGTCTGGTTGCAGATAAGCCTGAACCTGAAAAGGCTGCTCCTGCTATGGACCCTGGAGCAATGGGCGGTATGTATTAATAAAATTAAAAAGAGCTGCTGTTGCAGCTCTTTTTTTATAGATAAACTCTTATATCTATTGCAAGTCTTTCCTCAATATTTATAAGTCTTTTTGTGATGTCCTTTGCTTTTTCTTCTGCAGCCTTATATTTGTTAAGATACTTATGCAAGGATTTAACTCC
>JAZOTJ010000069.1:0-4992 GCA_045657585.1 Clostridia bacterium | reverse complement strand
AGGCCTTATCGCCAAGCATCTTATCTCTGCCGACTATTCCTTTGAATTTTAAAATTTTACCGACATATTTTGAAGTATTTTCTGACATATCCCGATACCATATTGCATAATCGTTGTCTTTTATTTCGATTACATCTGCTTCTACATCAAATGGCAACGGGTCTTCAATATTGTCCTCCTCAACGTGACCGTCTGTAAATTCATATGCAATGTTTGCTCTCTGAGTCACTGCTCTTACAATTTTGTGAAGTTGCATCTGGTCTGTCATAATATCAACTCTGTTAAACATTACAAGCTCACAGCTTGTCAGCTTATCCACCATAAGATTTCTCATATTCTGATTATAACTTACAAAAGTTCTTGCATCGGCAGTGAAAATTTCCTGATAAACGCTCCATTCTTTCGGAAAGGCTCTATATAAATTATCAAGCGGCCACATTCCATTATACTCAATAATTACTCTTTGGGCTTTATGTTCCTTTGCAATTTTCGAAAAATTCTTCTGATTGATATCCTCAATATCTTCTATACATTCAAATGAAACCCTGCTTACCTTGAATTTCTCCTTTGAAAACTCCTCTTCGCCCTCTTCACACACGATAACAAGGGTGTTTTCTCCTGTGTCAAATTCCTCATTCTCAAGGGTTTCCTGAATAAATCTTGTTTTTCCTGCCTCTAAAAATCCTGTAAACAAATATACCGGAATTTCCATTTTTTCCTCCTGATTATGCACCAAATAATTCTTTTATCTTGTATTCATCAATTTTTGCGCCTATGACACAAATTCTTCCGCAAACTGATGCACTGCCATTTCTTACATCAGGCTCATTCGGAACATAATCAAAATGTATCCAATCTCCTGATTTATCCATAACGACACCTTTAGCTCTCAAAACTGTTCCATATTTTTCTTCGTTTTCCAATTCCACAAGAATATCATTTATTTCTTCCTTGGTATATTTTTTAACTATTTCAAAACCACAGCTTGTAAACACTTCATCTGCGTGATGATGGTGATGCTCGTGGTCGTGACAGTGGCAATCCTCGTGATGATGCCCGTGCTCATGGTCGTGACAATGGCACTCTTCATGATGGTGTTCGTGCTCATGTTCGTGGCAGTGACATTCTTCGTGATGGTGTTCGTGGTCGTGGCAATGACATTCGTGATGATGATGTTCTTCCATTTCCTTTAACTCTTCATCAATTGAATTTTTATTTTCGATTGCGTCAAGAATTTCCTCTCCCGAAAGTTCATCCCAAGGTGTTGTCACAATAACAGCATCATGATTATGCTCTCTTATTAAGTTTAATGCAGTTTCAAGCTTTTCATCATTTATATTTCCTGTATGACTTAAAACAATGCATCCTGCACTTTTAATCTGGTCATTATAAAATTCCCCGAAATTTTTAATATACATTTTGCACTTTGATGCATCAGCAACTGTTGCAAGTCCATTAATTGCAAATTCAGGAATTTGGGCATCAACAACCGCTTTAATAACATCGCTTAATTTTCCTACACCTGATGGCTCGATAATAATTCTGTCAGGCTCAAATTTTTCTTTGACTTCCCTTAAGGCTTTTGAAAAATCTCCCACAAGACTGCAACAGATACAGCCTGAATTCATTTCATTAATCTGAACTCCCGAGTCTTTTAAAAATTCTCCGTCAATACCAATGTCCCCAAACTCATTTTCAATTAAAACAAGCTTTTCGTTCTTGTATGCTTCTTTAATCAGTTTTTTAATAAGCGTAGTTTTTCCTGCGCCCAAAAAACCCGAAAAAATATCAATCTTAATCATTATGTCATATCCTCTCTGTTATAGTTCATTTATATCTTTTAAATATTCTTTTAACAGTTTGTTATATCCGCCATTTCCATATTGAATGCATCTGTTAATTCTTCCAAGAGTTCCTGTTGATATGCTTGTCTTTCCAATAATCTGATTATAGGACTCTCCCTGCATCAAAAGCTTTGCACCCTCAATTCTTTGTGCCATATATTCAATTTCTTTAGGTGTGCACAAATCCTCCAAAAGACACGCTATCTTCTCAGGCGTATCAAGCTTTGCCAAAACACTGTAAAGCTGGTTATTCATTTCCTCATTATTAGTCATATTAATCCTCCTTTTTAGTTAATTTTATAGTATTTTATTACTTTCGTTTTTATTGTTTTGATATATGTATATTGCTACAAGAAATATTATCGCAATAGCAATTGCAAACCAGGTTGTAAAATTTTATATTCCGACAATATTATACATTCTTTATATCCTAAAATCAAAACAAAAACAAAAACCACCCAACAATTTATACATCTGTTGTAATATATTCGATTAAATCTGCAATTTGAGAACGGTCGCTAAAATCACCATCTGCATCACAAAGCTCTACAAGAAGTTTCTCCATCTTAGTAGGCTCTTTTTTTGCGCTCATAATTTTCTTTAAAGTTTTTAGGGCAGTTCTATGAACCGGACTAAGCTCCTCGGTTATCATTTTACCTGTAAAATTAAAAATCTTCAGTCCCTCAGGCACACCATTTTTAAAGTTCTTCTCAACAACAAGTTTATCATAATAATCACGACAGTCAATAGGCGTAATGCCCGTTGTATAAACTACAATTTTCTTATTTTTCAACTTATCCATATTTTTGGTAATAAGGCTTACGCCATTGATGATTTCTGCGTAAAGTCCTCCTCCGTATATGATAATATCAAACTTTTCAAGTTCTTCTATCTTTATTCCCTTTGCATCCACAACTTTACAATTAAGTTCTTTACCAATCCACTCTGCATATGTTCTGGTCGAACCATATTTTGTTTTATAAACTACAATTGCATTCATATAAACACCTCATACATATTGTTATATATTACTCTATTGTGATTTATCTCAATCATTATATCACACTAACGCAATAAAATCAACAAAAAAATCATCTGGTTTGGGGGCTGTAAGAGTAATCAGTTTATTATCTGACGGGCGCATAAATTCCATACTGTAACAGTGAAGTCTTGTTCGCTCACCTATGATTTCTGTGCCATAGATATAGTCCGCATAAATTGGATTACCAATATATGCCATATGGACTCTTAACTGATGAGTTCTGCCTGTATAGGGCTTTAGTCTGACAAGCGAAAAACCGTCTTTTTCATCTATTACCCAATATTCACTTTTGGCATACTGTCCATCAGGGGAAACAACTCTTTTAATCACGCTTTCTTCTTCTCTCTTAATTGGTGCTTCTATAATACCATTTTCCTTTGAAAACTTACCGCAACATATTGCCATATATTCTTTTTTTATGTCCCTGTTCATTATTTGTCTGTTCAGATATCCTGCAGAATACTGATTTTTTGCAATCAGGACAATTCCTGTTGTATCTTTATCAAGCCTGTTTACAGCCCTGAATACAAAATCAGTATCCCTATAATAATGCATCACTGCATTTGCAAGCGTTCCCTCATAATGATTTATAGACGGATGAGTCGGCATATCACAAGGTTTGTTGACTGCCAAAATATCCTCATCCTCATATATTATATCAATCGGTATATCATTTGGCACAATGTTTTCTGATTTTTCATCTGTTATGATAACCTTTAATATATCACCTTTTTTTAAAATTTTTCTGACAGTGACATTCTCATCATTTACTAAAATTCCACCAGTTGATTTTAGTCTTGTGACAAGCTTTGATGTCAGGTAAAGTTTTGAAAAAAGTAATTCCTTAACAGTTTTTCCGTCTTCTTCATCTATTATAAATTCTATCTCTCTCATAACCCGTTCCCACATATAATTATTTACAATAAGTATATTCCTTTTTTTATTCAAAGTCAACACCAAAAAGAGTGCTTTGCATATTATGTATAAAGAGTAAAACTCTTAATGAAAGGAAGGATTTTAGTGTGTAGAGTATCTGTAATTGGCGGAGATTTAAGACAACTGACGCTCGCCGAGCTTATGGCAAAAGACGGATATGATGTCAAAGTTATTGGCTTTGGTGAAAACTCTATGTCATCCAAATATAAAACTGCATATGATATAAAAGATGTTTCCAAAAGTGATGTTATTATTTTACCAATGCCCATAACACTTGACAATAAAACAGTTAATGCTCCTTTTGAGCAAAAACCTATTAGTCTGACAGATATAGCCAAATTGGCAAAGAAAGACTCATTAATTTTAGGTGGCAGAATTACGGGCGATATTTTAGAAATATTTAAAAATAACAAATGTATTGATTATTATAATCGCGAAGAATTGATGATAAAAAACGCTGTTCCGACAGCCGAGGGTGCAATTGAAATTGCAATGGCAGAAACTGCAATAACACTTAATGAAAGTAAGTGTTTAATAATTGGATATGGCAGAATTGGAAAAGTGCTTTCTTCTTTATTAAAATCATTAGGCGCAGATGTATGTGTGTCAGCAAGAAAATTTTCTGATCTGGCATGGATTGATGTAAACGGATTTAGGTCAATACATAACGATAACCTTAAATCTGTTGCAGGTGATTTTGATTTAATTTTTAACACCGCCCCCTCCCTTATTCTTGATGAAGAAATATTAAAAACAATTAATCCTGATTGTGTTGTTATTGATTTAGCCTCAAAACCGGGAGGCGTGGACTTTGAAAAAGCAAGAGATTTAGGCTTAAAAGTAATCTGGGCTTTGAGTCTGCCCGGCAAATGCGCACCCCTATCATCAGGCAAAATAATTAAGGAAACAATCCTTAACATTCTGCACGAAGAGGGGGTGTAGGATTTGGAATTGACAGGTAAAAGCATTGGGTTTGCAATGTGTGGCTCATTTTGCACATTTGAAAAGGTTTTAAAAGAGTTAGATGTCTTGGCAGAAACAGGAGCTGACGTTTTCCCTATTATGAGTGAAACCTCATTTTTAACCGATACGCGTTTCGGAAAAGCAATTGATTTTCAAGGCAGAATAAAAGATATTACAAAAAAGGAAATTATAAAATCTGTAAAAGAG
>JAZOTJ010000068.1:0-8934 GCA_045657585.1 Clostridia bacterium | reverse complement strand
ATTTCCGATGGGTGGGGTTGCTGTTAATAATTGGCCGTATGCAAATGTAACATTTGGAAAGGCGAGAGGAACTACAAAGGCGACAGAATTCTTTATTACGGACAACAAGCTTATAGTTGAAGCTAATAAATTTGTTCATTTAAATGTGATTTATGATTGCGTAAACAGAACGGTAACGATGTCAGCATATCAGAATGGGACACCGTTGGTAGAAGATGTGAAATTAAATATGGATAGTGCTTTTACAAAAGAGAATTGTAAGCTGGTATGGGGTGAAAGCATCAACGCTGGCTATGAACAGCTTCAATTTGCTATAGATAATGTTGTTTTAAAAGATTATGTTCCGACATATGACATTGTTAATCTCGTAGCCGCTTCTACAAATGAAACGGGTAAAGCGGTTGTATCATTCACAAATCCGCGTAATGATGATATTACATCTATCAAAGTATATGTAAATGATGTTGAGCAGGCAATTGAAGCAAATCTTGATTCAAAAGCATTTAATGAGATAGTCATTACCGGATTAACAATAAATACATCCTATAATATTAAAGTTGTAACTGTAGTCGGTGGTGAAACGAAGACGTATGAAACGAACTTCACTACTGATAAAGGTGGAGAAACCAACACATTTATGAATAATTGGACAACTTACAGACGTGAAGACAACGGTTACACCAATTCTATTGCTGTTCTTGACAAGGATATAAAGGCGAGTGGGGAATCTTCTGCAAGAATTGATGGAAATATGATAAAGATGAAAGGTAATACATACTATGGAATACAGCAGAAGATTCAAAACCTTGACCCTACATCAGTATACAGAGTTGTATTTAAGACAAAGACTGAAAAGGTAAGTCATGTAATGGCAATATTTGATGCAAAGCCTTTTGATTTTGGAGATGAAGGTACAAACTGGCAGCAGAAGGATGCGATAAATGTTTTAACAACTCAGGATTGGACGGAATACAGCTTTGATTTTGATTATGTGACCAACGCAATGGGCGATTCAAGCGACAGCTATTCTGCATGCTTGCTGCTTGCAACCGATGCATTACAGGGCTCTGTGTGGTTTGATGATGTTGCTGTTTATGACATTACAAATGATGAAACAATGACAAATAATCTGCTTATAAATGGTGGATTTGAAGAAGAATATGTGATTACGGCTCCGGTTATGACATTAAACAATCAAACAATAACGAAACTGGCAACAGGTGATGTTACATTTAAATCGACAGTTACCAATAATACAAATGAAGAAGATTTTGATGTTAAAATGATAGTAGCTCTTTATGATGGAGATAAACTTGTGAATGTTGCACTGGCTGATAAGGCAGCTACCGATGACAGCAAAGTAAATAATTATAGTGCTACAATTACAATTCCGGAGCTTACGAGCGGTAACTATAAAGTAAACGTTATGTACTGGGATTCCCTTGAAATGATGAGACCGTATATTCCGGCAGTACCGTTTACGGAATAAACTATTATATTTTATATTGAGAATATTAGTATATGCTCAAAGATAAATTTAATTGATTTTGGTTTGCCGATGTTCTGCATATCAAGCATTTTGGCAGAACATCGGCATTATTAAATTGCCAATACAATCATGGAGGAAATATTATGCGAAATGTGTTAAAAAAAATAGTCACTGTTTTTGTTGCATTGGTAATGGTTTTGCCGACTATGGTAACGAAAATTGCATTCGCTGATGGAGTGACAGGCTGGAATGTGTCTTATAACGGTGGATGTGATGCACAAGTTTTGGTGGACAATACGACAGGGTATAGGTCTTCATCATCAATGAAGGTTGAAGTTAATTCACCTGCGGTGGGAAATGTTTATGTAATGATTACCCAGGCCGTTCCGGTTGAAGCCGGAAAAAAGTATTATGTGGGAAGCACAGCAAAATCGAATAAAATGGAACATGCACAAATGTGCGTTGATTGGGGAACAAGATATGGGTTTGAAACATTCTCAAAGTCATTTGATTGGCGGACACTGGAGTTCTTATATATTCCTACTGCAACTAAAACAGTAACATTTCAGATTATTATTGAGGGAAAAACATCAGGAATATGGTTTGACAATTTTAAATTTGAAGATGCTGAAACGGGAAAGAATTTATTAGTTAATCCTGATTTTGATAGCGGAGACGGCGAAGCATCTAAGCCGACATATACGGGCGACATTAAATATCCACAGCATGCCTTGGATAATGCAGGTTTAGCAGATAGATTAAAAGAAATGGATTCATTCTCGACAGATGAGCTGAAAAAAGTATCTGCGACATTGGGATTTTTGCCTATTTATCCGGCAAAAAATATTGTTATAGATGGCAAAAATGATGATTGGGAAGATTATCCCGCATTTCCTATTTCATTAATGCAAGAGCAGTATTGTGTTTTAGTCCCGACTGAGAAACTTATTAATATGAATGCTATATGCAAAATTGCATATGACCAAAACAGGATATACCTTATGGTAGAGGTTGAGGATGATATTCATGATGATACATGGGGTAGCGCATATTGGCAGCGTGACTCGGTTCAGTTTATGGTTGCAGCACCTGATGAAGGTGTGGGTAAAGAAAGTGGAATGTGCTATCATCCCGGAAAAGATGAAATGGAATTTGTCGGCGATTATGCTTTAAATCTTGAAACAAAGGGAAGTCGTGTCGGTACAAAAACTATTTACGAAATGTCTGTCTTATGGGAAACATATTTTAGTATGTTGCCAAACAGCTTTTTGATGGATGTGTTGGTTAATGACAATGATGGAGACGGACGTAATACCTGTGCCGAAATGGTTTATGGTATTTGTTATGAAAAAACATCAAGGGATTATCCCGTGTGTCAGCCTTTGCAAGAAGGACAAAAAATATACGGTTGGATTAAACCCGAAGGAGAAGTATTTAAAAACGAAGAAGCGACATTTAAGTATTATATTGCAAATGACAGCGATGAAGCAAAGAAGGTTCAAATAAAAGAATATGGTTCAAATGAAATTAAAGAAAAGGATATAGCCGCACATACGGTTATATCAGGTACATTTAAAGAGACATTTGACTCAGTTGGACAATCGCCGATAACGATGAGCTATACAATTGACGGAACATCAACAGATATTGAATATTTGGTCAAGGTCAAGACCGGAAATGCGACACCGGAAGATGCAGAGAGAATTATCGCAAAGATTGAAGAAGAAGCAAAAGTCATAAATGAGCTTGTTGACAAATGTAATCAAAAGGGAATATCAACAGATTACGAGAATATTGCTAAAAATATACTTAATGATTTCCCGGATTTCATAAGAGGAGATGTTCAATACGGCGATCTTGACAGAGTTTTTTATACAGAAGAAACTACAGATAAAATTTATCAAGAGGCATACGAGGATTTAAATGCCTATCTTGAAGGGAAAAAAGACCCCCTAAATGTTCCACGATATTTAACCAGTGTTGTAAATATTGATGGAGAAACTATGTGGGGATATACGGAAGACTATAATGGAAAAATTGAATACAGACCTCTTTATCAGGTAGGGCATCTGATTTTTAGTCTCGGTGAAAAAGCAGTAAAGGAAATGATTGAATACGGATATAATGCTGTTCAATTAGAGTGTACTGTTGATCAGGCTATGTCATGCTTGCCTGCATGGACTGAGTATACAGGTAATGTTACTGCGTTAGTAAGCCCTGATACGGAAAATGCAATATCAGGTGAAAAGTGTATTAAACTGGTTCAGAACTCAGAACCTTCTCCTGGAGGATTCTTTTGCGTACAACAAGACACAAGTAAAAAAATCATACCCGGAAACTCATATACGTTTAAATGTTGGGTAAAGGGTTCGGGAACTGAAAAAGGATTTGCAGCTATCAGAGCTGACGGATGGGATGATTCTACGAATAAATATATAGGAGGGGATGTTGACTGGAAAGAAGTAAACATTAGTTTCACGGCAAAAGAAAAAAATTCTCGTTTCGTGCATATTGCAATGTATGGTGAAAACGGGGCAGAATTATATGTGGACGGAATGGAACTGATAGATAATACTACCGGAGAAAATATAATTATCAACGGTGATTTTGAAGAGGCATATGATGACCCGCATTTTTATGCAGGACCGGGCAGCGAGGTTTCGAATATTTTAGACGTAATTTCGGCTTGCGAAGAAAATAATGTAGCAGTTTCATTTTTGATTGGTCCAAACAACTTACCTATAAGTTATGTAGAAAAGTACGATATTGCGTATACGGGTCCGGGATTTTGTAACAATAATGTTCATTCACCGGAGGCGAAAAGATTAGTAGATGACTACCTCAGAAATTTGATTCCATTGCTAAAGGATTATAAGTGTATACAAAACATCTGTTTGGTAAACGAACCGCAATTTCATGTTGATACCTTACCGGATTTTTATAATCCGCTGTGGTGGGAGTTTTTGAAAGATAGATATAATAATGATATAGAGGAATTAAATACTTCATACGAAACAGCATTTTCAAGTTTTGAAGAAGTAGATATGCTTACTCCGGACGGATGCCCTAAAATGAAGATTTACGATTATAATACATTTAACTCAAAAATGTTTACAGGTTGGCAAAAGTGGCTTGCTGACACAGTTCATGAAATCTTGCCGGATATGGCAGTACAATCAAAGGTTATGGGCTATATTCATGACGGTGGAGCTTTGTCTGCGATGTACATGGGTAATGAACAACAGATGTTTGCGGAGTTTTCTGATATGGCAGGTAATGATTATTGGAGATACTATGCAAACGGCTCTGATCCACTCAACAAATCATTCTGGTACGATTATCAAAGGAGTGTTATAGCTGCACCGATAGCAAATACAGAGGATCATGTAATACCGGACAGAAATAGGAATTATGATTTGAATGTGGCAAAATATACTTCGCAGGATATCTATATGGGTGGAATTCATGGCAGAGGTTTTGATACGATATGGCATTGGGCAAGAACTCTTGATCCGACAAATATGTCACATGGCGGTGTTCGAATGAGACCGGATGTATTAAAGGAAATAGGTGATGCAAGCCTTGACTTGCAAAGACTTTCTTACGAAATCAATGCACTTCAAACAGAAAAAACGGAAGTAGGGGTACTTTACTCAACGCCGACAGCTTTTGCAGATTCTACAAATATTCATGCAATGTATGAGGCATGGCGTGCCGGTTTAATGAACGGAAAAAGAGTGCAATTTGTTGTTGACAGTCAGTTATATAAGATGCATAACACTGATGTAATGATCGTTCCCAATAGTAAGTGGGTTGTGGACGGAACGCTTGAAGAACTCAAAAAATTTATTGACAATGGTGGAAAATTGATTATATTGGGAAATGATGCACTGTCAAGAACAGATAAGAATAAACCAACAGATTCAGCACTTAGAGATTATTTATTTAACAATGCCATCTGCTTTGATTACACTGGCGGCGATAGCAGTATGATGACACCTACGTCGGTTGAATTATTCGATACTGTTGCAAATGTGCTTAAAGAACTGGGACTTGAATATGTAACAGTCTTAGATGCCGAAACCAATAAGCGTATAAACAATATAGAATATAATGTTAGTGCGTATGATGGGAAAATAATTATTAACTTTAACAATGATAATAAAGCTACGAAGGTGAAAATTACTGTAGACGGTAAGCCTGTTACAGAAATGACAAATCTGCGTACAATGGAGAAAATGTCAGGAGAAGTGATTACACTTGAACAATATATACCTTTGACAGTATCTGTGGAGTGTGACAATCCATTCTTTGATACATGGTCACATTGGAGCAAAGATGAGATTTCAGCTGTCTTTAAAAAAGGAATAGTAAAAGGTGTCACAAACTCACATTTTGAACCACAGCGAAACATTACAAGAGCTGAATTTTTGGCATTAATTACAAGAGCTTGCGGATATGAAGAAACAGCATATAATGGTGAGATTTCAGATGTGAAAACCGATGATTGGTTTGCAGGAAATGTTGCACAGGCTTTGAAAGAGGGAATTATTTCGACCGAGAATTTTAGACCTAATGATGTGATAACAAGGGAAGAAATGTGTGGAATACTGATAAAAGCCTATGAACACGAAAACGGTACAGCAAGCGGAACAACAGTTTCATTCTCCGATATATTAGACATTACTGACATATCCTCGGTTGAAAAAGCTGCTGCACTGGGCTTTATGAAAGGAAACGATGATGGAACATTTGCTCCAAAAGCCGGTTCAACGAGGGCAGAAGCTGCTGCTGTAATTAATCGCTTTATGCAAAGCAAAGCGAATCAATAACGTGTTAGAAATGATTTAGAGTAATGGTGAAAGTGGCGGGGGGATAAGAAATTATCCCCCAAATCTTTATAAAAAACGGAGAATTGTATGATTAAAACTAATGAAATTAATGTAAGAGACCCTTTTGTCCTTGCATATAATGGCAGATATTATATGTATGGTTCAAGAGTGAACGTCCAAACAGGTTTTGATGTGTATAGCAGTTTGGATTTGGAAAATTGGAGTGAACCAAAGTCGGTTTTTGAGAGATATGATGGCTTTTGGGGTACAAAGGATTTTTGGGCGCCGGAAGTGCATGTATATAATGGCAAGTTCTATATGTTTGCAACCTTTTTTTCGGAAACAAGATTGCGAGGAACACAAATTCTTGTTTCTAATAAACCGGATGGGAAATTTACTGTTTGGAGCGATGTTATTACTCCGGAAGAATGGGATTGTATTGACGGAACTTTATATATTGAAGATGGTCTGCCTTATATGATATTTTGCCATAGCTGGACACAGATAAAAGATGGTGAAATTTGTGCAGTAAAGATGACACAGGATTTGAAGCAAAGAGATGGTGAACCATTCATTCTCTGGAAAGCAGGGAGTGCAAAATGGACTGTAGGATATGACAGGTTTGACAGTGGACAATATGTAACAGACGGACCGTTTATATATCATGATAAAAACGGAAGGCTATGTTCTTTGTGGTCAAGTTTTTCGAAAACGGGATATGCAATTGCAAAAGCATATTCCGATAATGGGAAATTAAATGGTAAATGGATACTTGAAGATGAGCCGATATTTGCTCAAGAGGGCGGACATGGTATGATTTTTGAAACATTTGAGGGAAAGAGACTATTATCAATTCATGTGGGAAATAACATGGGTGGAAGTGAAAGAGCAAAATTTATAGAATTTAATGACTAATGATTTAGAGAGGAAGGAAAAACATGAGGATTAATACACCGCCTATGGGCTGGAATACATGGAACACATTCGGAAACGAAATCAATGAAAAATTGATTATGGAAATAGCAGATACCATTGTTGAAAAAGGATACATGGATGCAGGTTATGAGTATATTATAATTGATGATTGTTGGCATTTGCCTGAACGCAAAGATGGTAAAATGGTACCGGATCCGGAAAAGTTTCCGCACGGAATGAAATATCTTGCAGACCACATTCATTCAAAGGGCTTGAAATTCGGAATGTATTCCTGCAGCGGTGTTATGACATGTTATGAAAATCTTCCGGGAAGTTTTGGTTATGAATATACAGATGCCAAGCAATTTGCGGAGTGGGAGATTGACTATTTAAAGTATGATTTTTGTCATTTCCCAAAGACTGCTGATGCAAAAATGGCGTATGCAACTATGGCTATGGCACTTCGTAATTGTGGTCGTGATATTTTGTTTGCAGCTTGTAACTGGGGACATTGTGATTCACATTTATGGATGAGATCTCGTGGTGCGAATACATATCGTTCAACAGAAGATATAAGCGATAACAAGACATCATTTTGTGATATATTTGAAAGTCAGCTTGAGAAAATTTCTCTTTCAGGAAACGGTTTCTTCAATGATATGGATATGCTTATTGTAGGAATGCACGGAGAGGGTAATGTGGCATTGGGCGGATGTTCTGACGAAGAATATCTTATGCATTTTGCTTTGTGGTCTTTTATGGGATCGCCTCTTATTATTGGCGGAGATATAAGAAATATGGATTCAACTGGAGAAAAAATTCTCCTAAATAAAAATCTTATTGCATTAAATCAAGATTCAGATGCGTTGCCTCCATTTTTAATCGGTCATGATGGTGCCGGTGGAAAACTTATAACCATGGGAAGAATGCTTTCTGAAGGAAGATTTGCATTTGGTATATTTAATATTGGTGATGATGGTTGGAAAAGAGGTTCTGTTTTATTTAATGATATAGGCATCCCTGTTAACAGCGGAATTAAGGTAAAACTTATAGATGCAGTGACGGGTGCGGAAATGGGAGTATATCGGGATTGTTATCAGGAAAATCTTGAACCTATGAAATTCAGAGTCGTTATCGGAGAAATTGTAAAATGACGGAATATTGCAAAAAATGCGGTAGAAAGTTGAATAATGATGAAATAGGACTTCATAAAAAACTGTGTGGCAGGTTATCGGAGAGCTTTTGTTGTATAACCTGCTTAGCTGAGCATTTTCAGGTAAGTGAAAAAGTGTTGAGAGAAAAAATAGAACAACTCAGATCTATGGGATGCAGTCTATTTTTATAGAAAAATAGTTGTTTAAATCATATAGATGAGATGGGAGAATAAAGAAAATGATTAGTCTGTTAAGAGATAAAAACAAATGGAAAGAAGTGCGAGAAAAGGTTGAGTATGAACCGCTTCGTAAAATGCTTTGGGATGGTTATAATGAATTTTGCAGGGATGTAGATTTTCCACATTTTTCTTTTAGTGGTGAAATGGATTTTTTCAGAACAGGCATCAGAGTCAATTTTGAAAATTTATATTTTTTGAGAAGAAGACAGTTATCAATATACGCAATGATGGCGGTTATATTTCCTGAAGAAATAAGTTATATGGAGAAACTGCAGGATATAATATGGGAAATATGTAATGAGCAT
>JAZOTJ010000067.1:0-23272 GCA_045657585.1 Clostridia bacterium | reverse complement strand
GTTTTCCATCTTCATAGCTTCTAAAATAGCAACAACTGTATCTTTTGTAACTGTGTCACCAACATTAACCTTCATTGAAACTATTGTTCCGGGCATTGGTGCAACAACCTTCTTGCCGCCTGCTGCAGCAGGTGCCTGTGGTGCAGGAGCAGGAGCCACTGCAGGTGCAGCCTGAGCTGCAGGAGCTGGAGCTGGTGCTGGTGCACTTGTTCCGCCTAAATCTTCAATTTCAACTTCGTATGCTACGCCATTAACTTTAATACTATATTTTTTCATAATCTTAACTTCCTTTCTTCTTTTAGGTTCTTACTTGATTTTTCTGATTGATTTAATTCTGATTTTGTCAGCAGTTGTTTCGCTCAGTGCTGCAATAGCTGCTACCATAGCCGCAACTGTTTTATCATCAGGTCTTATCTCTTCACCAGCAGGTGCCGGTGCCACAGGGTTGTCCTTAACTTCTTCTACCTTTTTTGAGTCATTTTTATAAAAAACAACCTTGAAAAGCATCAAAACCAACATCAGTATAACTAACACACCAAAAACAATGCCAAGTCCCATTCCTGTTACCATTCCTCCGACAGAAAGGGCGTCTGTAAGTTCTACATTTTGTCCTGTTTTCAATGCTTCGGTTAAAAACTTTTCCATTTTCTTTCTCCTTTCCTTATATAATGTATATTTGAAATATTTCAATTTTCCCTCATTGTATATTTTACCACAATATTATATTTTTGCAATACATATTTTGAAGATTTTTACATATTTTTTTATCTTCTTTTTGTATAGCTTATACAAACAAGAATTTTTTTACTCTCTATTTTCAGAATAATAAAACTTACGTTTACAAAGAATATATTCAGAAGAAAGATTGGAGGCAAAATATGAACAAGCAAACTCAAAAAGCACCGAACAGAAAAACAGAAAATGACAATGTTAATGAATTTTTATTTGAATTTGATATATTGAATAAAACCAACGGGGTTGCATCAGTAACCGAGTGCACAGGTCTTATGCCAAGACAACCTGAAGATATTGACGAATCCTATGCATATACCGATATATATGTTGTTCCCGAACAGGTTAACTATGAAGAAAAGAAGCTGAGAAGATGAAAAACGATGAAATTCTTCTGAATGAAATCTACCAGAATTCAATCACTGCAGTACTCTTAATATCGGGAGTTTTAAAAAAGGTGGAAAGTCAATCAATGTTTGATTTTTTATTTGATAAAATGCAGGAATACAGAGAAATCGAAAAGACAGCCTATGATATGCTTTTAAATATTGACAGCACCCCGAAAAATTCCGATTATTATTCTCAGCTTGCATTTTTAGCCACCATCGGAAAACCATCAACTACCCGCCTCGCAAAAATTTTGATCAGCGGAAGCAAAGAGGGATTTTTCTCACTTGTTGATTCGGTCAATGCCTGCGCAAATGCAAAAAAAGAAACCCGACAGTTAGCATATAAACTGCTTTCTGTCGAGGATGAAAATATAAATAATATGAAGGTTTTTTTAGATGAGTGATTTTTTGTTATAATCCTCAAAGCATATTAACATATAATCACATTCATCACAACAACACTCAATCAACTTTCCTTTTTTATTATAGTGTTCTCCGTTTCCCAAACAATCCTTCCCGTGATTTCCAGGAGTCAGAATTGTTCCTGTGACATCAATTATAATATCTTTATTAAAAAACTTTTTTATTGCTTTATAAATTTTTACCTTTAGTTTCATTTAACTCTCCTTATTGTCAAATTGGACTGATATTAGTCCCATTGTATCACAAATAAATAATATAATCAAGAGAAAGAACTGATTTTAGTCCAAAAAAAGGGTGATATTAATGATTGAACAAAAGATTAAGCAGGACACAATTCTTATCGGCGAAAACATCAGAAGAATTCGCAAAGAAAAGAAAATCGGACAAACTGAAATGGTAAAACAATTGCAATTGATGGGCGTTGATATTACAAGAGAGTCATTGGTAAAAATCGAACGCGGAATACAACACATCTATGCAAGTCAATTAAAATCAATCAAAGATGTGCTTGACACAACATATGACGAATTGTTAAAATAAAAAACAGTCGCTTAGGCGACTGCTTTTTTATATTTCGGTTAATTCCTTTACAAAAATATCAATTTTGCTTATATTCAGCGAAGTCATCTTATCAATTGTCTGAGTGATTTTTTCTGATATTTCCCTGCAGACTGCAGGAATATTAGTTCCAAACTTCAGTGAAACACTAAGGCTTATCATTGCACCCTCGGTTGAATTGTCAACAATTATATTGGTCACTCTGGTAACTCCATAAATTTTCAATGAAACAAATTCGACCAACTGTGCAATTGCATTATCGGAAATTGAATATCCGCCAAGATAGCTGTAGGTCGGACGGATAACCGTCTTATCGGAAACTATCTCTTTTTTTCCATAAGCATATCTGAGCGTTCTTATCGGATGGAGAAAATATCCCGAAAAATCCTTTTTGATTTCTAAAGATGCAACAGGGATTATGTGTTTCCCTTCCTCCATTCGCATTGTTCTTGCAATTTCCAATTCATCGGGCGATTGTATTTCTTCAATTCTTATATACTCATCAATACTTCCTATATCCAAAGAAACGCAAATTCTGTCGACCATTCCTTTTGAAGTTCCCAAAATTAAAATGCTTTCAATCTTGTTTTCCAAAATCGCTTTTTTTACTTCTTTTATATGCTCTTTATCATAAAACAGTGCCCTTTTAACTGATGCAATTTTTGTGCTTTCCTTTTTTGCCGACTTTCCCGCAAGCACTCTGTTTGACATTATCAAAAGTCCGTCATCAATTATCGCATCAAGCTTTTTTCTCTGTGCAATGCCGACTGCGCGATGGCTTTTTCCTGTTCCGCTTTTTCCAATTAAAGCTGTAATTTTCATACTTTTTCCCTTATTCAAGTTCAAATGCGCCTGTATAGAGCTGATAATATGTGCCTTTTTGTTTAATCAGTTCATCGTGGTTTCCGCGTTCGATGATTTCTCCCTTATCCAGAACCATAATGACATCGGAATTTCTTACAGTTGACAATCTGTGAGCAATAACAAACACAGTTCTGTCTTCCATAAGCTTATCCATACCTTTTTGCACAATTGCCTCTGTACGTGTATCAATTGAAGAGGTTGCCTCGTCCAAAATCATAACAGGCGGGTCTTTTACTGCCGCACGCGCAATGGAAATAAGCTGTCTTTGGCCTTGCGAGAGATTTGCTCCGTTATTTGAAAGCTCTGTATCATATCCATCAGGAAGTCTTGTGATGAAATCGTCTGCACCTGCTAATTTTGCAGCCTCAATACATTCCTCATCAGTAGCTTCAAGTCTGCCATATCGGATATTTTCCATAACAGTTCCCGTAAACAGGTTTGTTTCCTGCAGAACTATACCGATTGAGCGTCTTAAATCTGATTTTTTTATCTTATTTATATTAATTCCGTCATATCTGATTTTTCCGTCAGCAATATCATAAAATCTGTTGATAAGATTTGTAATTGTTGTTTTTCCTGCACCTGTTGCACCCACAAATGCTACCTGTTGTCCCGGTTCTGCATAAACTGACACATTCTTTAGAACTATTTTTTCTTCATTATATCCGAAATCCACCTCGGTCATACGGACATCGCCTTTTAAGAGTGTGTAAGTGAGAGTTCCGTCACTGTGCGGATGCTTCCACGCCCACTTACCTGTTCTCTCGTCAGTTTCAGTAATGTTTCCATTCTCATCAACCTTTGCATTGACCAATGTAACATATCCATCATCAGCCTCAGGTTTTTCATCCATAACCTCAAAAATTCTCTGTGCACCTGCAAGTCCCATTACAACTGAGTTTATCTGTTGTGAAAGCTGATTGACATTGCCAGTAAACTGCTTTGTCATATTAAGAAATGGTATAACGATACTGAGCGAGAATGGCAGTCCCGATATGCTCAAATTATCAATTCCTGACAACAAAAACACACCGCCCATAATTGCAGACAAAACATATAAAATATTTCCGATATTTGCAATTATCGGTCCTAAGATATTGGCAAATGAATGTGCTTTCCTACTGTCCTCAAAAAGCTGATTATTGATTTCATCAAACTCTTTTTCACATGCATCTTCACGACAAAATACCTTGACAACCTTTTGACCGTTCATCATTTCCTGAATGAAGCCCTCAGCCTTTCCTATCGCCTGCTGTTGCTTCATAAAGTATTTTGCAGAGCCACCGCCGACCTTTTTGCTGACATTGAACATTACAACAACGCCGACAATGACTACTCCTGTCATATAAAAGCTATAATAGAGCATAACGGACAAAACTCCGATAACAATCGCCGCCGATTGTATAAGATGCGGCAATGCTTGAGATACAAGCTGACGCAGAGTGTCTATATCATTGGTATAGTGACTCATTATATCTCCGTGCTTATGTGTATCAAAATATTTGACAGGCAGATTTTGCATTCCGTCAAACATCGCTATTCTCATTTTGCTCAAAAAACCTTGTGTGATATATGCCATAAGCTGATTATAAACTGCAATTGACAATATCGCAACAAAATAAAGGCCCACAAGGATTGCAATAACAGGAGCTATTTCCACTACTGCACTTTCCCAGTCACCGCTTTGCCACCATTTTTCTATGATTGCAATGATTTTTTGGGTAAATACTGAAGGAATTGCAGAAACTCCCGCTGAAAACAATATACAAACAATTGTCACAGGGACTAAAACAGGGTAATATGCAAAAAGCATTTTAACTGTTCTTGAAAATACATTTTTATCAAATTTTCTCTTTGGCGGTCTGTTCATTGGTGGTTTATTCATCTTGTGCACCCCCATTCTGCTGAATGTCTATTTCCTGATAAATCTTACTTGTTTTCAACAATTCTTCATGTGTTCCGACCGATTCAATCTTACCATTATCAAGCACAACAATCATATCTGCATCCATAACCGATGAAATTCTTTGTGCTATAATCAATTTCGTTGTTTTTGGAATAAACTTTTTGAATTCATTTCTGATAAATGCATCTGTTTTGGTATCAACTGCACTTGTTGAATCATCAAGTATCAGAATTTTTGGCTTTTTCAGAAGTGCCCTTGCAATACAAAGTCTTTGTCTTTGTCCGCCTGACACATTCGTTCCGCCCTGTTCAATAAACGTATCATACTTTTGGGGGAATGTGCTTATAAATTCATCTGCCTGTGCCATCTTGCACGCCTCAATCATTTCCTCATCTGTTGCCTCGGGATTTCCCCATCTCAGATTATCTTTGATTGTTCCTGCAAAAAGCATATTCTTCTGCAATACCATAGCAACTGAATTTCTCAAGGTGTCAAGATCATATTCTCTGACATCCCTTCCTCCGACTCTCACTTCTCCCTCACTTACATCATAAAGCCTTGGAATGAGCTGAACAAGCGAGGATTTTCCTGAGCCTGTTCCGCCTAAAATTCCGACTGTCATTCCTGATTTTATATCTAAATTTATATCAGACAATGCATTCTTCTTTGCTTTTTGGGAATATTTAAAGCTTACATTATTAAATTGGATTGAACCGTCCTTTATTTCACCAACAGGGTTTTCGGGATTTGTCAAAAGACTCTTTTCCTCAAGCACTTCATATATTCTCTTTGCTGATTCAGCTGACATTGTTAACATAACATATATCATTGAAAGCATCATAAGTGACATCAAAATCTGCATTCCGTATGTTAGCATTGCAGAAATCTGTCCGACATCCAAAAGTGTACCCCTTGATGTGATAACAAGATTTGAGCCGAACAACAAAACAAATATCGAATTAAGATATACGCAAAGCTGCATCAATGGTGCATTAAGAGCAACAATTCTCTCAGCCTTTGTGAAATCAAGTCTTATATTTTCTGCAGCGTCACCAAACTTTTTCTTTTCATATTCCTCTCTTGAAAAGCCCTTGACATCGCGCATCGCTCTTACATTTTCTTCAATTGACTCATTTAATTTGTCATATTTCTTGAAAACACGTCTGAAAGCGGGCATCGCTTTTTTGCTTATCAAAAGCAGTCCTATTGCTAAAACAGGAATTATCACAACAAATGTAAGCGCCAGTCTTCCGCCCATAATAAATGCCATCACAACAGAGAAAATCAGCATCAGCGGACTTCTTATTGCAATTCTTATCAGCATCATAAATGACATCTGGACATTTGTGACATCTGTTGTCATACGGGTAACAAGCGATGTTGAGGAAAATTTGTCAACATTTCCGAACGAAAATTTCAAAATGTTTGAAAATATATCATGTCTTAAATTTTTGGCAAAGCCTGTTGATGCCTTTGCACTTGCAATTCCTGCAACAGCGGCACAACAAAGAGAAAGCATTGCCAGAACAAGAAGAATAAGACCCACTTCCCCGACAGTTCCGAGTCCTTCCCCCATTTTTATTCCATTGACAAGCTCTGCTGTTATAAAGGGTATAAATGTTTCGATAACAGCCTCCAATGTTATGAACACCAGAGAAATTATCGTAGCTGCTTTATATTCACGAACACATTTTAAAAATCGTTTCAGCATAAAATTCTTCCTTTCTCATCTGTCTTATCCTTTGATTATATACTTCCATATTTTTAATGTCAATAAACCCTTACCATTTTTTACACTTTGTTAACATAATCCCCGAACCACACATTTTTCACTTTAAATTCTTTCTTATCAAGATATGATAAAATTCCCGCATCGGTTTTGAAGTCAAACATGAGCTTATATGCGCAAAGTGCCTGATATTTCATATCATTTTCTTTATTTATCTTATTACTTCCATATTTTCCGTCACCTAAAAGCGGATGATTGATTGAGGCAAAATGCGCTCTTATCTGATGAGTTCTGCCTGTGACCAAATCGACCTCAACAAGCGAAAGATTATTGTTTTCCTTTAGTACCCTGTATTTCGTGATAATTGTTTTACTTCCCTTTTTTGACTCGTTATAAACATAAACTCTTTTTTCCTTTTCGTCTTTAAAAAGCCACGCAACAAGCTCGTCTTCTTTCTTATCAAGATGGCCTGTGACAATGCAAAGATAGAGCTTTTTCAACTCCCTGTCCTTGACTTTCTGGTTCATAATCCGCAAAGACTCAGCATTTTTTGCCGCAATGACAATACCTGACGTGTTTCTGTCAAGACGGTTGCAAAGGGCAGGGACAAAGGTATTTTCCTTATCGGGAACATACTCTCCCTTTTTATATAGGTATGCTTTTATATGATCAATCAGTGAAACACTTGATTTATCTTCGTCAGCATGCACAACCATACCCGCTTTTTTATCCAAAAGCATAATATTCTCGTCTTCATATATTATATTAAGCTCAGGCTCCAATGACAAAAAGACTTCATCAGGCACTGTCTTTTCAAAAAACTCGTCCTTTAAATAAAGCTTTAACACATCACCCTCTGAAAGCTTATATGCTCCGTCCTTAATGTGCTTGTCATTCACTCTCACACATTCTTTCCGAAGACTCTTATAAAGCATCGCCTCAGGCATAGCAGGACAGAGCTTTAACAAAAACTTGTCAAGTCTCTGGTCACTATCATTTCTTCCAATTACAACTTCTCTCATTTCATACCTACATTATTTACAATTTTATTAATTTTATATAAAACATATTGTAACACAAAAAAAGTTATGATACAATATGTTCTGAATATATTTTTTTGGAGGAATCAAATTGAGGCTTTTTAATTTTGACAAACCCGGTCCGGGAGTAAGTAAGGACGCACCTAAAAAAAAGGGGATATTTTTGTATCTTGAGCTTTTAGGAAGAAAGCTCTCAAAGCTTTTTTCTCTTAATATGCTTTATTTTGTATGCTCAATCCCTGTGTTGATATTGTATTTTCTGCTTTTTAGCTTTCTTATTCCTTTTATATTTAATACAGTTATTACCACAGTCGAATTGTCGCCACAGGACACCGTAATACTTACTTTGCTCTCATCATTGTTTATGACAATAATATGCACAATTGTTTTAGGGACAGGCCCTGCATCGGCTTCAATGGCTTATGTTCTTCGGGAATATTCAAAAGAACAGCATGTCTGGTTATGCAGTGAATTTTTTGGCAAAATGAAAGAAAACTTCAAAAAAGAAGCCGTTGTTGTTTTGTTTGATTTATTATTTATTGTTTTCGGCTCGTTTGCACTTATGTTCTATTTCGGACAGCATCTTAAAACGGGTTCTGTGCTTTATTTTGCATTATTCATTTTTATGCTCCTCGGAACACTTATATTTTTATCAATGCACTGCTACATACATCAGCTGATTGTGACATTTGACAACAAACTCAAAGATATTTACAAAAATGCATTTCTTCTTGCACTTTCATCTCTGTTTCCATGCATTTTGTTGACAGCACTTATTCTGATTGCTAATTTTTATATTTTCAATTTTGTAACACCAATTATAACATTGGCGTTCTTCTTTTTGGTATTGATAGCATTTTTCAGATTCCCCGTGGAATTCTTTGTGCACTCTCAGCTCAGAAAGTTTATGCCAAATGAAGAGGAAATTAAGGAAGAATCTATATTTTCCGATTTACAGGAGAGTAATAAATAATGTATTTAGATAACTATGATGTTGCAGTAATCGGTGCCGGTCACGCAGGTGTTGAGGCAGCGGTTTCGGCTGCAAGACTCGGTATGAAAACTGTAATTTTCTCAATCAGCCTTGATGCAGTTGGAAATCTTCCATGCAATCCAAGCATCGGCGGAACTGCGAAAGGACACCTGGTAAGAGAAATTGATGCTTTGGGCGGAGTTATGGGAAAAGCCGCTGACAAAACCTTTATACAATCAAAAATGTTGAATGTCGGCAAGGGCCCTGCAGTTCATTCACTGCGTTGTCAGATAGACAGAAAAAAATATCACATTGAAATAAAAAGAATTCTGGAGACTACTCCGAATTTACAGTTAAAACAGGCAGAAATCTGCAAAATTTTAACTGATGATAATGGTATTTGCGGAGTGCAAACTCATCTTGGCACAAAGTTTGGTGCAAAAGCAGTTATTATCGCAACCGGAACATATCTGAGAGGCAGAATTCTGATTGGCGATTATGAAAAACAATCAGGACCTGACGGGGTTTTCCCTGCTATGGAATTAACCGACAGCATAAAGGCTCTCGGTGTTGAAATGATGCGCTTTAAAACAGGTACCCCTGCAAGAATTCACGCCGACTCTCTTGATTTTTCAAAGATGGAAAAGGAAGAGGGCGACGAGAGAATTGTTCCGTTTTCATTTGAAACAGAGGAAATCGGAGAAAATCTTGTTCCCTGCTGGCTGACCTATACTAATGAAGAAACTCACAAAATTATTATGGATAATATCGACAAGGCGCCGATGTATAATGGTATGGTTGAGGGTGTTGGTCCGAGATATTGTCCATCTATTGAAGACAAGATTATGCGTTTTCGTGATAAATCCCGTCATCAGCTCTTTATGGAGCCTATGGGCACAGATACAAGAGAAATGTATGCACAAGGGATAAGCACAGGCTTGCCTGTTGATGTTCAGCAAAAGATGCTAAGAACAATTAAAGGTCTTGAGAATGTTGAGATTATGCGCCCTGCATATGCAATTGAATATGACTGTATCGACCCGACTCAGCTCTTTCCGACCATGGAATTTAAAAATATTTCTGGTCTTTATGGCGCAGGTCAGTTTAATGGCACAAGCGGATATGAAGAAGCTGCAGCACAGGGACTTGTTGCAGGAATTAATGCGGCTCTAAAGCTAAAAGGTGAAGAACCTATGATAATCGACCGTTCGCAAGGCTATATTGGCACTCTTATTGATGATCTGGTAACAAAGGGCACAAATGAGCCATACAGAATGATGACTTCAAGGTCTGAATACAGGCTTTTATTAAGACAGGATAATGCTGATGAGCGACTGACTCCTGTCGGATATAAGGTTGGTCTTATATCTGAGGAAAGATATAAAAAGCTTTTGGATAAATTAGATGCTGTTCAAAAAGAAATCGAGCGTCTGGAAAGCATTATCATCTCTCCGTCCGTTGCAAACCCTGTTTTGGAAAAAAACGGCACATCGCCTGTCGTAACAGGTATAAGACTTTCTGAGATGATTAAAAGACCTCAGCTTGACTATGAAAAAATCAAAGAGGTTGATTTTGAAAGACCTGTTCTTCCTTACGAAATCACCGAGCAGGCAGAAATCAAACTAAAGTACAAGGGATATATCGACAGACAGCTCATTCAGGTTGAGCAGTTTAAGAAAATGGAAGGAAAGCTTCTTCCGAAGGACTGTGATTATTCAAAAATATACGGACTTCGTATCGAAGCAAGACAAAAGCTCGAAAAAATCAGACCTGCAAATCTTGGTCAGGCATCAAGAATTTCAGGTGTTTCACCTGCAGATGTGTCGGTGTTGATTATATGGTTAGAATCGCAAAAGGAGAATTAAATATGATTACAAGCAAGCAACGCGCTTATTTACGCGCAATGGCAAACGGCCTTTCCCCCATCTTTCAGATTGGAAAGGGCGGAATAACCGATGAAATTGTCACACAATTAGCTCTTGCTCTGGAAGCAAGAGAACTCATAAAAATTAATATTTTGGAAACTGCTATGTTAGACACAAAGGAGTGTTGTGCTGAACTTGGCGAAAGGCTTTCAGCAGAACCCGTTCAGGCAATCGGCTCTAAAGTTGTCTTATATAAACGCGCAGTCAAGGTTGAAAATCAGAAAATTGAACTGCCAAAAACAAAGAAAAAATAAAAGGAGTGATTTTTGTGGCAAAAATAGGCATTATGGGCGGCACCTTTAATCCTATTCACAATGCTCATATTGAACTGGCTTATAAAGCTCTTTTGCAATTTAAGCTTGATAACGTTTTATTTATTACCAACGGAAATCCGCCCCATAAGAAAGGCGGCTCAATTTTAGACTGTCACATCAGACATAAGATGGTAAAACTTGCAATTGCTGACTATCCGAAATTTGAGGCATATGACTTTGAAATAACCAAAAACGGTCCGTCATATTCTTACGAAACACTGCAGCACTTAAAAAAACAGGACAAAACAAATGAACTGTATTTTATAATCGGCGCAGACTCTCTGCACGATATAACAACGTGGAAAAGACCAAGACTCATTATGGAGCTTTGCACATTCCTGATTTATGGCCGCAAAGGTTATGATGCACAGGCTGACCTTGAAAAAATAAAGAAAGAATATTATTTAAAAGCTGAATTTATTGATGCACCTGATATCGACATCTCTTCATCTGATATCAGAGAAAAATTAGAAGAAAATGAAGATGTGTCGGAATATCTCAATGATGAGGTGTATGATTTCATAAAAAGAAACGGTCTTTACAGAAAGAAAAAATCAAGTCTTAAAAGACATTTAAGAAAAAATCTTAGGCCTGAACGGTTTTTCCACAGCCTGAATGTTTCCAAAATGGCTTCCGAGCTGGCAGAAACATTCGGCTTTAGCACAGGAAAAGCGTATCTTGCAGGCATACTTCACGATTGCGCAAAATGTATTCCATACGAAATAATGCTGAAAATGTGCGAAGACCTGGATGTGGAGCTTGACGAACACGAAAAATCCTCTTCAGCACTTATCCATGCAAAGCTTGGCGAAAAGGTTGCTATTGCGCACTATGGAATTTATGACAAAGAAATTTTAGAAGCAATAAGATATCACACTCTCGGACACCCCGATATGGGAAACATCGCAAAGGTTGTTTATGTTGCAGATATGCTTGAACCGACAAGATGCTTTGACGGGATTGATTACTTGCGGGAAATTGCCAAAAAAGACCTGAATCTGGCAATTTACGAATGTACAAAAAAGACCATAGAATTTAACGTTGCAAAAAACAGGCCTGTTCATCCGATGGCATACAAAATGCTTGAGGCTTTTGCGCCTGAGTCTGACAAACAACAATTATAGTTGACATTTTTTTAAAATTATTATAAAATATAAACAAAGATAAAAAGAGGAGAGTAATTATGGAAGAAAATATTATTATGTTAGAAGACGATAACGGTAATCAGATTGAATTTGCCGCTATTGATGTATTTGAATTGAATGACGAAACATATTTTGCATTACTTGAGGTAATGGACGAGGGCGAAGAAACTGACGAAGTATTAATTATGAAGGTTGATAACACTGACGAAGAAAACCCTGAGCTTGTTATGGTTGAGGATGAAGCTGAATTAGAGGAAGCATTTGCTGAATTTTTAAGACGCGATGAAGAAATCGAAGAATAATTGAAAGCGAGTTTTTAAATATGAACTATAAGAAAAAAGATGTCCCCGAAGTTGTTATAAAAAGACTTCCTCGGTATTATCGGTATTTAAGCGAGCTTTTAAGTAAGGATATAACACGAATCTCATCAGGAAAATTAAGCGAAAGTATGGGTGTGACCGCATCTCAGATCAGACAGGATTTTAACTATTTCGGTGGCTTTGGTCAACAGGGCTATGGATATAATGTTGAATATCTTCACAATGAAATAGCCGAAATTCTCGGATTGAAAGAGGGATACAGAGCAATCATTATCGGTGCAGGTCATCTTGGAATGGCACTTGCAAATCATCAGAGCTTTGAAAAAAGAGGCTTTTATATAACAGCTTTATTTGATAATGACAAATCAAAAATCGGTCATACCGTCAATCAAAAGCCTGTTTTGCACATTGATGATTTAAAGGCTTATATTTCTCATAACAACATTACCATTGCGATTTTAGCAATTCCAAAAGAAGCAATCGGAGAAATGGCAGAAAAACTTGCTGACTTCGGTATTAAGGGAATCTGGAACTTCTCATCAGCTGAAATTGTCACAAAAACTCCCGTTGCAGTGGAAAACGTGCATTTGTCCGACTATTTAATGACACTTTCCTATAAAATCAAACAAGGAAAATATTAAAAAAAGCGCCAAAAGGTGCTTTTTTTATGCAAAAAATTATGTCCAAAACAAAAATTTTTACTAAATTTAAAAATAACTATAGACGAAACGGATAAAATATAGTAAAATGTATGTTAGGAAAGTGTAGTTTTTAATATACTTTCTTGAAAGGAATGATTTATATGGCTATTTTAATAAACAGCGAGTATGGCGATGTGACTGTTGACAACAATGTAATCGCATCTATTGCCGGCTCTGTTGCAAGCAAATGCTATGGTGTTGTCGGAATGGCATCAAGAGGTACTAAGGATGGCCTTGTGAGTCTTTTAAAGCCTGACAATATGACAAAGGGAATTAAAGTCAGTGTTGCGGATTCAGGAATTGTCATCGGTATGCACATAATCGTTGAATACGGTCTTAATATCAATGCAATTTGCGACAGCATAATTAAAAATGTTAAATACAAAATTGAAAGTAATACAGGACTTAAGGTAAACAATGTTGAGGTTATCGTTGAGTCTGTGCGCGTTGGCGACTAAATTAGTCGGGAGGAGATTACTATTAACACAATAGATGGAAAGCAATTGGCGCAAATGATGATTTCAGGCGCTAACTGCCTATATAACAACAAACAGACTGTTGATGATTTGAATGTTTTTCCTGTTCCCGATGGTGACACAGGAACAAATATGTCAATGACAGTTACTGCAATGTCAAAATCATTGTCTGAGCTTGTTTCCCCCTCTGTTTCAAAGATTGCAGATGCTATGTCTTATGCAACCTTGAGAGGTGCAAGAGGAAATTCAGGCGTTATTTTGTCGCAGTTTTTCAGAGGTATTCAAAAAGGCTTAAAAGGCAAAGATACCTGTGATGCAAAAGATTTTTCTGCCGCTCTTTTGCTTGGCTCACAAGCGGCTTATAAAGCTGTTATGAAGCCTACTGAAGGAACAATTTTAACTGTTGCAAGAGAAGTTGCAGAGCGTGCAGTTGCAACCAGTGAAACAACTGACGATATCAAAGAGGTATTATCCGCTGCAGTTATTCGCGGAAACAAGGTTCTTGCAAAAACGCAACAAATGCTTCCTGCACTTCAGAAAGCAGGCGTTGTTGATGCGGGCGGTCAGGGCTGGATGTTCTTTTTGGAGGGTGTGTTATACTATCTTGAAAAAGGTGAAATAATAACATCTGATGTCTCGTTCGAGTCAGCTCCCAAATCTCAGTCTGCACAGACTGCAATTGATGAACAAAGCATTAAATTTATGTACTGCACAGAATTTATTGTCGAAAAGAGTTCTGGCGATGTAAATGTTGAGAGTTTCAGAAAGAATATTTCAACAAAGGGCGATTGTATGCTTGTTATTGATGATGAGGAAATTGTCAAGGTGCATATTCATACAAATAACCCCGGTTATGTGTTAGAGCGTGCAGTTTTGATGGGAAGTCTTATAAATATTAAGATTGACAATATGAAGCACCAGCATTCAAGTATAATAAACGAGGGTGTTGCATCAGGCGAAAACAAAGAGGAAGAGCCTAAAGAACACAAGGATTTTGGCTTTGTGTCTGTTTGTGCGGGAAAGGGAATTTCCGAAATTTTTAAATCACTTGGTGTTGATGAAATAATCGAGGGCGGTCAGACTATGAACCCAAGCACCGATGATATTATTGATGCAGTCAATAAGATTAATGCAGATGCAATCTTTGTCTTCCCTAACAATAAAAATATTATAATGGCAGCTAATCAGGCTAAGGAAATTTCAGACAAAAACATTGTCGTTATTCCTACAAAGACAATTCCTCAATGTGTGAGTGCTATGTTAAAATTCTCGCCATCAAAGACTTCAGAGCAGAACGAAGCTTTGATGAACAAGGTAATTGCTGATGTTAAAACAGGACAGATTACCTATGCAGTAAGAGATACACAGATTGACGAGCTTACAATCAAGGAAGGCGACATCTTAGGACTCTTTGAGGGCAAAATCTCAAGAACAGGAAAACAACCGTCAGAGGTCTTGAAATCGCTTATCGAAGATATGTGTGATGACGATTCGGAGTTTTTGACAGTTTACTATGGCGAAGATGTTTCAGAAGATGAGGCAAATGAGCTATGCGAATCTTTGGAAGAGGAATATCCCGATCTTGAAATCAGCTTTAAAAATGGCTCTCAGCCATTGTATTACTACATTATATCGGTAGAATAAGTTTTATGGGTTGCAGAAAAAATTCTGCAACCCAATTTTAAAAAGAGGTTTTTATGAATACATTTAAAACACCTGAAATTCAGGATAAACTATGGGTTGATGAAATTTTGAAAAGCTTTTATGCGCCAAGCCTTGAATACAGCTTTTCAACATTATTTTTATGGGCAGACGCTATCGACACTAAAATTTCAAGACATAAATCCTGTCTTGTTGCCCGTTATGGCGAAAATTTTTATCTCTTCCCTGCAGGAAATAATGATGAAGATAAAATTTCTGCCATAGAGTGGATATTGGAAAATTCCTGCGACGCTGTCACCTTTGGCGGTATCGGAAAAAAGGAAAAGGAATTTATGGAAAAATATTTTCCCAATAAATTTTCTTTTGCAGAAAATCGGAATATAAGTGATTATGTATATACAGTTGAACAGCTTTCAACCTTAAAAGGCAAAAAGCTTTCTTCAAAAAGAAATCACATTAACAGATTTTTAGAAAACAATCCCGACTGGAGTTATGAAAAAATCACTTCATCAAACATTGACGAGGTTATAAAAATGCACGATGAATGGCAGATTGTGGCAGATGCAGACAACAACAAGGGACTCATTGCCGAGGGAAAGGTTGTCAAAAAGGCATTGAAATACTATGAAGAGCTTGGTTTATCTGGCGGATTATTGCGCTCCAAGGGAAAAGTTATTGCTTTTTCAATGGGCGATGAGCTGAATTCTGACACATTTTTGGTGCATATTGAAAAGGCTTTTTATGATATTCAGGGCGCATATCCAATGATTAACAAACAATTTGTTCTTGCAAACTGTATGGACTATAAATATGTCAATCGCGAAGATGATGCAGGCGATGAGGGCTTGAGAAAGGCAAAGCTTTCATACTGTCCATACAAAATAATAAAAAAATATAAAGCAAAGGAAATAAAAAATGATAAGACTTTGCAAACAATCTGACTATAAAGATATAATAAGAATATGGCAGGAAGCTTTCGGCGACAGCAGAGATTTTATATTATCTTTTCTTGATAAGTTTTCACAATATGTTTATGTGTCGGAAAACAATGCAATAATGACACTTTTGCCTGTTACATCAAATGACAAAACAGGCAGATATGTCTATGCAGTTGCGGTAGATAAAGAAATCAGAAACTGCGGACTCGGGAAAGAATTAATAGAATTTGCCAAAGAAAACTGCGGGGATTTCTGTGTTTTAGTCCCCGCCAGCAATAGTCTTTTTGAATATTATAAAAAACTCGGATTTTTCAATAATTCCTGTATCGGAAAGTTTGAAGAAGTATCAAAAGATATAGAAATTTCTGCAGATGAGTATTTCATATTAAGAGATAAATTGTTGAAAAACTATATTAAATGGAGCAAAGAAAATCTGATTGATTTTGCAGAATTATATGATGCAAAGTTTTACAAAAACAAAGAAAGCACTGAGATTTCAATGCTTTCAAAAAACAGAATTATTGAATGTATTGGCAAAAAACCGATTGAAGAAAAAACGTTTTCAATGATTTACCCCAAAGATTTTAAAAATTCATACTTTAATATTGCACTTGATTAGTTCGTTACTGCATCAAGTGCACTTTTTTTTGTGACCTTTACTATCACCTTATTTGGCAGACACACAATATCTTTGGAATTATCCCTGATTTTGCCTGTATGCACACAGATTTTATCGGGGCAGTCTGCACTTTTCATATAAGCACTCCCGTTCTCTATCACAACAACATTTGTCCCCAAATCAATTTCACAATTTTCATATAAGGAAACAGTCTTAAATAGCTCGCCTTCCCTATAAATTAAAACACTGTCTGCATCTTTTTTTAAAACAGCGCGCACTGAAAACAGTATTGCACAAACCAGAATAATACATATTAAAAAAATATAGTCTCTCTTTTTCATATTACCTCTTAAAATCATTGATTTTTATACATTTTATCATTATTCGCATAAAATTACAATAGCTTTTTATTTATATTTATAAATATATTCGTATAATTATAAAAAAGAGTTGACAAACATAGAAAAAAGGTTTAAAATGGTAGCATAATAACTTATATTTTGGAGGTAATTATTATGAAAAAATTATTATCATTAGTTGCTGCTATGGCAATGGTATTATCATTGGCAGCATGTGGAGAAAAGGCTGACAACAAGCTTACAATGGCTACAAACGCAACTTTCCCTCCATATGAATTTTATGAAAATGAAGAAATTGTTGGTATTGATGCTGAAATCGCTGCAAAGATTGCTGAAAAAATCGGTATGGAACTTGAAATCGTTGATACAGAGTTCGGCTCAATCATCGCAGGTGTTCAATCAGGCAAGTATGATATGGGTATGGCTGGCTTGACTGTTACAGACGAAAGAAAAGAAAGTGTTAACTTCACATCTTCTTATGCAACAGGTATTCAGTCAATCATCGTTCCTGAAGGTTCTGACATTAAGTCATTAGATGACCTTGCAGGCAAGAAAATCGGTGTTCAGCAGGATACAACAGGTCACATCTACTCAGCTGATGAGTTCGGTGATGATTTTGTTTCTCCTTACAACAAGGGTACAGATGCTGTTGCTGCATTGGTTGCAGGCAAAGTTGACTGCGTTATCATTGATAACCAACCTGCAAAATCATTCGTTGAAGTTAACGAAGGTCTTGTAATTCTTGATACTGACTATGCTGTTGAAGATTATGCAATCTGCATAGCTAAGGAAAACACAGAGCTTTTGGAAAAAGTTAACGCTGCTTTGGAAGAATTGATTGCTGACGGCTCAGTTCAAACAATTATTGATAAATATATCAGCGCTGAATAATAATTGATAATCAAAAACGGCAGCGAAAACTGCCGTTTTATTTTTGCCCGTAAGGAGATGGTTTTTTGAGTTTAAAAGAACAGTTTATTCTTAACTTTGTAAATGATAACCGTTGGAAATATCTTGTGAACGGTTTGAAAAATACTTTGATTATTACCCTCTTTGCTCTGCTGATTGGTGTTGTAATCGGTATTATAATTTCAATGATTCGCTCTACATATGATAAAACTGCAAATGAAATCAGAAAAAAGAATATTATAGCTTATATTTTCTTTTCATTAATTAATTTCATATGCAAAGTGTATCTGACTGTTATAAGAGGAACTCCTGTTGTTGTTCAGCTTATGATTATGTATTTCATTATTCTCGTTTCGTCAAATAATGGTGTTATGGTTGCATCTATTGCTTTTGGTATCAACTCAGGTGCATATGTTGCAGAAATCTTGCGTGGCGGAATTATGTCAATTGATGCAGGTCAGTTCGAGGCAAGCCGTTCTCTTGGATTTAACTATTTTCAGACTATGGCATATGTGGTTATTCCGCAAGTGTTTAAAACAGTTTTGCCTACACTATTGAATGAGTTTATCGCATTGATTAAGGAAACTTCAATTGCGGGCTATGTTGGTATTATGGACCTGACAAAAGGCGGGGATATTATAAGAGGAAGAACATTCTCTGCGTATATGCCTTTGTTTGCAGTAGCACTTATTTATCTAGTTATAGTAATGTTCTTAACTTATATTGTTGGTAAGATGGAAAGGAGATTGAGGAAGAATGAACGATAATGTAATCATAAAAACCGAAAATCTCTGCAAATTCTATTCAGATAAAATTCACGCTTTGGAAAATGTCTCAGCAGAGATTAAAAAAGGCGAGGTTGTTGTTGTAATCGGACCGTCAGGCTCAGGAAAATCAACTTTTCTTCGTTCCCTGAACCTTTTGGAAAGTGCAACAAGCGGAAAAGTTATGTTTCACGGCACTGATATAACCGACCCGAAAGTGGATATAAATATTCATCGTCAGAAGATGGGAATGGTTTTTCAGCATTTTAATCTGTTTCCGCATATGACTATTTTAAAGAATATGACAATCGCTCCTATGAAGCTGTTAAAAATGTCAAAAGCAGATGCCGAAAAAAATGCTATGGACTTGTTAGAGAGAGTTAACCTTGCCGACAGAGCAAACTCTTATCCATCTCAATTATCAGGCGGACAAAAGCAAAGAGTGGCAATTGTCAGAGCTCTTTGTATGAACCCTGAGGTTATGCTGTTTGACGAACCGACCTCTGCTCTTGACCCTGAAATGGTCGGAGAGGTTTTGGATGTTATGAAAAAGCTTGCAAAAGAGGGAATGACAATGGTTGTTGTTACTCACGAGATGGGCTTTGCAAGAGAAGTTGCTGACAGAGTTATATTTATGTCTGACGGACAAATCGTGGAAGAAGGTACTCCTGAAGAACTTTTCAAGGAACCTAAAAATCCAAAGACACAACAGTTTTTACAAAGTGTACTTTAATAGAAAATTATATCGAAGAAAAAATGATGCAGAATGAAAGAAACGCACCCGATGGCGTACTTTGTGTACTCCGAGTGGTGCGTTTGTTTTATAGTGCTATGCACGGTCTGCGCATTTTTTAACGATATAAACCCCGTGGAAGCCGTGGTCATGGTCTTATTTCTTACCTGCTAAGCAGGTGGGTTGAAGCCTGGGTGCTTTATATGTCCACTGGCAGTCCGAAAAGGAAAGGAGGCGTATACGCCGCACCGCAGAGTCTAATATCCCTTTAAAGAAGTGTTGGTAAAAAATAGACCTTACACGTGAGTCACAGGGTTAATTTCTGTATTTATTCTAACACAAAATTTTAAAAATATCAATAGATTTTATATATTTTCCAACAAAACAACAGCAGTGGTAGAAATTCCCTCGCCACTTCCCTCAAATCCAAGTTTTTCTGTTGTGGTTGCTTTGACATTTATTGCATCTGTATCCACACCTAAAACTTCAGAAACATTTTTTCTCATATTTTCAATGTAAGGTGCTAATTTAGGTCTTTGGCACACAATTGTTATATCTGCATTAACAAGCTTATAGCCCTTATTTTTAACAATTTCTGCTACTTCTTTTGTCAGAATCATACTCGATATTCCCTTATATTTCATATCGGTATCGGGAAAGTGTCTTCCTATATCCCCCATTGCGCACGCACCAAGCATTGCATCACAAAGCGCATGTAGTGCCACATCTGCATCGGAATGTCCCAAAAGACCTTTTTCATATTCAATTTTCTCTCCGCAAAGAATTAAATCTCTGCCCTCAACCAATTTATGAACATCGTATCCGTGTCCGACTCTCATACTATCACCTTTTTTCTAAAATATTTTCAGCAATTACCATATCCTCGGGTGTTGTCAGCTTAATATTATCATAGCTGCCCTTTGTAACCTTAATTTTTCCTATATATTTTTCATACAAGGAACAATCATCAGTTCCCGAAAAACCGTCATTTATTGCCATCTCGTGAGCTTTTTTTATTTCATTATATTTGAATACCTGAGGAGTCTGAATCTGATAGGTAGTTTCTCTGTCAAGAGTTTTTACTATAAACCCGTCATCATCGACCATCTTTAATGTGTCCTTAGAAGATACTCCTACTGCCGATGCGCCATATTCTTTTGCATCACAAATCGCATTTTCTATTTCCTCACTCTTTATCAATGCTCTTGCACCGTCATGAATAACAACAATGTCAGCATCTTTAGCTTCACACAAACCACGATAAACAGATTCCTGTCTTGTTTTTCCTCCTGCAATAACCTTTATATCCTTAAAATCTTTGCAAAGCTCAATATCACATTCGCGTGTGACCAGAATTATCTCATCAATCAACTTACAGTTTTTAAAGGTTTCAAGAGTGTGTTCAATAACAGTTTTTTTCCCAAGTTCTAAAAAAACCTTATTTTTAACTCCGCCCATTCTTGTACCATTTCCTGCAGCAACAATAATTGCGCATATCTTCATTCTACCCCACCCCGTTTCTTATGAAAAAAGGATTGATGACATCACCAATCCCTTATTATTAAGCCTCAAACAATTCATCAACTGTATCATTCATAATGCTTTCAATATCATTTTTATCCGCCACATCAGATAAAACAAGCTCACTTATCATAATCTGTTTTGCGCTGTTCAGCATCTTTCGCTCACTTGTTGAAAGGCCTTTTGATTTATCACGATACATCAATTCCTTGACAACATTCAGAACCTGATATATGTCGCCTGTCCTGATTTTCTGCATATTTTCGCGATGTCTTTTGTTCCAGTTATCGTTTTCAAATATAGGTGCATTTCTGAATTCTTCCAAAACCTTTGCTCCCTCATTTTTATCAATAACAAATCTAACACCAATCTCTTCGCAATTTTGCATCGGAAGCATAACAGTCATCTCGCCTGTCAATGTCATTTTCATAACATAATATGACTGTTTTTTTCCCAGCACGACCTTTTCTTCAATAGAATCAATCACGCCTGCACCATGCATTGGATATACAATTTTGTCTCCGATGTTATACATTTTTGACACCTTCTTACTCTGCTGCGTTTGAGCATTTCTACACTTTCAATTATACCACATAATGCCTCAAAAGTCAAATTAAGAATAAAAAATTTTTAAAATTTTTTTATTCTTCTTCGACAATTTCGCCCTCGATACTCTCAACACTTCTTAGCTTTCTCTGGATTGCTCTTGTCCTTGTTCCTACAAGCTCGTCAAGTTCGTCATTGGCTTGAATTATACGCTTTTGTGCATTCTCAATTACCTTTTCAAATTTATTGAATTCAGACTTAACCTCTCCTAAAACTTTCCATACCTCTTGTGAGCGTTTCTGAATTGCAAGAGTTTTAAAGCCCATCTGAATACTGTTTAAAAGTGCCGCCATAGTGCTTGGACCTGCAACATTAATATGATACTCTCTTTGAAGATACTCAACAAGTCCTGTTGTGTTTATTACCTCGGCATAAAGTCCCTCAAACGGAAGGAACATTATCGCAAAATCGGTTGTATACGGAACTTCAACATATTTTGTATGTATGTCCTTTGCAAAGGCTTTAATTCTTGTTAAAAGCACTGCTGATGCTTGTTTTATTGCATCTGTATCGGCTCTATCATACGCATCCTTTAAATTGAGATATGCGTCCTGAGGAAACTTTGAGTCAATTGGAAGATAAACAAATCCGCCATCGCCCGATGGCATCTTAACCGCAAATTCAACCACATTTTTACTGTTCGGAATAGTCGCAACATTTTCTTCATACTGCTCTTTTGATAAAATTTCCTTTAAAATTGCACCAAGCTGAATTTCTCCTAAAATACCCCTTGTTTTAACATTTGACAGTACCTTTTTCAAATCTCCGACACCTGAGGCTAATGTCTGCATCTCGCCCAGACCTTTATAAACCTGTTCTAATCTCTCGCTGACAAGCTTGAATGACTGATTCATTTTATCTTCTAATGTCTTTTGAAGTTTTTCGTCAACTGTTCTTCGCATTTCATCAAGCTTTTTTGAGTTTTCCTCTGATATATCAGAAAGCTTTTTCTCAACTGTCTGTCTTATTGCTTCTAACTTCTGCTCATTCATTGACTCATAGGTTTTGAAACGATTTTCTAATCTGTTAAAGCTCTCTGATGTTATTTTTTGTTGCTGTTCGTCTGCATTTTTCTGATTGGTTGAAATCAACTCTCCCATTGTCTTGACAGAGTTCTGCATTGACTGCGACATATCAGAAATCGGCTTTGATAAATTATCAGATTTTTTGGTAATTAAAAAAATGATTGTAATTAGTTGTAATATTGCAACTGTTGATAAAATTAATATATCCATAATAAACTCCTTTATGTAATTTATTGCGAGACATAAGGTTTAGATGCAAACCTTTTGGGTGTGATGTTCGTGTTATGTTAGGATTAAAAAATTAAGCATTTAAGCTATCAAAACATATTACTTGTTCCCAATCACCAAGTAGAGTTGTTTCTGTTATACCATCAAAAATATGCCAATCATTTTTTACCCAAGCCAAACTTCCGTCATTCATTAAAAACTTATATCCTGCAGTTGCTTTTCTATACTCACTTGAAAATTCATAATGAAATTCTACTATATTTTCTTCAAGGTTTATAGACCAAATACCATAATGTTGCTTAGCATCTTCCGGTACATCATTACCAAAATAGTTAATTGCCAACGAAAAATAAATATTTCCGTTTAACACTCTAAGTAACTCCAAATCTACGAATAATGAAGTGTTGTCTATT
>JAZOTJ010000066.1:0-8056 GCA_045657585.1 Clostridia bacterium | reverse complement strand
TCAAGACAAGGTAAAGTCAGAAGAGCAAGACTATTCTATCTTCGTGACAGAGTTGGTAAAGCTGCAAAGGTTAAGGAAAAAATTTAACCTTTTAGACAAATATGAGTATAAAGGGACAGTTTTTGTCCCTTTTTGCTTTTTTTGTTAAAGAATGTTAATTTGATTATAATAATTTCTTCACAATTAAGTGATACAATATAACTATAATACATAAAAGGAGTTTAGTTTTATGAGTAATTTCCCTGAAGAAATAAAATCAGAGGAAGCATCAAGTGTTAAAGATGCTCCCCAAAAGGAAGTTTTTAACTTGAAAAAAGAAGTGCTTGAATGGATTTACACAATTCTGGTTGCTCTTGTTATAGCATTTGTTATAAAGGGATTTTTGTTTGATGTCGTAAAGATTGATGGAAACTCAATGTATCCGACTCTTATGAATAATGACAGAATGATTATAACCAAACTTGGATATCAGCCTAAACAGCAGGATATTGTAATACTTGATTCAAACTACAAAAAAAGAGAAACTTATTATAAGATGACCGGCAAGGAATTAAATTCTTTTTTAAAATTCTTTGATTATTACTTTAATCTTCCTGATGATTTGAAAAAGAGATACTATGTAAAAAGAATTATTGCCCTTCCCGGACAGACTATTGATATTGTTGATGGTAAGGTTTGGGTAGACGGAGAGAAGCTTGAAGAGGAATATTATCAGGGCGAAACACCTTTATTTGATCCGTCAATTGTATTCCCTCTTACAGTTGAAGATGGTTGTGTATTTGTTATGGGTGATAACAGACCGCACAGTTCTGACAGCCGTTCATCATCTTTGGGAACAGTTCCGCTTGACGCAATTTTAGGTAAAGCTCAGCTTAGAATCTGGCCTCTTAATTCAATAGGACTTGCAAACTAAATTTAAAAATGTTTTAAGAAACCGCTGCCAAGTGCATACGGTTTCTTGTTTCTTAAAATAATTACAAATGGAAAGAGATGATACTATGGATCAACAAATTCACTGGTTTCCGGGACATATGTCCAAAACAAGACGAATGATTCAAAAAAATATAAAACTTATTGATGTTGTTGTCGAAATTCTTGATGCCAGAATTCCACACTCAGGAAGAAACTCAAACTTTGATGACATACTAAGTGGTAAACCAAGACTTATTGTATTAAATAAATATGATTTGGCTGACAAGGTTGTTACAGATATGTGGATTTCAGAATATGCAAAAAAGGGTATAAAGGTTATACCAATAAGCTGTCAGACAGGCTATGGATTAAATAAAATAGCTCCTGCTGCAAAAGAAATTTTAAGAGAAAGAATTGAAAAAGATAAAAACAAAGGCATAACAAGGTCTATAAAGCTTATGATGGTCGGAATTCCAAATGTCGGAAAATCGACTCTTATAAATCGTCTTGTCGGAAAGGCTAAAACTGAAACAGGTGACAGACCTGGTGTAACAAAAACTCAACAATGGGTAAGAATAAGAGATGATATTGAACTTTTGGATACTCCGGGGCTTCTCCCTCCGAAATTTGAAAATCAGGACTTAGCCAGAAATCTTGCATATACAGGTGCAATTAAAGATGAAATTATAAATACTGAGCTTTTGTCCTATTCCCTGTTAGATTATCTTCGTGATAATTATAATGAGCTTTTGTGTCAGAGATATAAGCTTACAGAAGATATTTCAGGAATGCAAGGCTACGAGATTTTAGAATACATCGGAACGAAAAGAGGGTTTAAAATTTCAGGCGGTGAAGTTGATATGGAAAGAGCAGCAAACATTGTTCTTGATGAATTCAGGAGCTGTAAAATTGGAAATATCACCCTTGAAAGACCATAATTAACACTTGATTTCTATAATATCATATAGTATAATAACTTTAGTATAAGTTCATACTAAAGTATATATGGGGATGCAACGGCTTCGACGGGGATGAGGAAGCCAGAGCTGCGAGTAGTGCTTTGAGTAACACTTTAATCTGCTCTAATTTTAAATATAAACGCTAACAACAGATTAGCTTACGCTGCCTAATTAAGGCGCCGTCTTATCCTTGAGTACCGCGACTTGGAATAAGGCGACTACCAGCGGTCAACGTGAATGGGTGATTGTTTCGCCACTCATCATGAATTAGAAACTACCGATGTTGTTGCCTTGTCTGTGGGACTGCAACAAAGGGAATTTTAACCATAGACTACACTCGTAGACGCTTTAGTGGATTTGTTTTCGGACACGGGTTCAACTCCCGTCATCTCCACCACTGACAAAAATCGCATTAACACTAATTTTTCAAGTGTTGATGCGGTTTTTTTATACTTTATGGTTGACTTTAATCGACTTTAAAAAGACTGAAATAGCTTGAAAAAAGTTGTCAAAAGGTTGTCAAAAAGCAAAAACATTGGTAAACTCCTTACATAAGATAAGGAGGAAGATTATGAGAGAAAAATATTACAACAAACTAAAGAAATTCTTTCGCAAAAAATTACTTTTAACACGAGAAGAACTCAAACTCACACAAGAACAAATGTCTGAGAAACTATCTATGAGTGTCAGGGGTTATTCCCACCTCGAAGGCGGAAAATCAACCTGCGGAGTTTTAACACTTGTGTTATTTCTGATTTATTTTTGTCCTGACACAAAACAATTCTTAAATGAATTTAAAAATCTTTATGAATCTGATGACGATTTTGCTGAAATTAAAAATTGAGGTGTACCTCATTAATAAATATACAAGAAATTAATAAAATTTTCTTATAAAATGTTAAAAGAGAGTGACACTAATGAGAAAATTTTATTAAAACATACTCAAAGGGATTTTACACAATCATTTATTAAAGTATGTAGCAGAACCAACATCATTTAAAGTAATGGTTAATGGTGAAGAGTTTGTTTCAGATCCACCCGCATTGATTGTAGACGGAAGCACATACTTGCCTTTGAGAGCAATGGGAAATACACTGGGGGTTTCTGTTGATTGGAATGAAGAACTAAGACAAGCTGAAATTGGAATAGTGCCAACAACGGAAGAGATAACAATAGCATATATGAAAAATAATACAAAAACTACCCGGAGATAATTGTCTCCGGGTATCACTTATATATCTTTCTTTCTGATATGTAATATAATTTTTGAAGCAAACAACGACAACATAAATAATATTTTGGTTCAGGCTGTGGACTGTACCACAGAGCGTCATGTAGACAGAGTCTCGGATATGCTCTTCAAACTTGCTGTCAGCATTGAGAAACAAAATCTCATTGCCAGACACTCTGCAAAACCCATGACAGAGTAAAAGGAAATAAATAACACGAATTTTACAATGTAAAAACATTGATAGGAATTTGTTTGTCAGGGCTTTTGTCTACAGCGTGTATAACATAAATCCAATCATATATTTGTACAAATGTAGGAAAATGAAAAAAGTGCTCGAATTATTGACTTTTTTTAATTATATGATATAATTAAAAAGAAAATATCTAAAAATATGTTAAAATCCAATTAAACTTTTTTGTTCATGTGAAAGTGACTGAAAATAAATTATTTATCATCGGAAAGAAGATGCAAAAAATGGCATTAACCTACAAACGAAAAAAACAAAGACAGAATAATATTTTATATACCATTGTAACTGCAATTTTAATATGTGCGGTCTTTTTTGCTATGGTTGTATCCTTCTACCTTCAGGCAGAAGAGGATGCTTATGAAAAGCTTCATATGCAAACAAAACAGATTAAAGATGACATTATCTTGCAGTTAAAATCAGACAGAGAAAATCTTTCTACCATGGCAAACTTTGCGTCAAAGCTTTATGCTGACGGAAAAGGCTATGAACGTATGTTTGATTCATTTAAACCTATCGGCTTGTTTTCAAGAATCGGCATTCTTAACCCTGATTGTACTTTTGTCACAAAGGACGGCATCTATGATTTGAAAGGGAAAATATCATTTGAAGAACAGGTTCTTTTAGGCGAACACATTACCGGTAGAACCTTTAGTTATTCTATCCCTGATGAACAAGTTGTCCGTAGCTCTGTTCCGATTCAGGTAAACGGAGAAACTGTCGGTATTATATACGGTATCATAAAAATTGAAACCATCAATGAGAAATATAACAATATGGCAAAAGAGCTTGATGCACAGCTTTTCGTTTATGCTAAAGAAACCGGAAAATTTGTCATTGATACCATATCTGAAAAACCCGGTGAGCTGTCAGATTTAAAGAACAGAGAATATAATGACGGATATTCATACGAACAGCTTTTAAATACCGATAACGGATACTCTTCTTTTAAATCTATCCGCACAGGCGAGAACCTTTATATCCATTATTCCACCATTGAGGATTTTGGCTGGGGTATTTTACTTGCCCGTTATGAATCACAGGTGTTTGCAGAAACTCATAAAATTTCACGAAATCTGGTTTCTATTTTTGCATTAATCATTCTGATTATAGCAGTTTATCTTGAATTGATGATGAATAGTGAGAAAACCAGAGCAAAGCTAAATCAGGAGTCTTCATATATCAGGCATCTTCTTTTGGAAATAAATCAACAGCATGAAAATATAAAGTCGGCACTCCAAAAAATAAAGGAATTTGCTCTTGCCCGTTCTTGCTTTTTTGCGGATACTGACGGAGAAGATTATTACTATATTAAGCCTACTCTGAAGGGAAAACTCTTACTTAGTGATGACAGAAAATATTTTATTGGCGAGCTTTTCAGATATGCTGCAAATATCCATATGGATAATAAGAATACGGGATTCATGCAAATTATTCCAAATGTTCATCTTGCTAAAACTAACCCTGAATTATACAGCTTTATGTTAAAACAGGAAATTAAAGAGGTTTCTTTCGCTATTATCACAGACAAGCATAATCATGTAAGCATTCTTGGTACGATTAACCCAAAGAGAAGTTTTGCTACAAGAAAGCTCCTTGAAGATGTTGCTGTTTGTTTTTCTATTGCTATATCCAATAAAAAGCACCTGAACAAAACTGAACTTGCGGCAACAACCGATTCTTTAACAGGAGCACTTAACCGTGTTGCGTATAAAAAAGATATTCTTGTTTTTGATGAAAAAAAGTGCGAAGATTTCTCATGCATTTACATTGATGTTAATGAGCTCCATATAAGGAACAACAAATACGGTCATGCCGCAGGCGATGAAATGCTTATTTACATTGCAAACTCCCTTAAAGAGGTGTTCTATGGGCATAGTATTTACCGTATGGGCGGTGATGAGTTCCTGGTATTTACAAGGAAACTCACACAGGAAATCGTAAAACAGAATATAGAAACATTTATTGAGCAGTTAAAACCGATGGGATACAATGTTGCTATCGGCACATCATATAGAATTCAGAATACAAACTGTGAAGAAATGGTTCGTGAAGCCGAAATAAGAATGTATGAAGCAAAGGCGAAGTATTATCAAAGCAAAGAGCAAATCTATGTAGCCGAAGATAAGGATAAAAACTATATTCACATAAAAACAGGTATCGCTGAAATTGATACTATGATCTCCATTTTGAAGGAACATTATAACGGTATATACAAAGTATCTTTAGAAACGGATGTGGCACACAGAATTCTTATGCCGTCTTACCTTGGATATAAGGAAGATGAAAAAAACTTTTCAAAGCTACTTGAAAAATATATTCATGACAGTGTGCATCCTGATTTCCACAGAGCAGTTATGAGCTTTCTGAATTATGATGCGATTAAAAGACAAATGACTGAAGGGAAAACCCCGTCCATTACATACAGAAAAGTAAATGGCGAAACAGTTGTCTTGAGCGTATATAAATTGACCGATGAAAGTAAAAACGCAAATGAAACCCTTTGGGTATTTGCCAGGAAGTAAATATAATTGACAAAAGCGAATCATTGTGATATACTGACAGAAAATAATAGATGGCAAAATCGGTGAAAGTCGATGACGCAAAGCAAAGAGGCTAAGGTGTTATACTATGCCAGTCCAGCTGCAATGATACGAGGTCTTTACCAAGTACTTTATATTGTTGCAGTTTTTTTGTTTTTACACAAAACAAGTACCATACATATTATGTAATAATATATTATTTAATGAAAGGGATTGCAAATATGAGTTGGAGTTTTTTTGCAAAAATAACCAGGAATTTATTAAACAAAAAGAAGCACACAAATGAAAAGCTTCTCCTTAAAAAAATTAAAAAGGGGCTTATCAACAATGAATTTAAGATGCATCTTCAATTCATTGTTGATAATAAAACCAAGAAGATTGTATCGGGGGAAGCACTTTCGAGATGGGAAACATTTGAGGGCGAAGTTATAATGCCCGGAAAATATATAGGATTGATGGAAAAGTCAGGACTTGTTGTAAAGTTTGATTACTATATGTTTGAGCAAGCTTGTAAAATGCTTTCCGAATGGGGGAATTCCGATTTTAAAGAACTTACATTATCCTGCAATATTACAAGAATTACTATATCCGAAAAGGATTTTGTTTTAAAAATAAAAGGAATAGTCGATAAGTATGATTTTGACAGAAGCAAGCTCCTGATAGAAATCACGGAAGATTCACTCGAAAAGAATATGGATATTGCAAAAAATAATATTATAGATGCAAAAGCACTTGGGCTTTGCATTGCATTAGATGATATTGGCAGCGGATATGCAACATTATCAAGCCTTTGTGATTATCCGGTTGATATTGTTAAAATCGACCGTAACATTTTACTTCAAACAGAAACAGATGAAGGAAAGGAACTGTTTTTCGGCATTATTGCAAAAGTCCATGAGCTTGGACTGAGGGTTGTATGCGAAGGCGTTGAAACAGAAGCACAAAACACAATGGTTTCTGAAAGCGATTGTGATTATATTCAGGGTTGGTATTATTCAAAAGCACTTCCGAAAACATCAGCGGAAGAATTTTACAGAGAGTATATGAAGAATTTTTAAAGGTGAGGATAAGTGAAAAAACTCATAATACAATTGATAAAGTTCGGTATTGTCGGAGCAATAGCTACCGTAGTTGATTTTGGCGTTTTGATGTTTTTGAAGGAACTTATGCATGTTGACGTTCTCATAGCATCGGCTGCAGCTTTCTCGGTATCTGTTATTGCAAATTACATTTTAAGCATGCTTTTTGTTTTTAAGGGTAGCGAAAATGGCAAACTAAAAGAATTTATAATATTTGTTGCTCTCAGCATTGGCGGACTTCTGATAAATCAATTTATAATGTGGATTGGAACAGAAATGCTTGCTGTTTACTATATTGGGGTTAAGATTTTTGCCTGTATTTTTGTTCCGATATATAATTTTGTTACAAGAAAAATATTTTTGGAGAAAAAGACTCCGTAAGGAAGATAAACTATGGATAATAAATTTTCAAAAGATTTATACAGGTACTATGGTAAAAATGGCGAAAGTTTTTCTAATAGAATTTTAAGACCGACCGAGCTTAAGTATATTGCACTTTTCAGAAAGACAGAAAAATGCAGGTTTAAGCCTTTGAAATTATACTATACCGTAAAGCTTAAGATTATGTCATATAAAACCCATATACAAATTCCTGCACGGACAAAAATTGATGAAGGCTTTTATATAGGTCATACCGGCAGAGTCATTATACACCCGGAGGCTGAACTTGGTAAAAATATAAATGTCGGCACTGGTGTGACCATAGGATATGAAAATCGCGGGGCGAGACGCGGTGCGCCAAAGCTTGAAGGTAACTGCTGGATTGGAACAAACTCGGTTGTTGTAGGCAATATAAAAATTGGCGAGGATGTAATGATTGCACCTTTGACTTTTGTAAATTTCGATGTTCCCTCTCATAGTATTGTGATAGGAAATCCTGCTAAGATAATACATAGAGAAAATGCAACAGAAGGATATATAGAAAACAGAGTATAAAATTCTAGGATAAAACAAGGAGGTGCCCCGAATGGCAACAAAAGATAATAGAATTAAATATAACTTGTTGTCAGGGGTTTTGTATCAGGTTGTCCTGATTGTCCTTTCTTTTCTTCTTCCAAGGCTTTATCTTGAAAATTTCGGTTCAG
>JAZOTJ010000065.1:0-18768 GCA_045657585.1 Clostridia bacterium | reverse complement strand
GATAAAACAAGGAGGTGCCCCGAATGGCAACAAAAGATAATAGAATTAAATATAACTTGTTGTCAGGGGTTTTGTATCAGGTTGTCCTGATTGTCCTTTCTTTTCTTCTTCCAAGGCTTTATCTTGAAAATTTCGGTTCAGAGGTTAATGGAGTTCTTTCCACTATTAAGCAGATTTTTGCATATATGGTTTTGCTTGAATCAGGTATTGGTCTTGCGACCACTCAGGCACTCTATAAACCTGTTGCCGAAAAGAATCATAACACGGTCAGTTCTATTATATCAGCAACACATAATTACTATGTTAAAGTCGGCATCATATATGCAATTATTGTACTTTTAATTGCTTTTACATATGAATATATTGTTCCAACGGGTATTAAGCCGGGTTTGATTTTTGGAATTGTAATACTTACTGCGCTTCCAAATCTGTTCAGTTATTTTATGCAAGCAAAATACAGAATACTTTTGGAAGTTGACGGAAGAAAATATGTTATAACAAATTCCGAGACGATTTTACAGCTTGTTTCAAATATCGCAAAAATACTTGTTATATTGTTTACAAATAATCTACTGCTAATGCAGCTTTCATATTGCATATTATCGCTTCTGCAGCTTGTTTACATATATGTTCATGCTAAAAAAAGATATAAATGGTTAAGTATTAACGCCAAACCGGATTTCGAGGCGATTTCTCAAAGGAAATCTGTCTTGATTCATCAGGTATCGGGAATGGTTTTTAATAACACCGATGTTTTGCTATTGTCATTTTTATGTGATTTTAAGGTAGTTAGTGTTTACACAATTTATAATATCTTTTTTTCACAGATGCAGAATTTTATTACAAGCATAATTTCAGGATTCAGCTTTGCACTTGGTCAGATGTTTCATACCGACAGAGAGAAATTTATGAGGGTATATAATGTGTATGAAACACTTTATATTATGTCCGCTTTCATTATATATACGCTGATGGCTGTGTTTTTGTTACCGCTTATCGAGATTTACACAAAAGGAATCAACGATGCTAATTACACAAATGCACTTTTAATACTCCTTTTTGTTATTATGAATCTTTTATCAAACGGTAAGCTTCCGTCAAATCATGTTCTTGAATATTCAGGAAAGTTTGAGGAAACACGATCTCATGCAATTTGGGAGATGATAATAAATATTGTTGTTTCAATAGTTGCAATTCTCAAATGGGGAATTTGTGGTGCAATAATCGGCACAATTGTTGCTCTTTTGTACAGAGGTGCAATGATGATTTACTATTCAAACAAGAAGGTACTTAACAGAAGCATCTTTAATACATATAAAATCTGGCTTGTAAACGGAATAGTTTTCGCCACTTTAATGGCAATCTTTTTTGTGGATAGCTTTAATGGTCTCCCTTTTATCAGACTGCTTTTAAAAGGAATAATTCATTCTCTTTGGATAGTTCCTCTATATGCTGCAGTAAACTTTATATTTTTTAGAGAAGCATTTAAAAATTTAATTGAATTATGGAGGAATAAAGAATGAGTATTCCAAAAGTAATTCACTATTGTTGGTTTGGGAAAGGCGAAATGCCTAAAATAGCGCAAAAATGTATTAAAAGCTGGAAAAAATATTGCCCCGATTATGAAATAATCTGTCATAACGAGGACAATTTCGATTTGATGCAAAATCGCTATATGCGTGAGGCTTATGAATCAAAAAAGTGGGCATTTGTCAGTGATTTTGCAAGACTTAAGATAATATATGATAACGGCGGAATATATTTAGATACCGATGTTGAGTTAATTAAGCCCATTGATGATTTAATTAAAAACAATGGCTTTATGGGCTTTGATGAGAAAGGTATTGTTGCAACGGGACTTGGATTTGGTGCAGAGAAAGGGAACGAAATAATCGGAGAGTTTTTAAAAGACTATGATGATATACCGTTTCTGCTGGAAGATGGCAGCTTCGACCTTACTCCCTGCCCCGACCGGAATACAGATACATTAAAAAGGCTTGGTATGGATATTAAGAATACAAATCAGACCTTTATGGATATGGTTTTTCTTCCAAGAGAGTATCTTTGTCCGATGGATTATTATACCGGCAAAAAGACTATAACTAAAAACACATATTCCATACATCATTACAGCGCATCATGGACATCGGACGTAACGAAAAGAACAACACGGATAAAAAGAATCATTGGTGTTAAGCTGTATGACAAGCTATATGGCAAGTTTTTGCATAGATTTAAGTGGTTGGAGTGGTAATATGCCTGAGCAAATTATAAATAAAATAAAAAAGAGCATTTTACCCCAGTGGAAAGTGTGCTTTATTTGGGCACTTATTATGGGATTTATTGCTCATTTATATAAAATTACAAATTGGCTTCCTAATTGGGATGGACTTGTTTTTAGATATGACGTGCAAAATATGATTTCGATGGGAAGATGGTTTCTTCCGGTAGTATGTGCGCCAAGTTCATTTTATGATCTGCCCTTTATTGCAGGACTTATGGCAATAATCTTTCACGGACTTGGTGCAGTTTGTATCTGCAAAATGTTTGATGTAAGAAAAAATATAACTGCAGCACTTATAGGTGCATTGGTTGCCTCATTCCCCACCGTAACATCTGTGATGATGTATAACTATGTGGCAGACGGATATGCTTTTGCATTTCTTCTTTCGTGTATTGCAGCTATGCTTATTACAAAAGATAAGCCTTGCTACACTGGCACTGTGATTTTGATAGCTTTATCCTGCGGAATATATCAGGCATACATAACAGTTACAATAATGCTTCTGCTTTTAAGCCTTATTCTCGATTTGCTATACAAAAATACAGAAGCGAAAAAGCTATTGATTAAATGTGTGAAGTTTTTGCTGACAGGCTTTTTGGGAATGGTACTTTATTATTTGGTAATGACAGTTCTTCTTAAATTGACCGGAACCACACTATTAGAATATCAAGGATTTGATAATGCAACCTCCCTGAAAGGTATTGATATTTTAGGAGCATTATACACTATAAAACACTCCTTCATCAGTTATTTCTTTGATTTTTCGACAGGGACAAGTATATTCGTTATGATAAATAGCATTGTATTTGTTCTGACGCTTGTCTTGTATTTGGCAGATATGCTAAAAAATAAGTTAGGTATTGTAAAAATCCTGATGCTTGGCGTTTGTGTAATTCTGTTACCTGTTGGTGCGAATGTGCTTGGCTTTATAAATAGCAGTATAGATTATCACAACCTGATGAAAATGGGTTTTTTGGTATTTTATCTCTTTTTCATACTTCAATATGAAAATACGAGCATAAAATTATTAAATAAAGTAAAACAATGGACCATCCTTGTTGTTACAGCAATTCTTATTTTTAATCAGACAATTATTGCAAATGTCAGTTATCATAAACTGAATATGGCATATGAAAAGTCGTATGGAACCTTAATCCGCATTGCAGACCGAATCGAACAGACCGAAGGTACAGAAGAATGTGACAGCATTTTAGTTTTAGGGTGTCTTCCCGAAAGCGATGCTTACAGTGTGAACTTGCCGCCTGATATAACGGGAACAACAGATGGATATATCTTAAGAGCAGATGATGAAATAGTTGGTCAAAGCGTTTTGTGCAGTGCACTTAATGACTATTGCGAAAAAAACTACAAATTTGTTTCAGGCGAAGATAAAACGGAACTTTTGCAAAAAATTGATGCGGACATCTTAAAAAACTGGCCTGCAAAAAATTCAATTTCAGTCATTGATAATGTGATTGTTATAAAACTTGGTGATTAAGAGGAAAATGATATGATATATTTTTGTGCGGACGATTACGGTATATCTGCCTGTAGCAACAGCCATATAGAAAATTGTCTTAAAAACGGTGTTTTGAATAAGATTAGTGTTTTGCCAAACGGCGAAATATCGGACTTCAAGCAGCGTTTATCAGGTAATAATACGACTCTATCTCTACATATCAATTTGGTAGAAGGCCGTCCGCTTTCAGAGCCGAATGATGTTGATTTGCTGACTACAGATAACGGATACTTTAAATACTCATTTATAGGTTTGTTTCTTCTCTCTGTATCACCGCAAAGAAAGAAGCTTGAAGAACAAATATATAAAGAAATACAAAGTCAAATTAGATTTTGGACAAAGGTTATGGGTGAAAATACGGTATTTTCAATAGATAGTCACCAACACACCCATATGATTCCCCTTATTTTCAAAATTATGATGCGTGTGATTGGTAATGAAGGCTTGAATGTTTCAAGTATTCGCATTCCTGCAGAGCCTATTTTGCCATACTTATTTTCACCATCCTTATATTTTAAATATAAGCCGACAGGACTGTTAAAGCAATGGCTTTTAAAGGCTCTTGCTTTTGCAAATCGAAAGGAACTTGCAAAAGCAAAAATAAAATCCTCATATTTTATGGGAATAATGTTTTCGGGAAAATTAAACGAAGCAAGAATAAAAAAACTGCTTCCGCACTATCTGAAACTTGCAAATAAATATAATAAAAATATTGAGATTGGATTTCATCCGGGATATATAAAAGACGGAGAGAAGTTGCTTGACGGAATCAGACAAGATTTTAGTAGATTTTATTATTCTCCCTGGCGTAACACAGAGTATAATACACTTTTAAATTTCAACTATGAATAAATGAAAGAAGGATAAAAAATGCCTTATATTGACACTGAAAAAGTTGATGAAAAAACAAGAATAAAATTAGAAGCATTAATAGAAAAATCATATTTGGGATATTGGAGAAAGAAAAGGCTCTTTGATATATTCTTTGCAACGATTATTTTGCTTGGATTTCTTCCGCTTATGATAATAATAGCGATTGTTATATGTATTGATGATCCTAGTGCCGGACCATTCTTTAAACAAAAAAGAGTTGGACGACACGGCGAGGAATTTTATATGTATAAGTTCCGCACAATGCGCCCCAATGCAGAAGCACTTTTGGAGCAATTAAAAGAAAAAAACGAAATGGATGGTCCTGTTTTCAAAATTAAAGAAGATCCAAGAATAACAAGAGTAGGAAAAATTCTCCGAAAGCTGTCCCTTGATGAATTGATGCAATTTTTTAATGTTTTCAAAGGTGATATGACTTTAGTAGGCCCCAGACCGCCTCTGCCGGGTGAAGTTGAGCATTACACCGATTATCAGAAGCTTCGTCTGCATGTAACACCTGGTCTCACCTGCACATGGCAGATAAGTAAAAACAGAAATGACATTCCTTTTGAACAGTGGGTTGAAATGGATCTTGATTACATACAAAACAGAACCTTCCCCGGTGATATACTCATAATGCTGAAAACACCTATTGTTATGCTTAGCGGAACAGGAAGATAAATTCTTTTAGAATGGAGATAGTAATATGAAAGTTGCAATGGTTGGACATAAGGTTGTTCCGTCAAGACGTGGTGGAATTGAAAATGTGTTAACGAATTTATGCCCATTACTTATAGAAAAAGGAGCAAGTGTTACTTGTTATAATCGTTCGTCCGATAAAGTTGAAAATGAATATATCGGTATGGTTAAAGAGAAAAAGTATAAAGGTGTAACACTCAAAAATGCGTGGACAGTAAGCGGAAAAGGTCTTTCTGCTATGGTTGCTTCCTTTACTGCGGCAATTTTGGCAACTTTCTCACCAGTTGATATAGTGCATTTCCACGCAGAAGGTCCTTGTGCTGCAATGTGGATTCCAAAAATGTTTGGAAAAAAGTGTGTGGCAACAGTTCACGGACTTGATTGGCAAAGAGAAAAATGGGGCAAAGGTTTTGCTTCTAAATATATAAAATTCGGCGAAAAAGTTATGGTAAAATGCGCCGACAAAATAATCGTCTTAAGTGAAAGTGCTCGTAAGTATTTCAAAGATACATATAATCGTGAAACCGTGCTGATTCACAATGGCATAGAAAGACCGGATAAAAAAGAAGCAGAAAAAATTACTGAAATTTACGGACTATCAAAAGACAGTTATATTTGCATTGTGTCACGACTTACCGCTGAAAAAGGGGTCCATTATCTTATTGATGCATTTAGCAGAATTAAAACAGATAAAAAGCTTGTTATTGCAGGAGATACAAGTGATACGGATGAATATGTCAAAATGCTTAAAGAGAAAGCATCGGGAAATCCGAATATTATTTTTACAGGCTTTATATCCGGAGACATACTTACCGAAATATACTCAAATGCTTATGTAGTTACTCTTCCATCAGACATTGAAGGAATGTCTCTTAGTTTGCTTGAGGCTCTTGCATATGGCAATGCGGTATTATGCTCAGATATTCCCGAAAACACATTAGTGACTGAAAACAATGCATTGCACTTTAGAAAGAGTGATGTTGAAGATTTAGCAAAAAAACTGCAATCAATGTGTGATGACGAAGAAATTGTTAATAATCTGAAAAATGGTGCCAGTGAGTTTGTTCTCAGTAAATACAACTGGAATGATGTTGCGAGTTCGACATACGAACTATATAAAAAGGTACTCACAAAATAAACGAAAGGTAGTTTATGTTATGAAAGGATATACACTTACTACGAAAACAAAGAAAAACATAAGAGTGTTGAAACTCTTTTTGATAAGCCTTGTTTTTGTTTCGATAGCAGCATCTATTGCAATAATCGGCTGTAATTATATTGGGAATCGTAATTTCAAAGAAACCTTTTATAGTGTCAGTAGCCTTAAGGTGAACAACAAGATAAGAATTATTCAGATTTCTGACTTGCATGATTGCTCGTATGGAAAGGATAATATCAAGTTGATTGATAGAGTCCGAAAATTAAAACCGGATCTGATAATTTATACCGGTGACATAGTTGATTCAAAAGCAAACTCAAATGACAAAGTATTGAGTTTATGCAAAGAACTTGCAGATGCTATCCCATCCTATTACATATATGGAAACAACGAAGTGGAAATGTATTATGACATTCCTCTGACGCAGGAATCTCTTGATAAGAAGTTTGGATTTAACAATGAAACCCGCGAGCCTGACAAACTTTTGGAAATTACAGACGAACTTATAAAACAACTTGAAGCTTCAGGAGTAAGAGTACTTAAAAACAAAATGGACACAATAACAGTTGGCACAACTGATGTGGATGTATATGGCGTGCTGACATCAAATCCGTCATCTTTCTGGTCATATTCGGGTCAAAGCTTTGATGAATATATGTATTCAAATGAACATCATTTGAAAATTACCGCTATCCACGAGCCGTTGGTATTTGAAGAATATACGCCCGACTCATGGGGCGATTTAGTACTCGCAGGACATACTCATGGTGGCACGGTTAAAATACCAATGTTTGGTCCGTTATACACACATGACGGTGGTTTGCTGCCAGAACGAGGCGGTCATTATGTTTCCGGAAGATATGAGGTTCAAGGAAGACCTCTCATTATAAGTTCGGGGCTTGAAAACACAAACATTTTCAGAATTAACAATCAACCTGAACTTGTGATTGTTGATATAAATAAATTCTGATGTCTGAAAGGAGTGTATGATAAATGATTTCTTCTCTTTTGCAAAAACTGCCCCTTGCAGCAGTTGGGCTATTACTGATTGTAGCAACTCTTACAATATATTTTCGTTCAAAGAATGTTACAAAAAGTGAATTCTTCAAGATATTTAAAAGCACACGATTAGTAAGTGTGTGGATATTGATTTTTGTGATTGCTGTTTCAGGCATATTTGGAATTTTTAATCATATTAAAGCAAAACACTCTGTTGCGGCAGTTGTTGCACTTAATTATTCAGAGGCATCTCAGGCTCAGAATTCCAACGGCACAAGATATAATATGGCAGAAATAATCTGTGATGAGGTTGTGGAAAAAGCTATCGAAATGGGTGCTTTTAAAAATGTAACTGTAAAACAGCTTAAGAATTGCTTATGTGTTTATCCTTATGTTCAGGGTGATGTAAATGATAAAGCGAATTATCATATTTCTACCGAATTTGTTGTAGAATATCATGCCTCAAAGTACACTGATCACCTTGATGCTGAAAATGTAATTACCTTGATAACAAGCGCCTATAAAGAATACTACATAGAAAAATACACGGATAATTTCAGTCTTACAAGTAAAGAAGACAAACCGGATTATGGCACAATGGAATATATGGACATTGTAACCTATTTCAATAAAGAAACAACTTCTGTTTTAAACTATCTTTACGGTTTGGCTGAAAAAGGTCCAAGTTTCGTTACAAAAAAAAATACTACATTTCAGGCGATAGCACAAAAGGTTTATCAATTTAAGGAAACGCAAATTGAACAAAACCTAAAATCTTTAATCCTGCAACATGGTGTGACAAGAAACAAGGATAACTATATTGACAGACTTTCATACCAAAACAAAAATACAGATTTCGACAGGCAAAGAAATAAAGCATCATTTGATATTTGCAATCAGGCAATCCAAATGTATTCCGAGGAAATGACAAGAGTCGTTCTTGTTCCCACATGGGATGAAAGCGGAAAGTATTACATGGGTAGAACAAAAGTCGGTATTGATGAACTTTCTGTTATGGCAACAACATTCAGTGATAATGTTGCTTCAAATGAGAAAGAAATAATGGATAACAATCTTGTTATAGGAAAGATGCAGTCTTCTTCGGGCAACACATCGGCAAATGCAGAAGCAGATGCACTTATATTAGACATAGACAAAAGCATCGATAACTTTACTAACGAAGCAATTACTGCCGGCAGAGAATATGCCAATTATAGAATGAACCAATGTATTGCAGTTAGTATTTCAGGTACTTCTTTGTTTGGCGAGTTAAAGACTATCATTATATTTATGATGCTTGCTTATGTTGCTGCATATGTATTTACAGTTTCTAAAAAATTTCCTAAGGCTTAAACACAAATGATACAGGAGGGTAAAAAATGAAGAGTTTTCAGATCATGAGATATTTAAAAAAGATTCTGCCTATCATTGTAATTTTTTGTGTTTTAGCAACTTATGCAATAAATTTTAAACTTAAGAATTCCAATACATTTGTTGCTTCGGAAGTTATTCATTACAATGATCCTGCTGCAGAGCAAGGTCTTACACCGACAGGTTCAAAACTTGATGTTAATGAAATCAAATCATCGGCAGTAATGAGCAAGGTTGTTGACAGAATGGGACTAACAGGGGTTTACTCAGTTGACAGCCTGATATCAAGAATATCAATAACACCCCTTCCCGATGAGGATAAGATTGCACAAAAAGAAGCTAAACTTGAAGAAGGCGAAGAATATGTTTATGAACCAAGTACATATGTTGTTTCTTTTACTGCCACAAACAACGAAGGAACAGACTTTGCAAGAACTATACTTGATGAGACTTTAGATGTTTATTTTGCAGAATACAGTCAGAAATATGTTAATGTTGCTCCTGCAAAAAATGTCATAGACAATATAGAGAATGAAAACTACGATTATATCGAAATGGTTGAAATGATTGATGCGGGTATTGACGAAACATTAAACATATTGTACCAGCGTATGGATCAAACCCCGTATTACAGAGCGACAAAAACAGGAGTATCTTTTAGCGATCTGGCAGATGAATTCAGCTATATAAGACGCGTTAAACTGTCTGACTTGTTTTCAAAAATATATAAGTATCAGATAACAAAAAATAAAATAGTACTAATTTCAGACTATACTACAAGAATTGATAATAACGATATATCAAACACAAAAGAAGAAAGTATTGTGGAAGATACCGTCGCAGTTATTGACGCTTATGTAGAAAAAATGAGAGAATCAGGAAATACCAATATTACTTACGAATATATCCTCGATAATGTACATGAGCGGAACCTTACAGAATATACGGCAGGCGACCAGACTGTAACATATGATGAACTCATATATGGTTGGAGAGAACACAACGAAAAAAAGGAACATTCAACTATTGACTCTGCATACTGTAAGTATGTTATCGACACCTTCCAAAAATGTACCGGAGCTTGCGGTGGTACCTGCGGTGGTTCAGATCAGACCTGCACACAGCTTGGTAATGAGAACTATGCACAATTTCAGCAAGAGATTGACACAGAAATCAAAGCACTTGTTTCTGATTTGAATAATTTGTACAGTACAACGATGCAAACCAATGAAGAATACAATGAATACCTTGGCGCAAGTTATATTTCGGTATTATCCTCTGCCTCGATTAAACCGAGTATTAATGTAAACTTATATACGTTGATTGCATTTTTCTTCCTTATAGTCCTTTGCTGTGGCGGTGCTATTGTATTAGGAAGGCTTGGAGATATTATACATTATATTTTCCACACAGATCATCTTACAGAACTTAATAACCGTGCATACTTTGATAAGTATTTGAAGTCTATGGATAAAAAACTGTTGGATGACGGCACAGTATATACAATGGTTGATATAGCAAACCTTATAGCTATAAATGCCGAGCATACCCGAAATACTGGCGATGACATTATAAAAATATTCACAATGTATTTGAAAGAAGTTTTTGGAAAAACAGATGCAGAGTTTATTTATAACGGAAATGGAAGCTTTGTAATTTTGGCCAAGAATACTGATTATATTACCATTGAAGATATAATGAGATTGTTTGGGTTAAGACTTGATGATCGTGAAGAATATAAGGATATCAAAATTGAATACAAGGTTGGTATTGCGGAAACTTTCAAGGAAAATCAAACAGCAAGAAAATTGCTTTCAGAGGCAATAAAGAGTAAGAAGGAATATATTTCCGAACCACTAAAAGAGAAAACTGTGACCGAATAAAAACTGAGGGGAGGGCAAATGAACTATGGAAAACAAATTTATACAAACATTTTTTAAGGTTTACTTTGTGGCAATAGCGGTGCTTATGTATTATTTCCTTACAGAAATAATTAACCTTGGTTTGTTTGTGACTTATCGCCATGCATTTGCCCTTATTCTTTTTGCATCAGCGTTTTTAGCCTTTTTGTGGAAACCTAATATTGCAAGAGGTGCATCTTCTCTTAAATCAACTTTTGTATATTGCATGCCCTTAATTATAACAATCGTAGTATCTCTTTTTATATGGTTTGTGGTACAGGTTGATACATCGGTTATTGCAAGAGGCTTGTCAGGTGCATTTGTGTATAATAATATGATTTCCTTCACCCTGGCTGCAGTTGCGTTTTTATATGTATTTGGCGAAAAAGGTATATGGTATAACCTTATTGCAATTCTCATTTCAAACATACTGATGCTTTTAACAATTATAGTACAAAATGGCATTGGAGCTTTCTTATCTGAATTTATAACTCTTATTGTAACTTTTGCAGGAGAAACAGGAGACATTATTGTTCAGGCAGAAATTCACGAACTTGCATTTTGTCTTGGAGCATATGTCATATATATGCTGTTAAAACCGAAAAAAGATATTGTATTTTTTATTTTACTTGGACTCACGATGTTTTGTTTTCTTACAGCATTCAAGAGAATTGGTATTATTGCAATTGTAGTAGCATTAGCATTAGGTTGGTTTTTAAAATTTATTGCAAAATTCAAAAAAGATACAGCAATGCGAGTTACCGTGATTTTTTCGGTAATATTGGTAGTGTTGCTTATAGGATATATTGCTATAATAAAGCTTGGTGTCTTTACACTTCTTGAAAAGGCAGGAATTGACACAAGCGGTCGTGTTACAATTTACAACGCCGTAGATAAATTCTACGAATTTTCGCCTGATTTTTTGGGTAACGGAATCGGTTTTTTGACATATCAGTTAAGCACTAATATGAATGTCGGCGTTTCATCGGTTCATAACGATTTTTTGCAGTATTTTATAGACCTTGGTTTTTGGGGATATATCTTATGGCTTGTTTCCATGACTTTGATCAGAGTATGTTATTTTGGCAAAAAAGGAAAGGTGGAAAACGGGATTATCGCACTTGCACTCAGCATATATCTTGTTATCGTTTCATCAACCGATAATACTATGAATTATCCGCTTCTAACAACTGTGCTTGCCATTATAATGATTGGACACGGATTTGACGAAAAGGTGCGAACCTGCGAGACAAAAATGTTTGGATATATCTCAGATGCTAACAGAGAAACAGAGGGTGGAACAATCTTATGAAGATATTGATGGTAAATAAATTTCTATACCCAAGAGGCGGAAGCGAGAGTTATATGTTAAAACTTTCAGAGGAGCTTAAGTCCCGTGGTCACGAAGTTGAATATTTCGGTATGTACGATGAAAAAAATACGGTAGGAAATTCTTTGGATCTTTACACGACCAATATGGATTTTCATTCAAAGGGTGTGTCAAGATTTTTCTATCCTTTTAAAATAATATATTCAATGGAAGCTTATAAGAAAATCGGCAAAGTTTTAGATGATTTTAAGCCTGATATTGTTCACATGAATAATATCAATTTTCAGCTCACCCCATCAATCATTTATTCCGTTAAAAAGAGAAATATCCCACTTGTGCAAACCGTTCACGACTATCAGATGATTTGCCCTAATCATCTTTTGTATAGCTTTAATGAAGCAAAGCCTTGCGACAGATGTATAAACGGCTCAAAATGGAATTGCCTGAAATATAATTGTATTCACAATTCCAAAATCAAAAGCCTTTTAGGTGTAATTGAGGCAAAATTGTATTCATCTTTGAAAACATACAAAAAGGTTGATTTATATATATGTCCGAGCAAGTTTTTGGAAAACAAACTTTTAAACGCATCAAGTATTTATTCCGGAAAAACCTTCACAATACATAATTTTATTGAAAAAAATAATATTATAGAAAAAACTGACAGTCAAAATTCCTATATTGTTTTTGTTGGCAGACTTTCAAAGGAAAAAGGCGTAGAACTTCTTGCAAATACTGCAAAGCTTTTGCCTGATGTTAATTTTGTAGTTTGCGGAAATGGTCCTGATAATGAATATTTAAAAAACATTCCAAACGTTACATTAAAGGGGTTTGTTGCAGGAAAAGAGCTTGCAGATTTGGTAGCAAATGCAAAGATTCTTATTGCTCCGTCGGTCTGTTATGAAAATAATCCTTTATCCATATTAGAATCTCATTCTATGGGGGTTCCGGTTGTAACGATGAACTATGGTGGAATGGCAGAACTTGTAGAAGACGGAAAAACGGGTGTGCTGGCTTCAAGCACAACACCTGAATCTTTGGCTGAGGCAGTAAAAAAGTGTCTTGGTAATACAAAGTACTATGAAACACTTAAAACAAACTGCGAGAAAATCAGCGAAAATATAATGGATGTTACAGAGTATTGCAACATTCTGATAGAACAATATAATAACCTTATAGACAAGAGGTGAAGAAAGTGACAAAACCAGACTTGAGCATTATTGTGCCTGTATATAATACTGAAAAATACCTTAAGAGATGTATTGATTCTATTGTTAATCAGACTCTTAAAAATATAGAAATCATCGTTGTTGATGACGGTTCAAAGGAAGAATGTGCCGTGCTATGTGATGAATTTTCAAAAACAGACTCACGAATTAAGGTTATTCATAAGAGAAACGGCGGTCTTGGGTTCGCAAGAAATACGGGGCTTGAAGCAGCAACGGGTGAATATATAGGCTTTGTCGATTCTGATGATTATATAGAGCGGGCAATGTATGAAACCTTATATAATGCGGCAAAAAAATATAATGCCGACATTTGTTTATCAGGGATCTCTTTTGTCGGTGGAAATGTTTTTTCAAAGTCCGGTGGTGACACAAAAAAATTGTATTTCGAAGAAGAAATTGTCTTTGAAAAAGAAGGTTTGAAAAACCTTCTTTTAGGTGTTATTGGTGCACTGCCAGAGGAGCCTGATGACAGCCGTTATGGTGTTAGTGTATGTAAAAATATATTTAGAACTTCTGTGATTCGTGAAAGAAAAATAGATTTTTTATCTGAAAGGAAAATACTTTCTGAAGATACATTGTTTATGGTGGACTTTATAAAAAGTTCTCAAAATGCAGTTGGTATTCCGGGGGCATACTACTGTTATTGTCGAAATGAAGATTCTCTTTCAAAATCATACAACAAAGAGAGATTCGAGAAAAGCATCGTATTTTTAGATGAGCTTGAAAAACGAATTTCAGATACTATAGAAAAATGTGAATATAAGATTTATTTAGATAGATTGGTGCAAGGTTTTGGAAGAATTTTGTGTTCCCAAGAGATTATGTACGCAAGAGACAAAAAAACAAAATTTTCTCATCTTAAAAAAAGATTAAAAGAAATCTGCACTCAGGACAAAATTCAAAATGTATTAAAATCATACCCTTGGTATAAGCTTCCTGTCAAACAGGCGGCGTTTGCATTTGCTATGAAGTATAAATTATTTTTGCTTCAGAAGTTAATGGTAGTATTAAGAGACAGATAGGAGTTTTTCAGATGCTATTTTCAGTAATTGTTCCGATTTATAATATTGAAAAATACATAAAAAGATGCATTGATAGTGTTCTTTCACAATCATTTACTGATTTTGAGCTTATATTGGTTGATGATGGTTCCCCTGACAACTGCGGAGTAATTTGTGATGAATATGCAAAAAAATACCAAAGGATACAAGTAATACATAAAGCGAATGGTGGCTTAGTCAGTGCAAGACAAGCAGGAATCAAAGTGGCAAAGGGAGATTATGTTTTTCACCTTGATGGCGATGATGCAATTTTGCCTGATGCGCTCGAAAATGCATATAAAATAATCAAAGACACCAACGCAGATATTGTTTCTTTTTCTTATAAATGCAGTATCAATGAGAAAATAGGAGAAACCGTTTGTGATTTAGTTGATGAGGGCTTGTATCACAAATCAGAAATTGAGCAGCACATTTTTCCAAAACTTTTATCGGATAAATATATGAATCACATATTCTATTTTTTGTGGGGCAAGGCAATAAGGCGTGAACTTGCAACAAAACATCAGCAAAATGTCAATCCTGCCATCTCTTTAGGCGAGGATTTAAGCTGCATAGTTCCTTGTTTTTTGGAAGCAGAAACAGTTTATATGAGTAAAAAAGCCATATATCTTTATACAATAAGAAACGATTCCATTTCAACAGACTTTAAAACGCATCAGATTTCTCAGATAGCAGATGTGATTAGAGGACTCCGTGAGTTAAATATAGAAAAGCCAAAGGATTTTGATGAACAGATTTCCCGTTATTCTTGTTTTATGTGTTTTGCAATACTCGCGGCAGCAGCAGAAGGAAATCATTTTAATTCTGCAAGAAAATTAAAAGAACTTATATTAGGTTCTTTACATAAAGAGGAAATTAAAAAGGCTTATTTTGAAAATGTTACCTTTAAGAGCCGAATTGCTATATCTTTGATGAAGAAACAAAAAATTATATTAGCATTTTACTTTTTGTATTTCTGTAAAGAGTTAAAACTTATGAGAAAGGGTGATAATAAGTGAACACAGCACCTAAAATATCTTTAATAATGAGTGTGTATAATGGTGAAGATTATTTAGTCGAAGCAATTGAAAGCGTCTTAAATCAAACTTTTAAAGATTTTGAGCTTATTGTGATTAACGACTGCTCTACTGATAGCACAAGTGAAATATTAAATAGATTTACAGAACTTGACAAGCGTGTGAAAGTACATACCAACGAAGTAAATTTAAGACTTCCGTCATCTCTTAATAAAGCAATAACACTCGCACAAGGTAAGTATATTGCAAGGATGGATGCAGACGATATATGCCTTCCAGACAGGCTTGAAAAACAATATGAATTTATGGAAAATAATCCTAAAGTCGCACTGTCTTCTTGTAGATTTATGACACTTAAAAATGGAGTGATTTCTTCAGGAGGATGTGGCGGAAAAAGTGACAAGGAATCCATAAAAGCGTTGCTTTTAGTTACTAATCCGATACTCCACCCTGGAATTATTGCAAAAGCTGATGCAATCAGAAGTTTGGGTTATGATAAAAACTTTACCTGCACCGAAGATATGGAACTTTGGACAAGATTTGTAATGGCAGGCTATGATATTGAGATTATGCCCCAGTATCTTATGATATACAGACTTCACGATAAGCAGATTACAGAAACAACTCTTGAAAAACAACACAAAGAAGTTGTTGCCATTCAAAAAAACTATTGTGGCAAGCTCCTTGGTGTTATGGATTCGGAGCAAGAGGAGTTTTATATCAAAGGAATTTATTTCAGGGAGAACACAGATATAGGTAAGTTTTGCGAATTTTATAAATGGCTGAAGGAAGCGAATCGCAAAACAAAAGCATTTAATGAAGATGCGTTAAACTATGCCATGTTTGAAATCCTGGCAGAATATAAAAGAAAAGGTATTTCGAAGACAAATTTGATAAAAGCAATGCTTTTATTTGGAATACCGTATCTTCTGACGGAAATTCCCGGACGTAAAAAAAGAGCGCGCATAGATGGAATTAAGTGCATTGAAAGTGCAAAAAAAATAGGACTTAAACATTCAGGCGGAAGCTTGGAATTTCCGACTTTTTCAAAATGAAAAAATAGGAGCTTAACATATGCAGATATTTGAATACCCATACATAATCATAACCATTTTAATTTTATGTTTTATTGTTCTTGCTGCTATTGGTGTATATTTTGCCATAAAAGGAGCCAAAACTGCAAACGGCAGCGAAGAAAAGGACTTTGTAAATTTAAATAAATTGAAAGCTTCCTTTGAAAAATCAGGGAGATTAAAAGAGGATAGGTGTATTCTCTATGCGAAAATATCTTTGGATAATTTCAGAAGTCTTTATTCTGCGCATCAGACATTGGTTGTTTTTTCTGAAATAAAGTCAGTTTTACTGGATGCTTTTTCAAATGATGATGAAAGTAATATTGCAATATATGGAGAAAAAAACTTTGTTGTTTTTTCAAAATGGAATATAGAGACTGCACGTAGGAAAATCGAAAATTGTTTTGCTGAATTAAATAAATGTCTTCTCAAGCATAGTGCACTTAATATTATCGACATTAGAACAGGATCATATTTTGCCTTTGGTACAGAGGTTACGTTTGATGATGCAATAGGTCGTGCAAAACAAGCATATTTGCTTGCTAAAAACGAAAAGATTCCGTATGCCGAATGGAATGTCATCGGCGGAAAAGCTCTTGAAAAAAAAATAAAAATAGAAAATAATATAGAAAAGGAAATTGATAACAACCGATTCTTCCTTGAATATCAGCCCGTTTTGGATGCAAAAACCAGGAAAATAATTGGCGCAGAGGTTTTGTCTCGTTTGAATTCAGAAAGCGAGGGTGTTTTAAGCCCGAGTAGCTTTTTGTCTGCAGTAGATTCCGTAGGACTAAATGATAAATTCGATTATTATATTTTTGAAAAAAACTGTAAATGGATTTCAAATGATAAAAAACAAAGGGAATCATATAAATATAATATCAATTTTTCAAGGTCAACTTTATGCGATCCTCAGTTTGCAGAGAAAATAATTAGCATTGTAGAAAAGTATGATTTGAAGTTTTCATGCCTTGCAGTTGAAATATTAGAAGATAAAAGCTTAACCAACGATGCAAGAAAACAAATGATAGATAACCTGTCAATTCTTAAAGAAAAAGGTATATCTATCTTGCTTGACGATTTTGGAAGCGGATATACAACCTTTGGCGATTTGCAACATCTTGATATTTCTATTGTGAAAATTGATAAAACGATAACACAGAATTCGGTTACAGATACAGGATTTATTATTTTGAAAAACATTATTCGCACAGCTTCCGATATTGGATTTAAGACATTGTGCGAAGGTGTAGAAACGAAAGAACAAGAAGAAGCGGCAATAAAAGCCGGATGTGATTTTCTTCAGGGGTATTTCTATTACAAGCCTATGACGGTAGCACGGCTTGAGAAAGTTTTTTATGAAGATTCAGGAGGTGTTTAAATGCTATCCGTAATTATTCCTGCATACAACGAGGAATTATCCGTAGAAAGAGCCTACTACACAATATCGAAGATTTTAAGAGAAGCGGAAATTGATAATGAAATTATTTTTATTGATGATGGTTCTATGGATGCTACATATGAAAAAATAAAGAAATTGGCTGATAAAGAAAAAAATATATATGGACTGCATTTTTCGAGAAACTTCGGAAAAGAAGCAGCCATATCGGCAGGTCTTGCAAGTGCTGCAGGAGATGCGGCTGTTGTAATTGATTGCGATCTGCAACATCCACCCGAGAAAATTGTCGAAATGTATCGTTTATGGCAAGACGGATATGAAATCGTTGAGGGTATTAAAAAAACAAGAGGCAACGAAAGCAAAATGTATGGCTTTGCTGCAAGGAAGTTTTATAGGGTTATCAGTTCGGTAGTAGGATTTGATATGTCAAACGCTTCTGACTTTAAACTGCTTGACCGTAAGGTTATAGATATACTCAATAAAATCCCCGAAAGAAAAGGCTTTTTCAGAGCAATTTCTTTTTGGGTTGGATATCACAAAACAACGGTTGAATTTGAGGTAAATGAAAGACTTGAAGGTGAATCAAAATGGTCTGCCATAGCTCTTTTGAAATATGCTGTTTCAAATATTTCTGCTTATTCAACAGCACCAATGCAAATAGTAACTGTGCTTGGCGTTATGATGCTTATTATTACTGCTGTTTTCAGTGTATGGGCACTTATAGATAAAATTCGTGGTATCGCCCTTGAAGGTATGACAACCGTTATAATTATCCTGATATTTATAGGAAGTATTATGATGATAAGTCTTGGTGTTATCGGATATTATGTTGCCCGCATTTATGATGAAATTAAAGGA
>JAZOTJ010000064.1:0-4231 GCA_045657585.1 Clostridia bacterium | reverse complement strand
TACTATGCAAAAAAACAGGGCTTAAAAGGTGTTACAACTGAAACTGGTGCAGGTCAATGGGGCACTGCTCTTTCAATGGCTTGTTCATACTTTGATTTGGAATGTAAGGTGTTTATGGTTAAATGCTCATATGAACAAAAGCCTTTCAGACGCGAGGTTATGAGAACATATGGTGCATCCGTTACACCATCACCATCTATGGATACAGAAATCGGAAGAGAAATTCTAAAAAAATTCCCAGGCACAAACGGAAGCTTGGGTTGTGCAATCTCTGAAGCTGTTGAAGTTGCAACAAAGACAGAGGGATACAGATATGTTTTGGGAAGTGTTTTAAATCAGGTATTACTACATCAGACAGTTATAGGACTTGAAACAAAGACAGCCCTTGATAAATACGGCGAAAAAGCGGATATAATTATCGGTTGTGCAGGCGGCGGTTCTAATCTTGGCGGATTGATTTCTCCGTTTGCAAGAGATAAAATAAAAGGTGAATCTGATTGCAGAATTATTGCTGTTGAGCCTGTTTCCTGCCCGAGTCTTACAAGAGGAAAATATGCTTATGACTATTGTGATACAGGTATGGTTTGTCCTTTGCAGAAAATGTATACTCTTGGCAGCGGATACATTCCTGCAGCATCACACGCAGGCGGTTTGAGATATCACGGAATGAGCTCAATTCTGTCACAATTATATGATGACGGAATTATGGAAGCTGTAAGTGTTAAGCAAACAGAAGTATTTAAAGCTGCAGAAGAATTTGCAAGAATAGAAGGTATCCTCCCTGCTCCTGAAAGCTCACACGCAATCAAAGTTGCTATTGATGAAGCTCTCAAATGTAAGGAAACAGGAGAAGAAAAGACAATTGTATTTGGTCTTACAGGAACAGGCTATTTTGATATGATGTCTTATGGAAAATTCCATGACGGAATTATGACTGACTACATACCAAGCGATGAAGAAATACAAAAAAGTCTTGATAACCTACCAAAATTTGATTTTTAATTTAAAATGGTGTAGCATTAAATGCTACACCATTTTTTTACATTATACTCTCTAATGTCTTATTAACCTCGATAAGGAATGTTTCTGTGTCAACAGTTTTCTTATTTTCAAGAGTTGACAACGCTGCCAAATCTCCTGTCATAATTCCATTTTCAATTGTCATTATTGTTGCTTTTTCCAGATCGTCTGCAAATTTCATCAAATCAGGAAGATTATCAAGCTCTCCCCTCTTTCTTAATGCTCCTGTCCATGCAAACAATGTTGCAACAGAGTTTGTTGATGTCTTTTCGCCTTTTAAGTGTTTATAGTAATGTCTTTGTACAGTTCCGTGAGCAGCCTCATATTCATAAATTCCATCTGGAGAAACAAGAACTGATGTCATCATAGCGAGCGAACCATAAGCAGTTGCAACCATATCTGACATAACATCACCGTCATAATTCTTACAAGCCCAGATATATCCGCCATTTGAACGAACAACTCTTGCAACAGCGTCATCTATCAAAGTATAGAAATACTCGATACCAAGTTCTTCAAACTTTTCTTTATATTCGTTTTCATAAATTTCTGCAAAAATATCCTTAAATCTGTGGTCATATTTTTTAGAAATTGTATCCTTTGTTGCAAACCACAAATCCTGCTTAGTGTCAATTGCAAAGTTGAAGCATGCTCTTGCAAAGCTTCCGATTGAATTATCCTTATTGTGAAGTCCCTGAATAATTCCGTCTGTATCAGCAAAATCAAAGATAGTTTCCTTTGTGATATTTCCATCTTTATCTGTACAAACAAGCTCTGCCTTTGAGCCTTTTTGCACCTGCATTTCTACATTCTTATAAACGTCACCATATGCATGTCTTGCAATTGTGATTGGCTTTGTCCAGGTAGGAATATATGGTGTGATTCCTTTTACAAGGATAGGTGTTCTGAAAACTGTACCATCTAATATCGCTCTTATAGTACCATTTGGAGATTTCCACATTTGTTTTAAATTGTATTCAGGCATTCTTGCAGCATTCGGAGTAATTGTTGCACATTTAACTGCTACTCCGTATTTCTTTGTTGCCTCAGCACTATCAAATGTAACTTTATCATCAGTTTCATTTCTGTGTACAAGTCCTAAATCATAATACTCTGTTTTTAAGTCGATATGCGGTATTAATATAATATCCTTTATCATTTTCCAGATAATTCTGGTCATTTCATCTCCATCCATTTCAACCAATGGAGTTGTCATCTTAATCTTAGCCATTTTTTCTCCCCCAATTACTCAGATAATGTCTTAGTATAGTTCAAAAGACCGCCTGCATAAAGCATTTCTTTTTGTCTTTCGGAAACAGATAATATAGTATTAAACTCAAAGTTCTTAGTTATATTTTTAACCTTTATAATATCACCTGTCTTAATTTGTTCAGAAACATTTTCAATAAATAACTCATCTTCCTGAGCAATTTTGTCATAATCAGTCTCATTTTCAAATGTCAGCGGCAATATTCCTGCATTAACCAGATTTGCCATATGTATTCTTGCAAATGACTTAGTGATAACTGCTTTAACACCAAGATAAAGCGGTGCAAGAGCTGCGTGCTCTCTTGATGAGCCCTGACCATAGTTTGAGCCGCCGACAATAATTGATTTACCCATATCAAGCGCTCTTTGATAGAAACTTTCATCACATACTGCAAAGCAATGCTTTGAAATTTCAGGAATGTTTGAACGAAGTGGCAATATCTTTGCACCAGCAGGCATAATATGGTCGGTTGTGATATTATCTCCAACCTTTAGCGAACATTTTGCTTCTATATTCTTTGCCAAAGGCTCTGAAACAGGGAACGGCTTAATGTTAGGACCTCTCAACACCTCAACACTGTCCATTTCCTCAGCCTTAACAGGTGGAACAACCATATTGTCGTTAATATCAAAATAATCAGGTAATTTGAAATCAGGCATATCTCCCAATTCTCTTGGGTCTGTCAAATAACCTGTCAATGCAGATACAGCAGCAAGTTCAGGAGAAACAAGATAAATCTGTCCGTCTTTTGTTCCTGATCTTCCTTCAAAGTTACGATTGAAAGTTCTTAAAGATATACCTTTTGAATTAGGAGATTGTCCCATTCCAATACAAGGTCCGCAAGCACTTTCCAGAATTCTTGCACCTGCTTCAATCATAACAGACAATGCACCATTTTTAGCAAGCATATTTAAAACTTGTTTTGAACCGGGAGCAATTGACAGAGATACATCAGGATGAACTGTTTTTCCTTTCAGAATATGTGCCACCTTTAACATATCAAGCAATGATGAGTTTGTGCATGAACCGATACATACCTGGTCAATTTTAAGTTTACCAATCTCTTCTACTGTTTTAACATTATCAGGTGAATGAGGACAGGCAGCTAAAGGAACAAGCTCTGATAAATTAATTTTAACTATTTCATCATACTCCGCATCCGCATCCGCTGATAATGGAGTATAGTGTTCTTCTCTGCCCTGCGCTTTTAAGAATTGTCTTGTTGTTTCGTCTGATGGGAATATAGATGTAGTTGCACCAAGCTCTGCACCCATATTTGTTATAGTTGCTCTTTCAGGGACAGATAAAGTCTTGACACCTTCGCCGCAATATTCTATAACCTTTCCCACTCCGCCTTTAACTGAAAGTCTTTTTAAAACTTCCAGAATAACATCTTTAGCTGCAACCCAAGGGTTTAGTTTTCCTGTTAATTCAACCTTGACAACTTTAGGACAGGTAATATAGTAAGCACCGCCACCCATAGCGACTGCAACGTCCATTCCGCCTGCACCAATAGCTATCATTCCGATACCGCCACCTGTTGGTGTATGAGAGTCAGAACCTATTAATGTTTTCCCTGGAATACCAAATCTTTCAAGATGAACCTGATGACAAATTCCGTTACCTGGTCTTGAAAAATATATACCATGTTTTTTACATACACTGCCGATAAATCTGTGGTCATCCGCATTTTCAAATCCACTTTGCAATGTATTGTGATCAATATATGCAACAGACTTCTCAGTCTTTACTCTCGGAACTCCCATAGCCTCAAATTCAAGATATGCCATTGTTCCTGTAGCATCCTGAGTAAGTGTCTGGTCGATTCGAAGGCCTACATCATTGCCAACGACCATCTCACCACTGCGAAGATGAGCAGCTATGAGTTTCTGTCCAATAGTAAGTCCCATAAAATCCTCCTAAAATGCAAAATGCATAAAC
>JAZOTJ010000063.1:0-4614 GCA_045657585.1 Clostridia bacterium | reverse complement strand
TCAACAATTATCTTATCAAAAAATCCTTCAAATCTTTCTGACAGCCTTTCTGGTGTTTCATTCGTAACAATTGCATTTGAAATTCCCATTCTCTCTATATTCTCCGCAAGAATTTGTGCTCTTTTAGGTATGATTTCATTGGCAATCAATAGACCATTCTCTGATAGTTTGGTTCCTGCCTGTGTTGCTTTACCACCTGGTGCAGCACACAAATCAAGAACATAATCATCAGGCTCTATTCCAAGTGCCTCAACGCTTGACATTGCAGATGGCTCCTGAAAATAACAAAGTCCTGCCAAATGATACGGATGATTCCCCGAAATTATGTCCTTATTGCAATAATATCCATTATCACACCATTCTACTTTCTCACAATCCTTGAGTATATCACAAAATAATTCCATAACATTTGTTTTTTTATTATTAAGTCTTATACCAACATGACCTTCGCCATCTGTAAATGCTTTTAAAAACAAATCATACTCTTCGCCAAGCATTTCCTTCATTCTGTTTTCAAAATCCTTCGGTAATTTCATTTTCGTTTCCTCACATATTGGATAATTCACACAATCAAAAAAATATTTGACTTTTTACTCATTTTATTATATCATATATAAGATAAAAAAACAATACTAAATGTTTTACTGCATTATAAGTATGAACGGAGTGTAGAATTGAAAAAGTATTATGCTGTCCGAAAAGGTAAAAATGTCGGTATTTACAACAGTTGGGAAGAATGTCAGGAACAGATTTTAGGATTTTCAAATGCTGAATTTAAAGGCTTTATGACTTTGGATGAAGCCGAAAACTATATGAATAATCAGACAAGAATGATAATTTCTGAAAATAAGGCAGTTGCATATATTGACGGGAGCTATTCAAACGAAATTAAAATGTTTTCCTATGGAGCAGTTATTTTTTATAATGGCGAAACAAAAAAATTTTCAAAAGCTTTTTCTGATGTGGAATTAATTAATATGCGTAATGTTGCAGGCGAAATCAAGGGAAGTGAATTTGTTATGCAATATTGCATTGAAAATAACATAAAATGCATAGATATATACTACGATTATGCAGGCATTGAAAAATGGTGCACCAAAGAGTGGAAATCAAATAAACCCGGCACTATAAATTATGCACTTTTCTATGATAGTATCAAAGACAGACTGGCTGTTAACTTTATTAAAGTTAAAGGTCATTCGGGAGATAAATATAATGATCTTGCAGATTCTCTGGCTAAATCTGCACTAAACATTTAACAAGAGGTGAATATTTTGAATTTATTATTTGTATGCACAGGAAACACCTGCAGAAGTCCTATGGCAGCTGCAATTATGTATAAGCTATGCGAAGAAAATAATATTGATGCAAGAATTGAATCAGCAGGAATGTTCGCAACAGATGGAGAAAAAGCTACTCCTGAAGCAATTGAAGCAATAAGAAAATATGACATTGATTTATCTGAACATTCTTCACAGCAAATCACTCCTGAACTTATCGAAAAAAGTGATTTAATTATCACAATGACAGAAGCTCATAAAATGGTCCTGCAGGATATGGCAAAAGAAAAAACCTGCACACTTTGCGAGCTCGCAGATTTGAGCGGAGATGTTGAGGACCCATTCGGCGGAGATGTCGAGGATTACATTGAAGTATGTGACAAGCTATATATTGCACTTACTCAGCTTTGCAACAAGCTTGAAGAAATTCAGAATAACTCTGAAGTACAGGAATAATTATGATTAGTTTTGGGGATATAACAAAAGCTGATGCAAAAGAGTTGGCTTGTCTTGACAAAGAATGTTTTTCTCTTCCCTGGTCTGAAAACTCATTTTTAAATGAAGTTTCAAACCCTCTGAGTCATTATGTGATTGCACGTTCAGATAATAAGATTGTCGGATATGCAGGCTTCTGGGAGGTCGTAGATGAGGGACAGATAACTAATATAGCTGTCTTGAAAGAATACAGGCGACAAAAGATTGCCGAAAAAATGCTTGAAAAATTAATAAAAAAAGCATATGACAAAACACTTGTTTCCTTGTCTTTGGAAGTCAGAGAAAGTAATGTTGCTGCGATTAATCTGTATCAGAAATTTAACTTCAAAACAGTTGGCAAAAGAAAGGATTATTATAAAAATCCGACTGAGGATGCTATTCTTATGGATCTGATACTATGAAAGGAAATAAACTATGGATAAACTCATACTTGGAATTGAAAGCTCCTGCGATGAAACTGCAGCAGCAGTCGTAAGAAATGGCAGAGAAATTCTTTCCAATGTAATTAATTCTCAGATAGATTTACACAAAAAATATGGTGGGGTTGTTCCTGAAATTGCATCAAGAAAACATATTGAAAATATTGATGCTGTAGTCCAGGAGGCTCTGGAATCTGCAAATGTCACACTCGATGATATTGATGCAATCGCAGTTACCTACGGACCCGGATTGGTTGGTGCACTGTTGGTCGGAGTATCTTTTGCAAAAGCATATGCATATGCTGCAAAAAAACCTCTTATACCAGTTCATCATATCAAAGGTCATATAATGGCCAATCTCTTAGCCCATAAGGATTTAAATCCTCCCTTTGTCTGCCTTGTTGCATCAGGCGGACATTCTCACATTGTCTTGGTGGAAGATTTTAATTCATTTAAAATTCTTGGCAGAACAAGAGATGATGCTGCAGGCGAGGCTTTTGATAAAATTTCGCGTGTTTTAGGACTTGGATATCCTGGCGGTCCTTTGATTGATAAGTTAGCAAAAGAAGGAAATCCTCAAGCTATAAGCTTCCCAAGAGTCAGAATCGATAAAGACTCTCTTGATTTCTCATTCAGTGGAGTCAAAACTTCAGTAATAAATTATCTTCATAAGGCTGAACAACAAGGTGTCACTGTCAACAAAGCCGATGTTGCTGCAAGTTTTCAGGAAGCTGTTACAGATGTTTTATGCGAACACACAATCGAGGCTGCAATTTCAAATAATTCAAAAATTATAACAATTGCAGGCGGAGTTGCATCAAATTCTCAACTACGAGATAAAATGACAAGGCTTGCACAAAAAAAAGGAATTGATGTCCTTTATCCGTCTCCCGTTTTGTGTACTGACAATGCAGCAATGATAGCTTGTGCAGGTTATTATTTGTCGAAAGACAAAAACTTTGCAGACTTATCTTTAAATGCAATCCCCTCACTGTCAATAGAAGCTTAAATGATTGAACTTATGTTCAGTCATTTTTTTATTTTTTCAAAAATTTCGGGCATAATAATATTATAAAAAACATAATTTGAGAATATATTAAAAAAGGATTATTAAATTTTATCATACAATCAGATTTACATAAATATTATAATGTGTTATAATAAAAAAAGGAAGTTATCAACCAATGTCAGACAAAAACAATATACAAGATACCCAAATAAGTGAATATCAATTATACCTTTTTAATGAAGGTACTAATTTTATGTCATATCAATTTCTTGGTGCTCATAAAATAAATAACAAATGGCGTTTTGCTCTGTGGGCTCCGAATGCACAGTCTGTTTTTCTCACAGGAACATTTAACAATTGGAATTCAGAACAATTTCCTCTTCAAAAAATTGGTACAACTGGTGTATGGGTCGGAGAATTCGACTGTGTTCATCACAACGATTTATATAAATATGTAATCAGAACAAATAAGGGTGAACTGTTATACAAAGCCGATCCATTCGCGTTTTACTCCGAACTGAGACCTGGCACTGCATCTGTTATATATGATTCCGATAACTATCGTTGGACAGACTCCAAATGGATTAAAAAGAGAGAGAAAACACCACCATATGATAAGCCAATGCTTATATACGAGGTTCATGCGGGAAGCTGGAAAACACACGCTGACGGAAGCTTTTATAACTATCGCGAATTGTGTGACGAATTATGCGACTATATCAAAGAATTGGGATATACGCATATTGAATTTATGCCTATTTGCGAACATCCCTTCGATGGTTCATGGGGTTATCAGGTTACAGGCTTTTTCTCCCCCACCTCACGTTATGGAACTCCTGAGGATTTGAAATATGCTATAGATAAATTTCATAATATGGGTATTGGTGTAATTATGGATTGGGTCGGAGCACATTTTCCAAAAGATGCTTTTGGATTATATCGCTTTGATGGAATGCCAGAATATGAATATGCCGACACAAGACTTGGCGAACACAAGGATTGGGGCACGATGGTTTTTGACTATTCTAAAGGCGAGGTTATTTCCTTTTTATTATCCTCTGCTCATTACTGGCTTAATGAATATCATTTTGATGGCTTAAGAGTTGATGCAGTTTCTTCTATGCTCTATCGTGATTACAGCAGAAATAATGGCGAGTGGATACCTAATATTTATGGCGGAAACCAAAATCTTGAGGCAATAGCTTTTATTCAGAATATGAACAAAATACTATTTAAGGAATTCCCGAATATTCTTATGATTGCTGAAGAGTCAACTGCCTGGTCCAATGTCACTTCTCCCATCGAAAATGGAGGATTAGGATTTAATTTCAAATGGAATATGGGTTGGATGAATGATACACTAAGATATATGTCAATGGACCCATATTTTAGAAAATCAAACCATAATCTG
>JAZOTJ010000062.1:0-3662 GCA_045657585.1 Clostridia bacterium | reverse complement strand
GCAAATGATGAATTTGTTGAAGCCTTCAATGAGTTAAAATTCTCTCTCGATGGGTACTCCGGCAAGAGGAATTATAAATTCATTTCTCATGAGCAAAAAGAAAAGGTCGATGCAGTTGTAAAAGTTGTCTGCAAGGATGATAACCTGCAAGAGTTGTATCGTCAGTGGTGTCAGCTACAGCTCGCCAATCAAAGATACTATCGCAAGCACCCTGAGAAAAGCTTTGATGTCCTTGAGAAGAACAAAAACTTCGAAAGACGGTTGCAAAATGCTGTGCTTAAAAACTGCATTAAAAGATAACAGACAAGGAAATATTTACACAAATAAAGTTGATGCCTCGCCTGTCTTTGGTGACATTGTATTCAGTCTCTGTAAAATGTTTGAGCAGTCAATTCAGAAAGACATTGAGGAAGGCTTCACAAAATCAATTGTCGACTCCAAGGAAAGAGAAAAAGAATACAGACGTGATCATGGCATGGGAATGCATATGTAAATCTATAAAAGGAAGGTGAATTTTATTATGAAAAGAGAAAAGATGACATTCAATGTGCCGCCTGCGGTACGAACTGAAATTAAAAATTATGTTAAACTGCTGGGCTTCAAAAGCGAGAGCGACCTCTGCAATAAGGCTATCAATGAGTACCTTACAAAGCTGCATTATGAAGCAAACAGCGACAACATAAATAAGATTTTGGTTCAGGCAGTGGACTGTACCATAGAGCATCATGCGGACAGAGTATCGGACATGCTCTTCAAACTTGCCGTCAGCATTGAGAAACAAAATCTCATTGCCAGCGGTGAGTATGATGAATACTATGAGGAATACATTGAAGAAGTCGCAATCGAAAATGTACAGAAACGACATGGACGTTTGTAAAATCCTTCGTGGACTTCCTCTCTCTTCTGTGGTATGCTTTGTGTCAACAGGAGGTGAAAAAATATGGCAAAGCATACAAATGACTTAAGGCGATTGCAGTTCGATTAACGAATGTGCAATCGCCTTTTGAAATTAATAAGCTGAAACATTGACAACAAATTTTCAAAACTGTATTCGAAAAAAATATTCGGTATATAATATTTGAAAAGGAGTTGTTGAATCATGAATGAAATTACTAAACGCACTATTAATGAGTACAAAAATTATTTAATCGAGGAAGAAAAATGCTCTGTCACTATCGAAAAATATATCCATGACATCACTGCATTTGTAAATTGGACAGCGGGCAATGAACTTACAAAAACACTTGTGCTTGAGTATAAAAATATGTTAACACAGCAGTATGTCCCGGCAAGTGTAAACTCCGTACTGTCCTCCCTTAACGGATACTTCACCTTCATTGAAAGATATGACCTGAAGGTAAAGAACTTAAAAGTGCAAAGACAAATCTTCTGTCAAAGTGAAAAGGAGTTGACCAAGGCTGAGTATGAAAGACTGTTGAAAGCGGCAAAGAGTAAAAAGAATGAAAGACTCTATCTCATCATGCAGACTATATGTGCCACATGGATCCGTGTAAGTGAATTAAAATATGTGGATGTAAATTCTGTGATGACAGGTCAGGCACAGGTTAGGTTGAAAGGTAAAATTCGAATGATAATCTTGCCCAGAGAATTGTGTACTCTCCTTAAAAAATATATAAAGGAAAGGCATATCACTTCTGGCAGTGTGTTCGTAACAAGAAAAGGTCAGCCTGTGGACAGACACTCGATATGGAAATCAATGAAGCAGCTATGCGAAACTGCCGGAGTTTCAAAAGAAAAAGTGTTCCCACATAACCTCCGCCACCTGTTCGCAAGAACCTACTACTCACTGCAAAAAGATATCGTCCGCCTGGCAGATATACTCGGTCACTCAAGTGTAAATACTACCAGAATTTATACCATAGAAAATGGTTCCACCCACCGCAGACAAATGCAGAGAATGGGACTCGTGCGGATGCAAAATTAAAAAACCACATAATCAGCATTATGTGGCAAAACAATTAAAATATTTGAATAAATTATACCACGAAAATACATAAAGGTCAATGTTTCAAGCATAAATAGAAATGTTTTATAAAATTTGCACATGGCAAATAGACCAATGAAAAACTTAGGACTCATTGGTCTGAGGCTCTTTTGAATTTGTGGTAACCTCAATCACCTGAGACGGTGATTTTTTTATTTCAGCAATCTCAGTTAGCCACATAATGCTGATTATGTGTGAAAGGGGTTTTGAAGCAAGAATGCCCGATATAGATAAAGAGAAATCCTGCTGTTTCTTCGGTCACAGAAAGATTAATGAAACGGTAGAATTGAAAAATAACCTGTATGAAATTATAGAGAATTTAATTGTAAATCAAAAAATTGATACCTTCCTCTTCGGGAGCAAAAGTCAATTTGATGACTTATGCCATAAAACCGTTACCGAACTGAAAGAAAAATATCCTCACATAAAGCGTATTTATGTGAGGTCAGCATATCAACATATTCCCGACTGGTATGAAGATAGCTTGCTTAAACATTACGAGGATACATATTACCCGGAGCAGATTAAAAATTCAGGCAGAGCTTCCTATGTGGAACGGAATCAGGAAATGATTAACCATAGCAAATTCTGCGTGGTTTATTACGATGAGAATTATCTTCCCACAAGGCGTAGAAACAATAAAAGCGATTTAACAGATTATCAGCCTAAAAGCGGTACAAAAGTTGCCTATGATTATGCAATGAAAAAAGGAAAAATTATAATTAATGTTAAATAAGTATAATTACAAATATTTTTAATAAAAAATAATTTTGTTTATTGTGCGGATTGAAATACGAGCATAAATATGGTATACTTAAAACAAAAATAGCAAGAAGGTAGGTGCTATTATGAATATACTACATATGAAATATGCTGTTGAGGTTGCAAGGCTTGGCTCCCTTAACAAGGCTGCCGATGCTTTATTTATTGCTCAGCCTAATATAAGTCGTTCTATTAAGGAACTTGAATCACATCTTGGAATTACTATATTTGATCGAAGTGCAAAGGGTATGGTGCTTACTCCTGAAGGTGAGGAGTTTATAAGTTATGCTCAAAGCATTTTGAAGCAAATTAATGATGTAGAAGACCTTTATAAGCAAGGTTCGCCCAAAAAACAGAAATTTTCTGTTTCTGTTCCTCGTGCCAGCTATATTTCCGATGCTTTTGTTGAGTTTTCAAAATGCCTCAGCGATGATCCGGCTGAAATATTCTACAAAGAAACCAACTCACAGAGAACGATAAAAAATGTTCTTGATAAAGACTATAAATTGGGAATTATCCGATATGCGGAAAATTACGATAAATTCTTTAAATCAATGCTCGAAGAAAAAAGTCTTTCTTACGAGATGATAGCAGAGTTTTCTTATGTTCTTATTATGAGCCAGGATAATCCGCTTGCCAAAAAAGAAGATATCACTTTTGAGGACCTTTCACCATATATCGAAATTGCCCACGCAGATCCTTATGTTCCTTCCTTATCTCTTTCAAAAGTGGCGAAAGACGAACTTCATGATAATATTAATCGTCGCATATTCATATTTGAACGTGCGAGTCAATTTGACCTTCTTTCAGAAAATGCTGATACATTTATGTGGGTATCTCCTGTATCACAAAAAAAATTGGATAGATACGGGCTTGTTCAGAAAAAATGCATTGA
>JAZOTJ010000061.1:0-10633 GCA_045657585.1 Clostridia bacterium | reverse complement strand
GGAGGATTAGGATTTAATTTCAAATGGAATATGGGTTGGATGAATGATACACTAAGATATATGTCAATGGACCCATATTTTAGAAAATCAAACCATAATCTGCTAACATTTTTGATGTTTTACGCTTATTCTGAAAACTTTATTCTTCCGCTGTCACACGATGAGGTTGTGCACGGAAAGCATTCTTTAATTGACAAAATGTTCGGTTCATACGAGGATAAATTCGAGTCATACAAGGCTCTTTTGGGATATTATATAGCTCTACCCGGCAAAAAGCTTATATTTATGGGCGGAGAATTCGGACAGTTTTTAGAGTGGAGATATTCAGAGGAGCTTGAATGGAATGTTTTGGATAATGAAAATCATCAGATGCTTTTAGAATATTCAAAGGCTATTAATCATTTTTATCTTGAAAACAAGCCTTTCTGGCAAATAGATGACAGCTGGGACGGGTTTGAATGGATTAATGATAATGATTGCGATAATTCTGTAATTTCATTTATCAGAAAGTCAAAAAAGAAAAATGATTATGTTATAGTTGTTTCAAATTTTACACCAGTTCTTAGGAAAAAATATACTATAGGTGTAAAACAGTCAGGAGATTATGAAATTGTTTTAGACAGCTCATCTGCAACATACGGTGGAAAAAGAGCTTCAAAACCAATTATTCTAAAAGCAAAAAAACAAAAATACAACTCATTTGACTACACAATATCGTTTGATATAAGCGGACTGTCAACAATATATATAAAGCGAAAGCCACGAAAAAAAATAAATGAAAAGAAGGTAACTCTATGATTTCAAAAGATTGTGTCGCTATGATACTTGCAGGCGGACAAGGCAGCCGACTCGGTGCTCTGACTAAGAATGTGGCAAAGCCTGCAGTAAATTTTGGCGGAAAGTACAGGATTATTGACTTCCCTCTTTCAAACTGTACTCATTCAGGAATTGATACTGTCGGGGTTCTAACACAATATCAGCCTCTTGAGCTTAATACTTATATTGGAAATGGAAATCCATGGGATTTAGACAGAAATCACGGAGGTGTTTATGTATTGCCTCCATATCAGAGTGCAAAAGCAGGAGAATGGTATAAAGGAACTGCTAATGCTATATATCAGAATTTAGGATTCCTTGAAAGATTTAACCCAAAAAATGTTCTGATTTTATCAGGCGACCACATTTATAAAATGCATTATGGTAAAATGCTAAAGGCTCATAAAAAATCAGGAGCAGCTATAACAATTGCAGTTATGCCTGTTCCCTGGGAAGAAGCAAGCCGATTTGGTATTATGAATGTTGATAACGAGGGAAATATCATTGAATTTGAAGAGAAACCCAAAAATCCAAAAAGCAATCTTGCTTCAATGGGTATTTATATTTTTGATTATGAAATTTTGAAAAAATATCTTACAGAAGATGAAAACAATCCCAACTCATCAAATGATTTCGGTAAGAATATTATTCCTGCAATGCTTAAAAATAACGAAAAAATGGTGAGCTGGAAATTTGATGATTACTGGAAAGATGTCGGAACTATCAACAGTCTTTGGGAGGCTAATATGGACCTTTTAAAGACTCCGTCTGAATTTGATATTACTGACAGAAAATGGAACATCTTTTCAAGGACTATGCCTCTTCCCCCTCATTATATGGGACAGAATGCAAAAATCATTAATTCAACAATAGAAGAAGGTGCAATAATTAACGGAGAGGTCAATAATTCCATTATTTCAAGTGAAGTCATAATTGAAAAGGGTGCAAGAGTTATTAACTCCGTTTTAATGCCGGGTGTTAAAGTAGGAAAAAATGCGATAATAAAAAAATCCGTTATCGGCGAAAATGCCGTCATTTCAGATAATGTTCAGATAGGTACTCTGACTGATGCAAATAATAAGTATGCATCAGGCTTTTGCACAAACGATATTGTTTTGGTTGAGGGCGGAGTTAAAATAGATATGAATGCAATCATTCCGACCGGCTCAATGGTTGAGAAGGGAGAGTGAAAGATGAGAGATACAATGGGAATAATCATTACAAATGACGACAGAATACCCCCTGTTACCGACTTTCGTGCTTCAGGTGCTCTTCCTATTGCAGGAAGCTACAGAATGATTGACTTTATACTTTCAAATATGGCAAATGCTAATATAATTAATATCGGAATTGTTACAGAGTCCAACTACAGCTCATTGATGGACCACTTAAAATCAGGAAGTCCCTGGGATTTGGACAGGAAAAGCTATGGACTTAATATCATTCCGCCAAATATGGCATCTATTAATTATTTTAATGCGCGAGGAGACCTTGACCGCCTTGCAGGCGCAAGACAATTTTTGAGAAAGAGTCAGCAGACTTATGTGATTTTATCTATGGATAATCTGATTTATAACATTGACTTTGAAGATGTTATGGAAAACCATATTGAAAGCCAATCAGATATCACTGTTGTATATAAAAATATGGACCAAGCATCCGAACAGGAGTTGTCGAGGTATACCTTAATCAATCTTGACGAAAACAACAGGGTTACAGATATTGAGGTAAGACCTCAGTATCCTAAATCAACAAATGTGAGTCTTGAATTATATGTTATGGAAAAAGCATTGTTAGAAAGCATCATTGATGAATGTGTCGCAAAGGGAGAGCATTATTTCGTAAGAGACGGACTCTCAAAAAAAATATCGGGTATAAATATTAATGGTTATGAATTCACAGGATACTGCGATAAAATTGACTCATTGAAATCATACTTTGCAAATAATATGCTATTTTTAAATGAGAATTTCAGAAACGAGCTCTTAAGCCCGCAAAATCCGATATATACAAAAAACAAAGACCTTTCCCCAACACTTTATAAGGATAATGCAAAGGTGGAAAACAGTCTTATTTCAAACGGTTGTCTGATTGAGGGGACTGTTATAAACTCTGTACTCTCAAGAGGCGTTATCGTCAAAAAGGGTGCTGTTATAAAAAACTCAATCATTATGCAGGACTCTGTAATTTGTGAAAATGTATCATTGGATTGTGCAATCCTTGATAAAGAAGTTACAATCACAAAAGATAAAAAGCTTGTCGGTCAGGAAAGCTATCCTGTTGCAATTGCAAAAAAACAAACAGTATAAAAAATAATTTTACAAAGGAGAAAAAATTATGGGATTAGATATCAGTACAGGAGTTTATAAGGCAAGAAAAAGATGCGGCTACACCCAGGCAGAAATGGGAAAAGCATTAGGAGTAAATGCAAATACCATTTCAAGCTATGAGCGTGGAAAAACACAACCATCAATGGAAAAGATAATGCGTATTTCTGAAATATCAGGCTTATCTATCGGAGAGATTTTGACATATTCAGATTATCATAATGTCGATTCTCCAAATAGCAATGCCATTGAGCTTTTCAGAAATTTAAACGATAATGACATTAGAGTAATGGCTTCAAAAAAACCAAAAATATCTGCACTAAAATTCTATAACGACCTCATAGAACAAGATAAATTTAAAAAGATGAAAGATTTTATATAAAAAAGGATGCATTGCATCCTTTTTTTATACATTGTCTAAAGTATCAAATTCATATCCGCAACTGATGAGATAATCTATAACATCAGGCAAAGTTTTTGCAGTTATACCCTTTGCAAGCGCATCATGCATAAGTATTACAACATCTTCCTTTTGTCCGACAGTTTTTTTAAGCCTTGACATTATAGCATCAGCAGATGGATTTATGCTCTCAGCATCTCCCGTCAATGCATTCCAGTCACAATACTTATATTCTTCTTCAGCTAATTTAATCTTACAGTTTTGCTTTACTTCTCCATAGGTTCCGCTGTTATATCCACCACCTGGAAGTCTGCAAACCTTGGGATAATTTTTACTGCCAGTAATTTTATAAATAAGCTCTTGCGTCTGATTAATCTGATTCATAAATGCATCTGTATCTGCATATAATTCACTATACTTATGTGAATAGGAATGATTTGCCAACAGATGTCCCTCATCATATACCCTCTTTGCAGCTCCCTGATTATTTTCAATTAGTGAGCCAACCATAAAAAATGTAGCTTTGACATTATATCTTCTCAAGACATCAAGAATGTTTGCTGTTACAGAGTAATTTGGTCCGTCATCAAAAGTAAGATATGCCTTTTTGACACCATCGCTCTTTCCTACATCAACTAAAATATCTGCATTTTTAGGAGGAAGCTCGGGATATACATAACCATTATAAATAAATTCAATATTATCCTGTCTGTTTTTTATAAAACCTGAAATAGCTTTACCAACAGAAATAACAACAACAAGGAGTATAGTGATAACAAACAAAATCATTATATTTCTGTTTCTTATCTTTCTTTTTGTTTCTCTCTGACGCTTACGAAATTCAATTTTGTCTGACATCATCATTCCTCCCTTCATAGTTTTATTATACAACAAAAAAATACATTTTTCAACAACAAAATTTATAAATGGAGGAAATTATGAAAAAAAATATTTATGTTACTATTTTAGCAACCATAATAGCAGTTTGCTCTGGCATTTTTGTTAGCTTTAATGTGGCTGATAATGATGTATTAACATCTTCTCAATCAGCATATGATGCACTGGATAATAAAGCAATTGGCTGGGGTTTAAAAAAAGTCAGAAATCAGGAACCCGAAATTCCTGCCTCTCAAAAAGAGATGCTTTCTTCATATAACTCATTTTATATGGACAACGCCAAACCAAAAAAATTATATCTTACTTTTGATGAGGGATATGAAAATGGGCACACTTCAAAAATATTAGATGTGTTAAAAGAAAAAAATGTTCCTGCCGCATTTTTTGTAACTGCACCTTATGCAAAAGAACAAACCGAACTGATAAAAAGAATGATAGATGAGGGACATATAATCGGAAACCATACAATTAATCACCCAAACCTTGCAAAGCTTTCCGATGAGAACAAAATATCAGCTGAATTGACAGGACTAAATGAATTGGTTAAAGAGCTTTATAATTATGATATGAAATATATGCGACCACCCGAGGGTGTCTTTTCGCAAAAAGTTCTTGCAGTTGCAAATGACCTGGGGTTTAAAACAGTATTCTGGAGTTTTGCTTATAAAGACTGGGATACAAATTCTCAAAAAGGCAAGGATTATGCTCTGTCACAGGTTTCTCCTTATCTTCACGATGGAGCAGTTTTATTATTGCACGCTGTATCAAAAGATAACGCCGAGGCAATGAGTGAAATCATTGATTATGCACGCTCACAAGGCTATGAGTTTGCATCTTTAGACGAAATTGTACCTTAACAAAAATGAACCCCAATAAATTTGGGGTTCATTTAATTATTTAACAATCAGACTTTCTCCTGACATTTCCTCAGGTTTTTCAAGTCCCATCAAGTCAAGCATTGTTGGAGTCAGGTCACAAAGCTTACCTTTTTTAAGTTCAACATCGCCTGCACCGATTAAAATAAGCGGAACAGGGTTTGTTGTATGAGCAGTGAACACTCCTTTTGTCTGTGGGTCAACAAGACAATCTGCGTTTCCGTGGTCGGCAGTTACTAACGCTTTACCATTTTTTGAAAGTATTGCATTAACAACCTTTCCAAGACATTCGTCAACTGCCTCAACAGCCTTAACTGCTGCATCAAAATCACCTGTGTGTCCAACCATATCACAGTTTGCAAAATTCAAAATTATGCAATCATACTTATCTTCATTAATCAATTCAACACAAGCGTCTGCAACCTCATATGCACTCATTTCAGGCTTCATATCATATGTTGCAACCTTAGGAGATGCTATCAATTTTCTGTCCTCTCCCTCATAAACAGCCTCAACTCCGCCATTAAAGAAGAATGTAACGTGCGCATATTTTTCAGTTTCGGCGATTCTTAACTGCTTTAAGCCTTTTGATGAAATATATTCTCCGAAAGTGTTGTTCAATGTCTGAGGCTTAAATGCAATATGAACATTTGGCATACTTGCATCATACTGAGTCATACAAACATAATAAAGTGGCATAAACTCTCTGTCAAAGCCATTAAAATCCTTATCAACCAATGTTCTTGTGATTTCTCTTGCTCTGTCAGGTCTGAAGTTAAAGAATATAACAGAATCATTAGCTTTTATTGTTCCGTTTGGCTTTCCATTTTCACAGACTACCATAGGAACAATAAATTCATCAGTTAACAAAGCTCCATTTTCGTCCTTTGTTTCATATGATTTTTCAATAGCTGATAAAACATCCTCAACCTTGTTTCCCTCGCCATTAACAATAGCGTCATATGCCTTTTTAACTCTGTCCCAATTATTATCTCTGTCCATAGCATAATATCTGCCATTTACAGTTGCAATCTTACCAACACCGATTTCATTCATTTTGTCCTGCAACTTTTTAACAAAGTCAATTCCTGATGTCGGAGAAACATCTCTTCCGTCCATAATACAGTGAACGAAAACATCTTTTAGTCCATTCTTTTTAGCAAACTCTAAAAGTCCGAATAGATGTTCAATATGAGAATGAACTCCGCCATCTGACAAAAGTCCAGCAAAATGAAGGCTTGAATTATTCTTCTTACAATTTTCAATTGCTCCAAGCAATACATCATTTTTATAAATTTCTTCTTCATTTATTGCCTTTGTAATTCTTGTAAGCTCCTGATAAACAACTCTGCCTGCACCGATATTTGTGTGTCCTACCTCAGAATTTCCCATCTGACCATCAGGCAAGCCAACACTCATTCCGCTTGCATATAAAATTGTATTGGGACACTCAGCAAAATACTCATCAAGATGTGGCTGTTTTGCAGCTTTAATCGCATTACCCTCAACAGTATCATTCATTCCATAGCCATCCAATATAATCAGGGCAATAGGGCTTTTTGGCATAAAAATCATTCCTTTCATAATTAAAGGGTGCACTAACGACACCCTTTTAACTTATTTAAAATTAATCACAAGCCTTAACGATTGGTGCAAACTTCTCTGCAACCAATGACGCTCCGCCAATCAAACCACCATCGATATTTGGCTTTGCCAAAAGCTCAGCAGCATTCTGGTCATTCATACTTCCACCATACTGAATTGTAAATTCTTTAGCGCAGTTAGGACAATATAGCTCTGCAATGATATCTCTTATACCCTTACATACTTCTTCAGCTTGATCAGCTGTTGCAGTCTTACCTGTTCCGATAGCCCAGATTGGCTCGTATGCTATAACAACCTTCTTTGCATCTTCAGCAGGGATGTTTGCAAATGCTTTCTTGATTTGAATAGCAATCAAATCCATTGTTATTCCTGCTTCTCTCTCTTCCAAAGATTCACCAACACAAACAATTGGAATTAATCCCTTTTCCAATGCCTTGATTGTCTTTTTGTTAACTGTTTCATCAGTTTCTGCAAAGTATTGTCTTCTTTCTGAGTGACCGATTATAACATAATCAACACCCAAATCACACAACATATCAGCACTTACTTCTCCTGTAAATGCACCTTTATCTTCAAAGTGCAAGTTTTCTGCACCTATTTTAACATGTGTTCCCTTAGCTGCTCTTACAGCTTCAGTCAAGTTAACATATGGTGTGCAACAAACAACTTCACAGTTAGCTCCCTTTGTAACACTTTCGATTTCTTTAATGAAATCATATGTTTCTGATGGAAGCTTGTTCATCTTCCAGTTTCCTGCAATTATATATTTTCCCATTTTGTTTTTCTCCTTTATTATTTATCGTTTAGTGCAACAATTCCTGGTAAATCCTTACCTTCCAAGAATTCCAATGATGCTCCGCCGCCTGTTGAGATGTGGCTCATCTTATCACCAAGACCTGCCTGATTAACAGCAGCAACACTGTCGCCGCCGCCGATGATTGTTGTAGCATCAATTTCAGCCAAAGCCTGTGCTATAGCATTTGTACCCTTTGCAAAGTTAGGCATTTCAAACACACCCATAGGTCCGTTCCATACAACTGTCTTAGCGTTCTTGATAGCATCCTTGTAAAGCTCGATTGTCTTTTCTCCAATGTCAAGACCCTGCCAGCCTGCTTCAATTCCACCTCTTGCAACTGTCTTATGTTCAGCATCATTTGCAAAATCTTTTGCAACAACTGTATCAACAGGGATTAACAAATTAACTCCCTTAGCCTTTGCCTTGTCCATCATTTCCTTAGCATAGTCAAGGTAATCAGCCTCGAGCAATGAATCGCCGACTTCTTCTCCCAAAGCTTTCATAAATGTATACGCCATACCGCCGCCGATAATCAATGTATCAACCTTTTCCAAAAGGTTATTGATAACTGAAATCTTTGATGATACCTTTGAACCACCCAATATAGCAACACAAGGTCTTACAGGATTATTAACTGCATTACCTAAAAACTCGATTTCTTTCTGAATAAGGTATCCAGCTGCTGCAGTATCCAAATAATTTGTTACACCAACATTTGAGCAGTGTGCTCTGTGAGCTGTTTCGAATGCATCATTTACAAATACATCAGCTAAAGATGCCAATTCCTTTGAAAATTCATCAACATTCTTTGTTTCTTCTGCTCTATATCTTGTATTTTCCAATAAAACAACATCGCCATTGTTCATAGCAGCAACTGCATTCTTTGCATTTTCTCCAACAACATTATCGTCAGCTGCAAAAACAACTTCCTTGCCAAGCTTAGCTGACAAGCTCTTTGCAACAGGAGCAAGTGACAATTCAGGCTTTGGTTCACCCTTTGGCTTACCCATATGTGAGCAAAGAATAACCTTTGCACCATTGTCCATCAAGTACTTAATTGTTGGCAAAGCACCGTCAATTCTTGTTTCGTCTGTGATGTTTCTGTTCTCATCCAATGGAACATTGAAGTCACATCTTACAAGCACTCTTTTACCTGTAACCTGGATATCTTCTACGCTTTTCTTGTTTAACATAATACACACCTCTTATTTTATATAATTTTAATTTAACATTATTATTTTATACCATATTAAGTTTTTTTGCAAGTAATTAATGCAAATTTTTATAAAATTTGTTAAAAAAATATCGTACTGAACACAAGTCCTGCTACAACACCGACAATATCTCCAAAAACTGCGGCAGGAATTATGTGTTTTGAATATTTTACCCTCGTATTTTTCAAATATACCATAAGAGTGTAAAAGGTTGTTTCCGTTGAACCCATAACTACCGATGCAAAAAAGCCGATAAATGTATCAGGATGAAATTCATTTAAAATATCGGTTAAGACTCCCATTGCTCCCCCGCCTGATAATGGTCGTATCAGAACAAGCGGCAATACTTCCTCAGGAAAACCAATTGGACTAAGAACATAAGCTAAAGCTTCAGTTATGCACTCCATTACCCCTGATGCTTTTAACATTGACACACCAACTGTTACTGCCAATATAACAGGAAAAATTCCAATAACAGTTTTCATTCCGTCAAATGCTCCGTCACAAAAAACTGAATAAACAGGGATTTTTTTTAAAAGTCCGGATAAAACAATTAAAATCAAAATAACAGGTATTATGTATTTCATTTTTTTGCCCTCAATTTTAATATAAATTTCATTACCAGAACTGCTCCTAAAACTGAACAGAATGAGCTTATCCACACTGCCGGAAGAATTGCCTGCGGATTTTTTGAGCCTGCAGCAACTCTTAGTGCAATTACGCTTGTCGGCAAGAGTTGAAGACTTGCAGTATTTATGACAGTGAAAATGCTCATTTCATCACTTGCAACTTCAGGATTTTTATTCTGCCTATCCATTTCTTTCATAGCCTCAACCCCCGATGGTGTCGCAGCATTCCCAACACCAAGAAGATTTGCACTTATATTGGCAGTTATATATTGCATTGCCTTTGAATTACTGTCAATATTTTTAAAAAGTCTCTTTGTAACAGGACTTATTATTTTACTGACAAGTTTTAGTCCCCCGCTTTTTTCTGCAACTTTTAAAAAGCCTGACCACATACACATTATTCCTGCAAAACCCAATACAATTTCAACCGACCTCATCGCTCCGTCAAAGCATGCATACACAGTTTCTTCAACAGTACCCGTGAAAAATGAAACAATCAGTGAACAAATAATCATAAGAGAAAAAATTATATTCATAAAAAAATCACCCATATCTAATATATGCGTGATTTCTTAATAAATTCGATTTACATAAAGGTCGCAACCTCTTGTTCAGGCTTGTCTGCGCGTTCAATGGACTGAGCTATTAAAATCGGTCCTTCTCCGCCATAGACCTTATGTTCTCCGATAACAAGCTTTGATGTTATAATTGCCCAATCTCTGCTTTCTAAATCAATATTCTCTTTTGATTTACATACAAGTCCTGAAAAGGCAATATCATCCTCGCAACAGGTCATAACGTGTCTTCCGAATATGCAGGCCTTATCGCCAAGCATCTTATCTCTGCCGACTATTCCTTTGAATTTTAAAATTTTACCGACATATTTTGAAGTATTCTCTGACATATCCCGATACCATATTGCATAATCATTATCATTTATCTCAATTACTTCTGCATTTATATCAAATGGCAACGGGTCTTCAATATTGTCCTCCTCAACGTGACCGTCTGTAAATTCATATGCAATGTTCGCTCTTTGAGTTACTGCTCTTACAATTTTGTGAAGTTGCATCT
>JAZOTJ010000060.1:0-6552 GCA_045657585.1 Clostridia bacterium | reverse complement strand
TTCATTATTTATCGGTATTCTTTTAGGTGGACTTTTGTCTGCTAACTGGAATCCTGTAAGTGCTATGGACTACCTTGTTAATGATGGTATAATCGCAGCTATTTCATCAACTGCAGGAATATTTATGTTCCTTGTAATTCTTGGCGTTATGGTTGCTTTGATTAACAAGGCCGGTGGTTCTGCTGCATTTGGAAGATGGGCAAAGGTACATATCAAATCAAGAGTTGGTGCAATGCTTGCAACTTTCATTCTTGGTGTTCTTATCTTCATTGACGACTATTTCAACTGCCTGACAGTTGGTAGTGTTATGAAGCCTGTAACTGACAGCCACAAGATTTCAAGAGCAAAGCTTGCATACCTGATTGATGCAACAGCAGCTCCAATTTGTATGATTGCTCCTGTTTCATCTTGGGCAGCAGCAGTTTCACAGTTTGCAGAGGGTACAGCTTATTCAGGAATTGAGCTCTTCATTCGCGCTATTCCTTATAACTTCTATTCACTTTTGACATTCGTATTTATCATTGCGCTTGCTCTTATGAAGTTTGATTACGGTCCGATGAAGTTGCACGAAACAAATGCAATCGAAAAAGGCGACTTGTTTACAAGCGGTGAAAGAGTTGCTGAGGTGGATGAGGCTGAAGCAAACCCAAGAGGCAGAGTTATTGACCTTATATTACCTGTAATCGTATTGGTTATTACTTGTATTTTAGGTTTATTGTATGTTGGCGGATTCTTTGCAGGTTCTGATTTCGTTACTGCTTTCGGCGACACAGATGCAACTGTTGGTCTTCCATGGGGTGCATTGATTGCCTTAGTATTTACAATCATCTACTTGATGGCAAGAAAGATTGTTACCTTTAAAGAAGCTATGGAATGTGTACCAAAGGGATTTATTGCAATGGTTCCTGCAATCTTAATTCTTACATTCGCAACAGCTTTAAAGAATATGACAGGTCTTTTGGGTGCTGCTGACTTTGTTGGTGCATTGATGGATTCTGCAGCTGCAGGTCTTGCAAACTTCCTTCCTGCTATCATATTCATCGTTGCTTGTGTACTTGCTTTCGCAACAGGAACTTCATGGGGAACATTCGGTATCCTTATTCCTATCGTTGCTGCAATCTTCGAGCCAGGCAGCCAGTTTATGATTATCGGTATGTCAGCTTGTCTTGCAGGTGCTGTTTGCGGTGACCACTGCTCACCTATCTCTGATACAACAATTATGTCATCAGCAGGTGCTTGCTCTGACCACTTGAACCATGTATCAACTCAATTGCCTTATGCAATCACAGTTGCTGCAATTTCATTCGTAATGTACTTACTTGCTGCATTTATTCCAAATGCATATGTATTGCTACCTGTTGGTGCAATCTTAACAGTTGCAGTATTGTTTGTAATTAAAAAGGCAACAAAGAACGCGTAAATAATAAATTAAAATCCTCTATCCTGTTTGGATAGGGGATTTTATATGTAATCGTTCTTCATCAACAAAAAATCAATATGCTTATAATTCGAATTTTGTACATTTTTTGCAATATAAAACTTTTTTTTTGCAATTTACATTATAAAAAATATATAGTAAAATTTGTGTACAACAGATTAAGGAGGATTTTAAAAATGTTCAGAGTAGGAATGATAGGTGTTGGTAATATGGGTTCAGCACATCTTACAAACATTATCACAGGAAAAGTACAGAACGCAAAGCTCACAGCAGTCTGCGATATTGACGAAAACAAATTGAATCAGCTTAAGGATAAGGTAGATGATGATGTTTTATTTTTCAAAAATTCATCTGATTTAATAAATTCAGGTGTTGTTGATGGAGTTGTTATTGCTACTCCTCACTATGACCACCCGATAATTGCTATTGAAGCTTTTAAGGCAGGACTTCATGTTTTCTGCGAAAAACCTTCAGGAGTTTTTACCAAAAATGTCAGAGAAATGAATGAAGTTGCAAAAAAGAGCGGCAAGGCTTTTCAGGTTAATTTTGTTAATCGTACAAGTGATACCTTCCAGAAAATAAAAGAGCTTGTTGATAATAACGAGCTTGGAAAAATAAAGCGTGTAACATGGGTTATAACAAATTGGTACAGAGGTCAGAGTTACTTTAACTCAGGCGGCTGGAGAGCAACATGGGCAGGCGAAGGCGGCGGAACCCTGATAAATCAGAACCCACATCAGCTTGATTTGATGCAATGGATTGTTGGTATGCCAAAAAAAGTTCGTGCTTTTTGCTATTTCGGAAAAAACCGTGACATAGAGGTGGAAGATGAAGCTACTGCATATATGGAATTTGAAAATGGAGCTACAGGTATCTACACCACAACTGTAAGCGAGTTCCCTGGAACAAATCGTCTTGAAATCGCAGGAGATCGTGGAAAAGTTGTTCTTGAAAATGATAAAATCACTTTCTTCCGCACAACAATGAGTGAAGAGGAATTTAACAAAACTCAGAATTCTCCATTTGGTCCTATTCCGATGTGGGAATGTGATATCCCTCACGCACCACATGATCTGAATGCAGGACAAGCAAAAATGATTGCAAACTGGATTGATGCTGCCGAAAACGGAGCAAAATTAATTGCACCGGGATATGAGGGCATAAACAGTCTTTCATTGTCAAATGCCATGTATCTTTCAACATGGAATGATGATTGGGTTGAATTCCCTATTGATGAAGATGAATATTATGAAAAGCTTCAGGAAAAAATTAAAAATTCAAAATTTGTAAAAAAAGAAGTTACCAAATTGGATGTTAATTTAGGTTCGTCATTCAACTGATATCAAAACCCCTTAGCACATGCTAAGGGGTTTTTTAACCTTCGATCTGTCTTATTATTATTTTGTCATTTTCTTCTGCGGGAGAATATCCAAAATATTCCTTATAATTCCTGTAAAAAGTAGAATATTCCAAAAAACCAAACTTTGAATAAATTTTTGTCGGGCTTTCTCCGTTTCTTATTTCTTTTTGTGCAGCGTTAAGTCTTTTTGTTGTTACATATTTTCCGGGACTTATCCTTAGGTATCGATTAAAAAGCTTATTGAGATAACTCTTTGTTATAAAAAGATTATCACATATAACTTCTATAGACAAATCACTTCCAAGATTTTCTTCTATAAAGTGTATGGCTTTTGTCACAATAGGATGCGAGCTATAGAGCTTTTCATAATTTTGTTCTTTTGATAAAAGAATGTTATAAAAAATTTCATCAATAAGATGGGTTAATATATTTTCCAATTCAAGTTCTTTAAAATTGGTGCAATAAAAGTCCATTTTTTGAAAAATTTCCTCTATTCTCTTCGGTTTTTTTACATAGAAAACATTTGTATCTTTTGGTATTTTATCAAACACTTCATTATAAACTAATTTCTCATCAAACAGAATGTTATATCTTTCATATATCGTGTCGTCCAGAAAATTTATTCTGTGTAACATTCCCGGCTTTGTGAAAATTATATCGTTATTTTTGATAGTATAAATTTTGTCTTCTATTGTATAGATTAAAGAGCCTTGCTTTACAAAAATCAATTCATAAACATCGTGAGTGTCAGGTTCAATCCCAGAAAAATCAAGACCCTTATAGCATAAATGATTATATGTGAAATTCTTACAACTATATCTGTATTCCTCCATTGTAATATCACCCCAAACCTATTTTATCATATCATTGCACTTTTTGCAATGTAAAATAAACTATTTGCTATTTACATTTTAAAAAAATTATAATATAATGTTATTAAAAGAATGATTATGGCGTGCAGCAGTACGCTAAAAACAGGAGGAAGAAAAATGAAAATAGCATTTGCAGGCTTCAGACATCCGCATATTTTCCCTTTGTATGAAAGCGCAAAGGTAAGCGATAAATTTACTCTTGCAGGATGTTTTGAAGAGGATGAGGCAACAAAAAATGAAATTGAAAAAAACAAGGAAATAGTTTGTAATTTCTCTTCTTACGAGGAAATTCTCAAAGATGATAGCATACAGGCAGTCGCAATAGGTGACTATTACGGAAAACGCGGAGGTATGATAATAGATGCTCTGCTTCATAACAAACATGTGATTTGCGATAAGCCATTATGCACAAGCCTTGATGAGTTTGAGAAAATAAAAGAGCTTTCAGAACAGAAAAAGTTAACTGTATGTTGTATGCTTGATTTAAGATATATGCCACAAATTCGTACTGTTAAAAAGCTTATTGCCGAAAATGAAATTGGAGACATTCAGATAGCTTCATTTACAGGTCAGCATCCACTAAATTATGGCGTAAGACCAATGTGGTACTTTGAAAAAGGAAAACACGGCGGAACTATAAACGATATTGCAATTCACGGAATAGACCTTTTAAGATACTTAACAGGAAAAAATCTTACAAATATAAATTGTGCAAAAACATGGAATGCATTTGCAGATAAAGAGCCTGATTTTAAAGATTCAGCACAGTTTATGATCGAAATGGACAATATGTCTGTTATGGCAGATGTGTCTTATGCAGCACCTAATTTTGACGGTATTATGCCTACATACTGGAATTTCAAACTCTGGGGAACAAAGGGAATGATTAATTTTGAATATTGTGATAAGGATATTCACATATTCAAGGATAAGGAAACAGTTATTTCATGTGAAGATACCCCAATAACCTTATTGGATGATTTCTATAATGAAATAATGGGAGAAAATACACTTTTGAATACAAAGGATATTTTGGAATCACAGGAACAGGTTTTGAAAATACAACAGGCCGCAAACTGATAAATTCAGAATGGAGACAGAGAAATGATAAAGGAAATTAATAAAGATAACTTAAAAGTTAAAATCTTTGAAACAAGAGATGAAATGGGTAATTGTGCATCAAGCGAAGCTGCAGAGTGTATAAAAAAGCTCTTAGCTGAAAAGGAAGAAATAAATATAATTTTTGCTGCCGCACCATCACAGAATGAAACCTTATCAGGTCTTGTTTCAGACAAAACAATTGACTGGTCAAGAGTTAATGCTTTTCATATGGATGAATATGTTGGCTTAGCAAGCGATGCTCCTCAGGCATTCGGAAACTTTTTGAAAGAACATATCTTTGGAAAGGTTTCATTCAAATCTGTAAATTATATTTGCACTGCTGGAGAAACAGAGGACGAAATCTGCGAGAATTATTCAAGGCTTATAAAAGAACACCCAATTGATATTGTTTGCTTGGGAATCGGCGAAAATGGCCACATAGCATTCAATGACCCATGGGTTGCTGATTTTGATGACAAGTACATTATAAAAAAGGTTGAGCTTGACGAGGTTTGCAGAAACCAGCAGGTAAACGATGGTTGCTTTGAAAAACTTTCAGATGTACCTAAATTTGCACTTACATTAACAATTCCAACACTATTTAATGCTGATTATCTTTTCTGCACAGTTCCTGCAAAAACAAAGGCAGATGCTGTATATAATACTATAAATTCTGAGATATCAGTTGATGTTCCTGCAACAATAATGCGTAAGCATAAAAACGCAGTTATGTATTGCGATAAAGACAGCGCTGCAAAGCTATTATAAGGATAAAGACTATGTTAACAAGAATTAAAAGTAACAAGATAATATTAGAAAACGAAATTGTATCGGGATATGTTTATTTTGAAGAGGGAAAAATAACAGAGGTTTCCGAAAAAGATCTTCCTTTTGACAAGGAATATGATATGACAGATCTCTATGTTTCTCCGGGATTCATTGATATTCATACTCATGGTGCAAATGGTTATGACTTTATAAATTCTGCAAATGATGTTGTTGAGGGATGCAATTTCCACCTGAAACACGGAACTACATCTATCTGCCCGACAATTTCAGCAGCACCGATTGAAAAAATGGAAAAAGCGCTTGAATACATAAGCGATGCATTAAAAAATAAAGAGCTGAAAGCAAATGTTATAGGTGCACATATGGAAGGTCCGTATCTTTCAAAAGAACAGTGCGGAGCACAATGTCCTGATTTTATAACACCTCCTATTGAAGATGATTATAAAAGAATTGTCAATTCCTATAAAAATGTATTGGCAAGATGGACTTATGCCCCTGAAAATGATGAAAATGGCAGATTTTGTAAATATATAACCGACAACGGAATTGTTGCATCTGCAGGCCATACAAATGCAGAAATGTCGGATATGAAAACAGCTGTTGAAAATGGTTGTTCTCTTATAACACATCTGTATTCCTGCACATCAACAATAACAAGAAAGCAAGGCTTCAGATATTTAGGCGTTATAGAATCTGCATATTTATTGGACGATTTGTATGTTGAAATTATCGCAGACGGAAAGCACTTACCACCTGAACTTATTTCTCTCATTTTGAAGGTAAAAGGTTCAGATAAGGTTTCTTTGATAACCGACAGCTTATCTGTTGCGGGAACTGATATAAAACACGGTTTTATGGTGGATACTGAATACATAATAGAAGACGGAGTATGCAAACTTGTAGACAGAAGTGCCTTTGCAGGAAGTATTGCAACTGCAGATGTGTTGATAAAAACATTGGTGAATGAAGTTAAGGTATCTATGCCTGAAGCT
>JAZOTJ010000059.1:0-11718 GCA_045657585.1 Clostridia bacterium | reverse complement strand
TGTGATGAATTCTTACAACAGTTAATAGATAAAGGAATTATAGAAGAATAAGGGAAGGGCACATAAATTGGCGCATATCACAGGCTTATATGTTCTTTTATGACTAAAAGAACCAAAAGTCTTGGGTGCTTCGCCCCAAACCCCAGCGGGGGATGCGATTTTCTCGTTGCGACTCGGTTACTTTTCGGCTCTCACAGTTTACAACACTGTCATTCACTACCGAAATGCCGCTCCGCTACCCTGCACCCCTTGAAACGCTTCAAGGGCTCTGCCCTTGAAAATCCCGTTTTGTAAAGGGTAATATTTCATTCTACAAGGGTGCAGAAATTGGATGCAGATTACTGTTTTGCAGTTCGGGTGCTGTACTCGTGTACCGCCCCGGACAAAAAATAGTGATATGTGCCAATTTATGTGCCCTTCCCTTATTCTTCTATAATTCCTTTATCTATTAACTGTTGTAAGAATTCATCACAATCAACCGCCGCAACATCTCTTCTCACATCATATTCCAAAAGAATCTGGTCAACAATTTCCTCTTTCGACTTGCCTTGCTCAACTCCGCGCCAGATTAATGCTCCGACCTCATTGACAGTTATAACACCTTTAAAGTCAAGCTCATCATTGCCTGCGGAAATAACAACGAAAGTTCCTGCGACCTCTCTTAAAATAAATCCATCCTTAATTTTCATAACACTTAATCCCTTCTGCCCAACGCTCTGATTTCATCAAGCAACTTTTTAAATTCTTCAATTTCCTGATAGTCAGGGTTTTTGGCATTTTCCAAACCATCTATTATTTTACAAAACTCACGGATTTTTTTATCAATGAGCATATTATAATACTTATTTCCAAAAAGTTCAAGAGGAATATGAAGAAATTTTTTCTCTTCGGGCATAACACCCTGTCCTTCTTTGCAACAAAATGCATTATATACTTTAAAGCCCTCCACCGAAAGCTCTTCTCTTGTAATCTTAAATCCCAGATTGATAAGCCTTTCTCTTAACTCTGCCTGAGCATTCATTGGCTGGAGCAATAATTTTGAAGCCTTTGCTTTTTCAAGATTATCTTCAATTATATCTCCAATCAGCTTTCCGCCCATTCCTGCAATAATAATAAGCTCACATTCTCCCTTTTCTATTGGCTCTAATCCTGCACCAAGCCTTAATTCCACCATATCGAAAAGCTCATATTTTTTAACATTTTCTCCTGCAATCTCCAAAGGTCCTTTGTTCTTGTCTGTCGCAACTGCTTTTATGATTTTATTGGTTGATGCTAACTTAATAGGAATATATGCATGGTCAGTTCCGATATCGGCAATTGTTTCTTCGCTGACCATATCAATTATCATTTGTAGTCTGGGTGTTATCATTTCCTTTTCCCCTGTAAAAGTTATTCACTCTAAAATTTAAAACTGTAAAAGTTTTCCTTGTCAAAAAATGGCTTTAAAGCTTGTTTATCTTCACTAGTTATCCTACTTATTCACACTTCGGTGTGGATAAGTGAATGATTTCATGCCATTTTCCGACATAATTATATGTAAACTACCTCCGTTTTTCCAAAAAGCCAGTGTTTTCAAGGCTTTTCGCATTTATGCATAAGATGTATAAATATGTGGATAAAGTGGATAACTTCACACAAACAACACTGTTTAAGCCATTTTATGTGTGGATAACCCTTTTTTCCCACTGTGCACAAAGATTTTTTTGTTTACATAACAACATAAAATTATGCTACCTTATTTTGTAATCTTATCTGTTCCCATATATGGTACCAAAACCTCAGGAATTGTAACTGTTCCGTCTTCATTCTGGAAGTTTTCCAAAATCGCAGCAACTGTTCTTCCGACTGCAAGTCCTGAGCCATTTAATGTATGAACAAACTGAGCCTTATCCTTTGGAGTCTTTTTAAATCTGATATTTGCTCTTCTTGCCTGATAGTCCTCAAAGTTTGAACACGATGAAATTTCAACATATCTGCCATAGCTTGGCATCCATACCTCTATATCATATGTCTTTGCTGATGAGAAGCCTAAATCGCCTGTTGACAAGCATACTACTCTATATGGAATGTTCAACAACTGCAACAGCTTTTCTGCATCATTTGTAAGCTTTTCAAGTTCATCATAGCTGTTTTCAGGGTCAGCAAACTTAACTAATTCAACCTTGTTGAACTGATGCTGACGGATAAGTCCTCTTGTATCTCTTCCTGCAGAACCTGCCTCTGCTCTGAAGCACGCTGAATATGCGCAGAACTTAATAGGAAGCTTATCTCCTTCTAAAATCTCATCTCTATACAGGTTTGTTACAGGAACTTCTGCTGTAGGAATTAAGAAATATCCGTTATTTTCAACCTTAAATGCATCTTCTTCAAACTTAGGCAATTGACCTGTTCCTGTCATTGATGCACGATTTACCATATATGGAGGGAAAATTTCAGTATATCCCGATGTTTCAGTATGAGTATTTAAGAAAAACTGAATAACTGCTCTCTCAAGTCTTGCTCCCAAACCCTTATAAACTGTAAATCTTGAGCCTGCAATCTTTGCTCCTCTGTCAAAATCTAAAATATCGAGGTCGATACCAATATCCCAGTGTGGCTTTGGCTCAAAATCAAACTTTCTTGGCTCAGAAAACTTTCTTAATTCAACATTCTCGCTGTCATCTGCACCAACAGGTACGCTTTCATTAGGAATGTTTGGAATTCTTAACATAAAGCCTCTTAATTCTTCATCAATTTCAGATATTTTTGCATCTGTTATCTTGATTTCATCTGACAATTCTCTCATTTGGGCAAAAATTTCATCAGTGTTCTCCCCTGCCTTTTTCATTGCAGGAATTTTCTTTGTGATTTCATTCTGCTTTGCCTTTTTCTGCTCAACATCTGCTAATAGCTCTCTTCTCTTTGCATCAAGCTCAATTGCAGGTGTTATGTCCAAATCATTACAACGGTTTTTTAGCGCCTCTCTTATTTTATCAGGCTCTGTTCTTAAAATTTTAATGTCTAACATTTATATTCTCCATCCTTTTAATATAGTTTTCTTATTCTGTTTTGTAAATATGTGTAGAAAATATCCTGTTCCTCAGTAAAGAACACAGGATCAAGCAATTCAAAATCAACTGCCGCTTTTTTTATGTCCCCTTTTTGAAGATTATTAAATATTACATACATCTTTGTTGTGTTAGTCATCTGCTTTTCAAGGGTTAGCAATCTTTCTGCCATCTCTTCGTTTTCACTTGTTAAATCGTCAATTTTATCATTGAGTGAGTCAGTTGTTTCTAATAATATTCTGTTTTCCTCGCTAAGCTTTGCAGTTTTTTCAGCTATCGTGCTTGCATTCTTGTCATCTGCTCCATATTTCTCCTGAGCTCTCTCGGCATTAAGCTGACCAAAGAAAGATAATGTAATAACTACAATTGCTGCAATAAAAATTAACCCCGTGTATACATACAAAGAATAATTACTCTTTTTTTTCATTTTTTGTTCACCTCTTGTGTAAAGCCCAAAAACTGCGTTTTAAGGCATTTTTATATTTTTAATGTTCTTTTATTGCCTTACGCCAAAAATTAACTTTTAGACGCCTTTTTAAAATCAATTTTTTTCAGACTTTTAGCAAATCAAGCAATCTTTCAAGATCATCATTACCATAATACTCAATTTCAATTTTACCTTTTTTTGCGCCCTGAGTAATTTTGACCTTTGTACCAAGACCTGAAGAAATTCTTTTTTCAATTCTCTCAAGCTCAATTTTGTAGACATCATTTTTCTTTGGTTTCTTTTGCTTTGGTTCTTTCTGAAGTTCTTTTGCAAGATTTTCTGTCTGTCTTACATTAAGACCGCTTGCAACAACCTGATTAATCAGAAATTCTCTCAGTTCCTGACTTTCAAGCGAAAGTGCAGTTCTTGCATGTCCCTCAGAAATTTCTCCGGAAATAAGCAGTTTCTGAATGTTATCATCCAGGGATAAAAGTCGCATTGAGTTTGCAACAGCACTTCTGCTCTTCCCTACCTTTTGACTTACTTCCTCTTGTGTAAGTCCGTATAAATCGCATAAATTCTTATATCCGAGCGCTTCTTCAATCGGATTTAAGTCCTCTCTTTGGAGATTTTCTATCAACGCAACCTCTGTTACAGTCTGGTCAGAATAGTCCTTTACAATCACAGGAACTTCGCTAAACCCTGCAAGCTTTGCTGCTCTCCATCTTCTCTCTCCTGCAACAATTGTATATCTTCCCGACTTTGTTTTTGTCACAATAATCGGCTGAATCATACCATTTTCTTTTAGAGATTTTGCCAAAGCGTCGAGCTTGTCTTCATCAAAAGTTTTACGAGGTTGATTTTTATTAGGCTCTACAAGTGTTATTTTAACATCTGAAACAGCGCCCTCCATAATGTTTTCGGATTCACCGCCAAACACTGTGTCAAGACCTTTTCCCAATCCCTTTTTTGCCATTTTGTCCCCTCTTTCTTCCTATTATATTAATTGTTTTCCATAACTTCTCTTGCCAAAGAAAAATATGCTTCAGCACCCGTTGATGTTATATCGTATTTTATAATCGGCTCGCCATAGCTCGGAGCCTCTGAAAGCCTTATATTTCTTGGAATTACTGTCTTATAAGTCTTGTCAGGAAAATGCTCCTTAACTTCCTCATATACCTGTTCTGAAAGGTTTGTTCGTTTATCAAACATAGTTGCAACAATTCCCTCAATGTCAAGGTCTTTATTCAAAGATTTTTTAATTCTCTTTATTGTTGAAATCAACTGTGCAAGCCCTTCCAATGCATAATATTCGCACTGAATAGGTATTAAAACCGAGTCACACGCCGTCATAATGTTTAATGTCAGCAAACCAAGTGCAGGCGGAGAGTCAATTATAATAAAATCATAGTCATCTTTTATATGAGAAATTGTTTTTTTAAAGAAAAATTCTCTGTCTTCCTCATAGGAAAGCTCAATATCAGCTGCGGAAAGCTCCTGAGTTGCAGGAAGAATTGATAAGTTCCTAAATTTTGTTCTGATGACTGCATCTTTAGTCTTTTTATCATTAACAAGGCAATCATATGTAGATAATTCCACACTCTTTTTGTCAATTCCCACTCCGCTTGTGGCGTTTCCCTGCGCATCTGCATCAATTATAAGCACTTTTTTTCCTTTGTATGCAAGGCACGCCGCTAAATTCACCGCAGTTGTTGTTTTTCCGACTCCGCCCTTTTGATTTATAATCGCTATAATCTTGCTCATAAGCCTGTCCTTTCCTATTTATATTTATATATATAATAACACATTATTTTTCAAATGTAAATGTTTCACGTGAAACTTTTTTAAATTTTTGTATGTTATTTTATTGTTTTACATAAAACAATGCATAATTTTATTAAAATTGGTAATTATATACCAAAACATACAAATTATATTTGGAGTGGTTATGTGAATTTCTTTAAAAAATTAAAAAGATTTTTCACTTTTGATATGCCGAAAGAAGAAAAAACTTTTATTCTTAATAAAAACAACACAAAAATTATATATGATATTCGTTCTGATAAGAAACCAACTGAACCTGAAATATCAAAAAACTATGATGAAAATATAAAATACATTAAAAAAAGATTTGACTATCCCAAAAATACCGATTTTGTTATAAAGGAAATTAAAATATTCAATAAAACAAAAGTGTTTTTGATTTATTACGAGGGAATGTCAGATTCTGTTGCAATTAACTATGCTATTATTGCACCTCTTTTGGAAATTCCTCAATATTCCAAAGACTTAACTGCCGATGATGTGTTTGAAAGACTTATTATTCATTCACAGGTGCAAAAAACCACTGATTTTGAAAAAGTGATTGATAATGTAAACTTCGGGGGTTGCGGTCTGTTTGTTGAGGGACTAGGTTATGCTTTTTCAATGGATGTTCGTAAATGGGAACACAGAGGCATTGATAAACCTGACAACGAGCAATCTTTATACGGTCCGCAGGAAGCTTTTTCCGAAATGCTCAGAACAAACTCTGCATTAGTGAGAAAAATAATAAAAAACGAAAAATTAATATGCGAGGATACAACAGTAGGCAGAATAAGCAAAACAAAAGGCGTTATGATGTATATTTCGGACCTTGCAAATGACGCTCTGGTTAACGAAGTACGATTTCGCATTAATTCTGTGACTCTTGACTATATATTCTCAATTGAAGAGCTTTCTCAACTTCTTGAAGATAAAACTTTTATGATAACAAATCAGATTCTTGCAACAGAACGACCTGACAGAGTTGCAAGGGCCTTGTCAGAGGGAAGAGTGGCATTAATCCTGAACGGAAGCCCGAAAGCCCTGATTTTCCCTACAAATGCGCTTGAATTAATGCATTCTGCATCGGATGCTTATATGAGATTTCCATATGCCAATATGACAAGAGCAATAAGACTGATTGCAATGTTTATAACGCTCCTGTTGCCAGGACTTTATCTTGCAATAACTCTTTTTCACCATGAAATGATACCGACCTTTTTGGCATATGCAATCTCGGCAGCAAGAGAAAATGTGCCTTTCCCAAGCATTGTTGAGCTTTTGATTATGGATTTGTCCTTTGAGTTAATCAGGGAGGCGGGAATAAGAATGCCCAACGCCATTGGCTCAACACTTGGAATTGTGGGCGGTCTGATACTTGGACAGGCGGCGGTCAGCGCGAAAATTGTGAGCCCATTAATGATTATTATAATTGCAATAACGGGAATCGGCTCTTTTGCAACTCCAAACTATTCTCTTGGCTGGAGTTACAGGATTTTAAGGCTTATTTTTATTCTTTTAGGCACTTCCTGTGGTCTTTATGGCATAGCAATCGGCATATTCTTATATGCACTTTTACTCGGAGCGCAAACGAACTTCGGAATACCTTTTCTTGCACCAATAACCAAGGATAAACCATCCGATAAAGGCAAAAGTCTTTTTGTTGACCCACTTTGGAAAAACGAGGAAAGGCCTGAGTTTTTGAATGCAAAAATTAAAGACCAGGAGCCAAAAATCAGCCGAAAATGGAAAATTAACAAGAAAAAATAGGGAGGTGTTATGTTGAATAAAAACTTTTCAATAGAGAAAAAGGAATTAACCTGTATTCTAATTAATTTAATAACTGTAAAAATGCTTTTTTCGTACCCGAGAACACTTGTCTTAAACTCAGGAAACGCCGCATGGATACAGACTGTTTTTGTGTCCCTTTTTTCTTGCTTGTTTTATTGGTTTGTTTTGTTTTTATACAGAAAAGCCGAGATGAAAGGCCTTATACAGTTGAGCAATGAGATAGGGGGGAGGGGGTTAAAAATTGTTGTCGGAGTTCTTCTTAGCATTGTTCTTTTAGCTAATTCTTCACTAACAACAAGACTTCTTCCCGAGTCAATAAAAACGGTCCTGCTTCCTCTTTCTCCAATGAGTCTATTAATTCTGATTTTTGGAATTGCAATGGCATTTGGTGCTTATATGGGAATATTTTCGATTGCAAGAATTCACTCATTATATATACCCGTATCGGGAATATTTCTTCTTTTGTTTTTTGCACTTGTATTTATAAATGCAGACATAACAAATCTGTATCCAATTTTGGGAGAGGGGACATATAATATATTTGTTAAAGGGTTTCCTGCAATAAGTATATTCTCTGATATGATTGTTTTATTTGTTCTTCTGCCTTTTTGCAATAATTATGACAGAGCAAAAAAAGCATCACATAGAGCGCTAATAATAAGCTCAATAGTTAATGTGTTGATAGTTTTCTTTTATAACCTGATTTATTCATATCCCTCATCAACTGAATTTTTGTTTCCTGTCTATCAAATGACAAAGCTTATAAAAATCGGAGACTTTTTTCAAAGGCTTGAGGCGTTGTTTGAGTTTGTATGGTCCTTTGCAGTTCTGCTCTATTCATCGCTTTATCTTTTTGTCATCTGTTATATATGGAAAGAAACCTTTGATTTAAAATATTACAAGCCATTGGTATTGCCATTTGCAATAATTATGTGCGCAGTTTCATACCTTCCGTCATCAACTGTGAAAATTGTAAAAATGCAAAATATTTCATCATTGTTTTTTATTCCGATAGCCTTTTTTTTGCCAATTATTCTTATTTTATTATATTTAAGAAAGAAAAAAACGAGGGACACTAAATAGAAAGGAGAAAGTCTTGAAAAAAATTATATTAATTCTTTTGTCATTACTCTTATCATCATTTACTTCAGGTTGTTATGACTACATCGAGCCTAACGACCTTTCATATGTTGTTGCAATAGGAGTTGACAAAGGGAAACATAAAGATTTATATAATTACACGCTCCAGTTTGCAAGACCTACTCAAATCAGTGGTGGCTCAAGCGAAGAGGGCGGAAGTGGGGAAGAGACAATCGGAACTGTCAGGGTTGAGGCTCCATCAATTTATTCTGCCTTAAATGTTGCAAACCATGTCATAAGCAAAAGTTTCACTCTTTCCCACACAAAAATAATTGTCATTTCTGAGGAAATTGCCAGAGAGGGAATAGAGAGGATTGTTGATGCAGTGGGCAGAAGTACCGATTTGCGACCGACTGTCTTTTTCTGCGTGAGTGCAGGAAAGGCAGAAAAATATTTAGAATCGGTAAAGCCCGTTGTTGAAATTAATCCCGTCAAGTATTACAGGCTTATTTTTGAAAGTCCTAATTCTTCTTATATCCCTAAAAATGATGCAGGGAATGTCTTTTTTAATCTGAGAGCCAACACCGAACAATGCACTCTTCCTTATGTCGGAGTGGGGAAGGGGTCTTCAGACAAGGGTTCGTCTGACGAAAGTTCTTCAAAATCAGAAAATCAATCTCAATCTCCTGTTCCATCATCTGAACAAAACTCCGACATTCCTATAAATGAAAAAGGCTTTGAATATCATATGAAAGAATATGTTGCAGGAAAGCTTGATATCGAAAAACAAAATGCGAGTGAAGTTCTTGGCACTGCAGTTTTCAAGGGCAATAAAATGATTGGAACTTTATCGGGAATTGAGAGTGAAATGTTAAATATTCTTTTAGGCAGATTTACAAACGGATACTCCACATTATATGTCCCCGAAATTCCGTCAAATCCTGTGACAATACGAATTGAGCAACAATCAAGACCTAAAATCAACTTAGAATTGGAAAATGGCAGGCCAAAAATCAATATTAAGATAAAGCTTTTGGGGAATTTTATGTCTGTTCCGACAGATTATATAATTGAAGAAGACTTGAAGAAATTTGAAGAAAACACTTCTGAATATATTGAAGAATTTGCACTCTCACTTTTAGAAAAAACCAAAACAGAATTTAATTCTGACATTGCAGGCTTTGGAAAAAATGCAAAAAAGAAATTCCTCACAAACAAAGAGTTTGAGGAATTTAACTGGAATGAGGCATATAAAAACTCGGAGTTTTCCTGTGAAGCGGAATTCAGCATAAGAAGAACAGGGCTCACTATGCGCTCATCAAAAGAATAAGGTGATATTATGCTTATACTTTTTATAATTTTTATATTAATTGCAGTTGGTGCAATCAAGACATTTTCGTTTTCACTCTGGTGCTTTCGCACAAAGAATATCTGTGGTGGAATTTCAGTTCTTTTCCTTGTCGCATTGGTATTATTAAGCTCAATGGTGTTGTTAAGATAAAATTCTTTTTATTACAATCCCTGCTATAATCCCTGTCACAACTGCACTAACCGCTCCAGATACTACCAGAACAGGAAGATAAGAAAAAACAGACAGCGTTTTCATCATAATTGATGCACAAAGGAGCTGACCTGTGTTATGTGCTATTCCTCCGCCGATGCTTACCATAACCATATTAAAATCAAATCTTTTTAATAAAAGCATTATAAATAGGCTGAAAACTCCGCCAAAGAGTGAATAAATTAAAACAGATGGAGAAGCAAAAAGCAGGGAAGAGGCCAGCACTTTAATCAACATAATCAAAAAAGCATACCTTTTCCCAAGCGAATATAGAGCAACTAATATGACTATATTCCCCAATCCCCATTTAACACCAGGTATCGCTACAGGGACAGAAAACAAAGTTTCTATGTAACCAAAAACAATTGCAAGTGCACCGAAAATTGCACATAATGTTATCTTCTGATTTTTCATTGCTTCATTTTATTGACTGCACTCAGGAATGCATAGATTGATGATGTATTGATATTTGAGTCAATTCCTGCACCCCAGAAAATACTGTCTTCAAATTTAATTGCTATGTAACTGATAGCAAGAGATGATGATTTCTTTTCAAGAGCGTGTTCTGAGTATGCATAAATTTCGACACTGATACCAAGATGCTTTTTCAAAGCCTCACACAAAGCATCCAACGGACCGTTACCTGATGCACTGATTTTTTCTTCATTGACTATGACCTCAATAAATGTACGGTTATCCTTTGAGGAAATAGAGTAATCTGTTAAGGTGTATGGTGCTTTTATATTAACATATTCTTCAGTGAATGCATTGTTAATCTCATCAGGCGACAACACACTCTGCTTCACTTCAGACAAGTGAGTAACAATTCTTGAAAATTCTGCCAGAAGCTCTTTTGGAATAGAATAACCGAAGTTTCTCTCCATAACATATCCGACTCCGCCTTTTCCTGACTGAGAATTAATCTTGATAGGCTCATATTCTCTGCCTATATCCGACGGGTCAATAGTAAGATACGGATTTTCCCAAATCTTATTTTCTGACTTTTCATATGCTCTGAAGCCTTTGGAAATAGCGTCCTGATGCGAACCTGAGAATGCCACATATGCCATAGCACCTGCATACGGATGTCTTAAATTTATCGGTATGCGGATATATTTTTCATAAAATTCTATTATTTCATCAATATTTTCGATATGCAGTTTCGGGTCAATTCCCTGACAGAACATATTTAATGCCACAACAATGATATCGGCATTTCCTGTTCTCTCGCCATTTCCAAAAACTGTTCCCTCAACTCTGTCAGCACCTGCCAGAAGTCCAAGCTCTGTTGCAGCAATGCCTGTGCCTCTGTCATTATGGGCATGAATTGAAATAATTGTGTTTTCTCTGTGTTTCAGGTTCTTGTGTATATATTCAACCTGGTCTGCATACACATTCGGAGTTGCAACCTCCATTGTGGCAGGAAGATTTATAATTGCTTTTCTTTCCTTTGTGGGATTGAAAACATCTAAAACCGCATTACATACCTTTAGTGCAAATTCAGACTCTGTTGCAGAAAAGCTCTCAGGCGAATATTCATATCTTACTTCTCCGCAAATCTCTTCTTCAACTCTTTTCACAATTTCCTGTGCTCCGCGGATTGCAATTTCAATTATTTCGTCCTGTGATTTTTCAAAAACCACTCTTCTCTGCAGTTCAGAGGTTGAGTTATAAAGATGAATTATAACTTTTTTTGCACCCTTTATTGCAGATATAGTTTTTTCAATTATATGTTCTCTTGCCTGTGTTAAAACCTGAATCGTCACATCATCAGGAATAATGTTCTCATCAATCAGTCGTCTTACAAATTCATATTCTGTATCAGATGCTGCAGGAAATCCCACTTCAATTTCCTTAAATCCAAGCTTTACAAGATATTTGAAATACTCAATCTTTTCCTCAGTTGAAAGAGGTGAATAAAGTGATTGGTTTCCGTCACGCAAATCAACACTGCACCATATCGGAGCAGAGTCAATCTTGTTATTAACCCAATCTCTTTTTTCTATCGG
>JAZOTJ010000058.1:0-2093 GCA_045657585.1 Clostridia bacterium | reverse complement strand
TACAAGATATTTGAAATACTCAATCTTTTCCTCAGTTGAAAGAGGTGAATAAAGTGATTGGTTTCCGTCACGCAAATCAACACTGCACCATATCGGAGCAGAGTCAATCTTGTTATTAACCCAATCTCTTTTTTCTATCGGGACATCAAAATACTGACGCTTATACTTTTTATAATTCACTTTTTTTCTCCTTTGGAAATTGTTAAGGTTATTATAAAACATTTTTAATTGGATGTCAAATAAAATATTTCAAGAAAAAATGAGGGATTAACCCTCATTTTCTTATTCATTAAATCCGTTTGGATGGTTAGACTGCCATCTCCAGCTGTCTTCGCACATTTCCTTGACATCTCTTGTTGCCACCCAGCCAAGCTCATCTTTTGCTTTCTGAGGATTAGCATAACATTCTCCGATATCTCCAGGTCTTCTCGGGTCAATCTGATAAGGAATTTTCTTTCCGCAAGCCTCTTCAAAAGCGTGCATAAGCTCTAAAACTGAATATCCCTTACCTGTACCGAGGTTATAGATATGAACTCCTGAAACTCCTGTTCTCTTTTCAATTGCCTTCAGATGTCCCCATGCTAGGTCAACAACATGGATATAATCTCTTACACCTGTTCCGTCAGCTGTATCATAGTCATCTCCAAATACGTGTAATTTTTCCAACTTTCCAACTGCAACCTGAGAAATATATGGCAACAAATTATTCGGAACTCCTCTTGGGTCTTCTCCCATATCTCCGCACTTGTTTGCACCGATTGGGTTAAAGTATCTCAAAAGAGTAATTGACCATTTATCATTTGCCTTATAAACATCCTGCAAAATATTTTCAATCATAAGCTTTGTTGCGCCATATGGATTAGTTGTTGATAATGGAAAATCCTCTGTAATCGGCACTGTTTTAGGCATTCCGTAAACAGTTGCTGATGATGAGAAAACAAGGTTAAATACATTATGCTTTTGCATAATATCAACAAGATTAAGAGTTCCTGTTATATTATTATGATAGTATCTGATTGGAATTTTTGTTGATTCTCCCACAGCCTTCAGCCCTGCAAAATGGATAACTGAGTCAAACTCGTTTTCACAAAAAACCTTATCCACCGCATCATAATCCAACAAATCAACCTTATAGAATTTAAAATCTTTACCTGTAATTTTTCTTACAACATCAAGACTCTTTTCACTTGAATTATCAAGATTATCCAAAACTGCAATTTCATAACCCTCGTTTAAAAGCTCAACGCAGGTATGGCTTCCTATGTAGCCTGCTCCGCCTGTTACTAAAATTTTCATTTTATCTACTCCTTTTTTTATGCTTATTCCATTATATAACAATATTTATATTTTTTCAATATATTAATTATTAATACTGCGATAAAAATTAACCATTGTGGCATCTATATATGGAACAACATAGATAGCAGCAATACCAAATGTAATAAATGTTAACAAATACCAACCAATAAATGAGAGTTGCAACACAAACAAATCCATCTTATGTCCTTCCATTATTTCCTTTGACTTGCTTATTGCCTCAAGCGCACCCATTTCCTTATTTTCTGTCCAGATGTAGAGTGCCATTGAATAGGAATAGCCTTTAACAATTCCCGGGATTATGAAAAGTAATGACCAAAGAGAAGTAAAAAGATTTACTAAGAAAATTATTTTAAATGCTCCCCAGAAATGATAAAATCCTTCAAAAATGTCACCCACTTTAATTTCCTGATAATCACACACCTTAAAATACACCATTATAAGTGAAACAGAAAAAGCAGGCGATATCAATAAAATATTTGCAAAATACCCTACCATTGGAATTGAATTGGCGATGAAAACAATTCCAATTACAATTAAATACATTATAAACAATATTCCTATTTTACCCTTGATTTGTTGTTTCGCATTTTGTTTTAAAAATTCTCTTGTCATAATAATGCCCCCTTTTTTTTTACATTTTATCAAATCATCCTTGTTATGTCAACAAAATAAGCTATGATGTATTTAATTTATAATATTATAATTGAAAAATATTGTGAAGTGTGTTATAATTGACATATACTTAATTTTATTAAAAATGGTGATAAGAAATG
>JAZOTJ010000057.1:0-3337 GCA_045657585.1 Clostridia bacterium | reverse complement strand
TCATTAATAGGCTTTATTTCCTCATCCTCTTTCTTTTCCTCATCGCTTACAATATTCAAATATACTTCAACAGGCAAGAAAGAACAGTATTTATTTAATATTTGTCTAATTGTATATTCTTCTAAAAATTCCTTGCTATCTTCTGCAATAAAGAGTGTGATAGTTGTTCCTCGAGTCTCTCTGTCACCATCAGTCATTTCATACTCCATTGAACCATCACAGAACCATCTTGCAGGAGTTGCTCCCTCTTTATATGACAATGAATCTATCACAACACTGGTTGATGGCATAAATGCCGAATAAAATCCAAGACCGAAATGACCTATAATGCCTCCGTCTTTTTCGTTTTCTTCCTTATACTTTTCTAAGAAATCTGATGCTCCTGAGAATGCAATTTCAGTGATATACTTTTCAATTTCTTCCTTTGTCATTCCAATACCATTATCCGAAATCGCAATTGTCTTAGCTTCCTTATTAACGATAACCTCAACCTTAAATTTTTCGTCATCAGCGATTTTTGCCTCTCCTATATTAGAAAGCTTTTTAAGCTTTGTAATCGCATCACATCCGTTTGAAACCAATTCTCTTAAGAATATGTCCTTATCTGAATACAACCATTTTTTAATAATCGGAAAAATATTTTCTGAATTTACTGAGATATTTCCTTTTGCCATTTTAATCCACTCCTTTTTTATCTGATTATATTGTAATACTATAAAATTATTTTGTCAACATAAAATTAGCACTCTTAACAAAAGAGTGCTAATTTTTACAGATTATTCACAATTTATACATATCCGTTTATTCCACGAACTGATGCTTCGCCTGATTTTATTATTTCATCTCCATCATCAGTTCTTACCAAAATCCCGCCATCATCCGTAATATCAAGAGCATAGGCTATAACTTCTTTTGAATCAATTATAACCTTCACTTCTTTTGAAAGAGTGATACAATTTATTCTATAGTCATTTATAATATTTTCTAACCCATTATCAATATACTCAGAATATAATACTTCAAACTCATCCAATATTTCAGCGGCAATTTCAGAAATTATAAAAGTATTTCCAGTTTCAAGCTTTAGTGATGTAGCAACATTGTTAATCTCATCAGGAAAACTGTCATTATTTATATTTACTCCGACTCCGCAGACAACATAATCTGTCATATCATTAACAACTGACATTTCACACATAATTCCCGAAACCTTTTTATTATTTAAAATAATATCATTCGGCCATTTAATGCCTACGTCAGCATAATTTTTCAAGGCTTTAAAAACTGCAAGACCAAATACAAGAGTTAAATTTGATATTTTCTCAGGCAATACCCTTGGTTTTATCAATATACTCATATATAATGCATTTTCATCATCAGAATTCCAGACTTTACCAGTTCTGCCTCTGCCATTTGTTTGTTTTTTTGCGACAAAAACAGTTCCGCCGGGATTATCTTTTTCTCTTTTTGCTAACAAATTAGTTGAGTCTGTTTCATCAACACAAACAATCTTTTTGATAAAAGACTCCGAGTTCAGCTGACTTCTTAATTCTTTTTCAAAGAAATGCATTGTTATATGTCCCCTTTATTTCACAATTTTCTTTGCTTCAAGGTAAAATCTCTTTTCGTGCGCCTCTCCCATTGAAAAAGTTTTTCTTGGCAATGCACCATCAGCAATAACTGTTTTAAATAGTTCATCTTTTTGCATTACAGGTAATAAAAATCCCATATTACCTTTTTTTGTCCCAAGTCGTCTTGTGACATCATCGCCATGAATATAGTCTACCTCTCCGCCATTTTCCTTTATGTATGCATCAATAAAGTTTTGCAGTGTTCCGACAGCAAGATTTGATGAAGGATTTTTTACATACACTTCTCTTTCCTCATTTTCAAATACACAAACAAATTTTTGTCCGCCATTGTCTGAATATGAAATATCGTAAAACTTTTCAAGCTCGGATAAGAACTTGTTTTTGTCAACATCAAAAATCACTCTGTGTATAGGCTCAAATTCTAATGAGTCATCATGCAGATTTACAAGCTCACAAAGAGCAAATCTTGCAGGGTGGTTTTCTATTTCTTCTGCTGTTAATGTCTTTTTAAGATTTTCCCAACAGGTCTTCGCAGTTGCTAATGAATGGTTTCCGTCACCAACTGCATAAATAAGCTTACTGCCTGACTCATCGCCATATTTTTCTGCATATTCGTCTTCGAGTTTTTCCAAAGAAGATAAAACTATATCAGCAACATTATCTGAAATCTTATAACCTTTGATATGTCCGCCATTCTTCATCAAATCAAAGTCATAAATCTTATTAAAGCTATCCTTTTTATCCTCCAATCCCTCAATAATTGATTTTGTTCTGTCATCAATCAGTATCATTATATGCGGAAGCTCTAATTTGGCATTTTCTCTGATTTTTACTCTTGGTGGTATTCTTTCTAAAACTGTACCCTCGGTAGCTCTAACATATGAGCCTGAGCCTTTTTTGAAATCATACTCCTCCAAGTCTATTGCACCAACTATACCATGTCTTATCTTCCCATTACCGATTGTTCTTTCAACATAAATCAATGAGTTCTTAAGCTCTTTGAAAACTCCTGAATCAATGTATTTCTGCATTGTTTCGTTTATGTCCTTTATTCTGCCATCGCCCTCTGATAAATATACTTCAGGGAAAACAATATTTAGAGTGGAAGGTGAGTTTTCTGCTATTTTTTTTGCATCTTCCCAATATTCAGGCTCTGAAGTATATTGGTCACAAGCCACAACACTCCATTTTTCAAATTCAACATTTTGTGGTATCAAAATATCAGCTTTTTTAAAGATTTGCATTTTTATCTTCCTTTCATTTTATAATATCAACTGCTTTTGCACTGCATTCCTTAATCACAATATCGGGACTCAGAATTAATGTGCATCCGCAAATACCTGCGCTTATTGCAATTTTTTCAAAGTTAAGACAACTTTCATTTATATAGGTCGGATATTTTTTCTTCATTCCAATCGGAGTGACTCCGCCTCTTATATACCCTGTCAGACCAAGTAATTCCTTGACATGAATTAACTCAATTTTTTTGTCTCCTGATGAGGCTGCAAGTTTTTTTAAATCAAGCTCACAATTAACAGGGATACAAGCAACCAGAACACCTGTCTTATCTCCTCTTGCAACTAAAGTTTTAAAAGACCTTTGGGGCTCAATTCCTGTTTTTTCTGCTATCTGCATCCCAAAATCCGACCCAATTTCTCCATCACATTCATATTCAATTGCTTCAAATTGTGCCCCAACTGAGTGCAAATGCCTCATTGCATTAGTCACAATAGGTTTCTTTTTTG
>JAZOTJ010000056.1:0-9943 GCA_045657585.1 Clostridia bacterium | reverse complement strand
AAATTCAATAACTCTGTCTAAAAACAACTTTCCATCAAGATGTTCACATTCGTGACATATCGCTCTTGCAAGAAGCTCTGTTCCTGATAATTCAAATTCATTTCCGAATCTATCCTGAGCTTTAACTGTAACTGCATTTGGTCTTTCAACCTGACCGAACACTTTAGGAACGCTCAAACATCCCTCAGAGCCTGTCTGACTTCCCTCTTGCTTTATTATAACAGGGTTTATAAGCTCAATTTTTCCTTCCCCGATATCAATTACAACTGCTCTTTTTAATATACCAACCTGTGGTGCTGCAAGTCCTACTCCATCTCTTGATTGCATTGTTTCATACATATCATCCAACAAAATCCAGAGTCTTTCATTAAATACCTTAACTTCCTTGCAAGGCTTGTGAAGTATCTCATCATCCCTGAATCTTAATTCTCTTATTGCCATTTTTATCACCTTATCCTATTAATTTATATTATTTGGATTTTTATCTATAACTATTATAACCTTTTCAAAATTATTATTTTTACCACATTCTTCCGTTGCAGATGATAATGCCTCGGTTAATGCACTTGCATTCTCACATTTTATTAAAATTCTCCACCTGAATTTATTTTTTATCTTTGTGATTGCCGCAGGAACAGGACCTAATATCTGAATACTTTTATCATTATTCTTAATTCCTGATATTTCTTTTGCAAAAAATCTTGCACACTGAGCCACTATCGGCTCATAAGTTCCTGAAAACAACACTGATACCAAATCACAAAATGGTGGATAATTCATTGCTTTTCTCAATGCTATTTCTCTTTCATAGAATTCTTTATATTCGTGTTTCGATGCATACACTACTGCACAATGTTCAGGAGAATAGGTCTGAATAACCGCTCTTCCTTTTTTCTCGGCTCTTCCTGCCCTGCCGCAAACCTGCTCCAAAAGGTCAAAGCTGCGTTCTGCACTTCTGTAATCATCAACATTTAACATTGTGTCTGCTGATACAACTCCCACCAACGTCACATCAGGAAAATCCAGTCCCTTTGCAACCATCTGAGTTCCAATAAGAATATCTGTCTTATTCTTTGAAAATTCCTCCAAAAGCTTTTCGTGAGAATTCTGTCCGACAGTCGTGTCAACATCCATTCTAATAGTGGATGCACTTGGGAAAAGTTCATTTATTTCCTCTTCAATTCTTTGTGTTCCGCCACCAAAATATCTGATATATTTACTGTTACATTTCGGACACAGAGTGTAATTTTTTACTGTATGTCCGCAATAGTGACACCTTAGTGTATCGTTATATTTATGGTAAGTGAGAGATATATTGCAATTGGGACAGGCCGCCACAAATCCACAGTTCCTGCAGGAAACAAAGGTAGAAAAGCCTCGTCTGTTCAAAAACAATATAGTCTGCTCTTTATTTTCAAGATTTTGTTTAATTTCTTCAACTAATTTTTTTGAAAAAATACTCTTATTCCCATCCCTTAATTCATTTCTCATATCAACTATCGAAACCTCGGGAATTGGTCTTTTGTTTACTCTTTGATTAAGCTCCAACAGCTTTATTTTTTTATCCTTTGCACTATGATATGTTCTTATATCAGGGGTTGCTGATGCATATATAATTGTGCACTTATTTTGCATCGCCCTGTATTTTGCAACTTCCTTTGTATCATATCTTGGTTGCATTTCGGATTTATAAGAAAGCTCATGCTCCTCGTCAATAATTATAATTCCGATATTATCAAATGGCGAGAAAATCGCTGACCTTGCACCAATTACAATCTTCGCCTTACTGTCACGCATTTTTTTCCATTCATCATATTTCTCGCCAAGCGACAAGCCACTGTGAAAAACTGCAACTGCTCCACCAAATCTTTTAATAAATCTGTCCATCATCTGCGGAGTTAAGGAAATTTCAGGAACAAGCATTATTGCCTGCTTACCCTGATTTATGACCTTCTGGATTGCATCCATATAAACTTCCGTTTTTCCGCTTCCTGTCACTCCGTGTAATAATATTTCGTTGAATTTTTCAGAGTATATGCCTTTGTCTATCTCTGACACAGCCACTTTTTGTTCGTCTGTCAATTCTGGCGGTTCTGTTTTTTCAATATCTGAAAAGCTTTTATGACTTCTTAAAACAATTTTCTCCTCAAATTCAACAAGCCCTCTTTTTCTAAGGGCCGCTACTGTATTATATCCACATTGAGAAATCATCAAAAGGTCAGATAATGATATTATGTCAGTTCTTGACAAGACTTCCATAACCCTTACCTGAGAAACCGCTCTTGCTTTGGTGAGCATCTGGATACATTCACCCAAATCCTCAGGCATAACTGTAGACCTTACGATTTTGACAGTCTTGTCTTTAACAGCTTTTGTATCGCGGTATTGTTTCTCAAGAACTTTCTTATCATACAACCTCTTGATTGCAGGTTTTATGTTTTCATCTTCAAACTCCGAAAGAATATTGACAATATCACAGGCTCCGCCTTTACCAATCACGATATCAACAATTTTTCTTTCCTTTGGGGAAAGATTTATACTATCATCCTTCAAAACAGCATATTCAATGCTTTTTACAGATGTTCCTGTCGGCACAATTGCCCTTATCGCATCAATATATGAGCAAAAATAGTTTTCCCTCATCCATTCAATCAATTCTATCATCTGCTTATTGAAAACAGGAATTTTCTCTGCATCAAAAACAGCTTTCAAATTTTTAGCAGTCGATTTTTCAGACAATGAAAGAACATATCCTTCAAGTCTTTTATTTCCTTTTCCAAATGGGACATAGACTCTTGTCCCCAATGTTACCTTATCCTCTAATTCATCAGGGATTAAATAATCAAATTTTTTATCTGTACGATTAGATTGTGTGTTTATAATTACCTGAGCAATCAAATTCAATTATCCTCCCTTATAAAATTCAGAATTAAAGCTTATTTTTCAACAGCAACTCCGTTTTCATCAACAACCACATCACTGTTTGCTACATTAACAAAACCATCAGATGTGTTATCATCAAACTTAACCTTTTGAGTGCGTCTTATATATCCAACCTTACCTACTGCAATTTCTGCAACTGCCATTGATACAGGCTTCTGGATATCGCAAGGCACAAGGCATTCTCCGTTTTCTCCCAACATTCTTGCTCTTTTTGCTGCCATTGTCACAAGAGTATATCTTGAGTCTGCACAGCTTGATAACACATTAATTCCTGGTTTAATCATCATAATAAATCTCTCCTAACTTTATTTTAATTCATTTATTAATTTTGACACTAAAGATGTCATTTCTTTTCTTTCATCAATAATTTTTCTGACTCTTTTAACACTGTTTTCCAAATCATCATTTACAACTATGTAGTCGTAATAAACAGCTTTTTTTAACTCGCCCTTTGCAATTTCAATACGCTTGTCTATCTCTTCAATACTCTCTCTTCCTCTGTCTATGAGTCTTTTATATAATTCTTTCATTGACGGGGGAACAACAAAAATCATAACTGCGTCATTCATTTGCTCCTTGACCTTGAATGCTCCCTGTACCTCAATTTCCAAAATCACATTTATTCCGCTGTTTAGCTTTTCTTCGACAATGTCCTTGGGTGTTCCGTAATAGTTTTCGCCATATTTTGCCCACTCAAGCATTTTACCATTTTCAATTCTTTTTTCAAAGCCCTCAACAGTGTCATAAAAATAAGTTACGCCCTCAATTTCTTCGTTTCGTTTATTTCTTGTTGTTACAGAAACAGATAAATAAACATCGTCTTCATTTAAAAATCGGTTACATATTGTTCCTTTGCCTGCACCGCTTGGACCTGATATGATAAATAGGTTTCCTCTACTCATTTGCTGCCCCCTCCTCATCTTTCTCATTCAGACGGTTTGCAACTGTTTCAGGTTGCAGTGATGATAAAACAACATGTCCGCTGTCCATAATAATAACTGCCCTTGTTCTTCGCCCGTATGTAGCATTAATCAGAACTTTTCGGTCCTCCGCTTCTCTTATAACTCTTTTTATCGGAGCTGATTCAGGACTGACTATTGAAACAAGTCTTTTGGCACTTATCATATTTCCAAAACCAATATTTACAAGCTTCATATATTTCCTCCATCATTCAATGTTTTGAATTTGCTCTCTTAATTTCTCGGTTTCTCCCTTTAATTCAACAACAATCTTTGCAATTTCAATGTCATTTGCTTTTGAACCTGTTGTATTGATTTCTCTGTTAATTTCCTGAATAAGAAAATCAAGCTTTCTTCCAGCAGGCTCATTTTTGTTGACTATTTCATAAAATTCATTAAAGTGGCTTTCAAGTCTTACAAGCTCTTCATCAACCGCTATCTTGTCAGCAAAAATTGCAACCTCAGTAAGCACTCTTGCCTCATCAACAGTTCTGTCCTCTAAAACCTCCTTGATTTTAGAATAGAGTCTGTTTTTATACTCTGCAACTGTCTGTTCCGAACGAGCCTCAACCTTTTTTGCAAGCTCTCTCATATACTCTATTCTCTTGGAAATGTCCTCTAAAATTCTCTCGCCCTCACGCTCACGCATAGAAACAAACTGCTCGACTGCAGGCTTCATTGCCTCAACAACATCACTCCACAGTTCTTCCTCATCTTCTTCAATCTTTTGAGTTTTGAAAATTTCTGAATATCTTGCAACATTCATAACTGAAATATCATCAGCCAAACCAAAAGTATCACGAAGCTGATACAGTGCATCAATATATGTCTTTGCAATACCCTCATTTAGTAAAATTTCTCTGTCTGTTTCATCAAAGCTTTCTATTGAAATATATAAATCAACCTTTCCTCTTGACAAATATTCCGATACAAGCTTTCTTGCCCTATCTTCCATAAATCCATAATATCTCGGAACTCTTACAGAGTAATCAGAATATCTGTGATTTACAGATTTAATTTCACAAGTTATTTTTTTTCCATTGATTATAGCCTCATTTCTGCCATAACCTGTCATGCTTTTAATCAAACAATCCACCTACTTTACCATTATTCGTATAATTATATCACATATTTCACAAAATGAACATACTTTTTTTCAAATTTATGAAAAATTTACTATTTATTTAAAATATAATAAAAATCCTCCTGATTTTTTACATTTTCAAGCACAGGGAACGAAAATGACTTATTTTCAGATTTTCTCCACACACTATCGCCATTCTCCGAAAATTCCCAACCTAAAAGACCACCCTCGTAAACAGGTTTTATAAAGAAATCTATGTCTTTTAGCTCCTGATAGTTCTTCTTTATTCCGTCTACAGATTGTTCTCCCTTTTTGCCAAGTAAAACCATTTTGTCATAGAAATAGTTATTATCAGCATTTCCTCCGTTTATATGTGCCAGAATTTCTCCATATTCTCCATTTGTTGCAATCTGATAATTTACAGCTACACTTCCCGACACATAGCTGTCTTGAGAATATCCTAAAATTCCGCCTGCATAAACAATGTCGGAATTTCCGTTTTGAGTAATCTTATTCATTGTATAAACATTCTGAACACTTGCATTTTCTGAGAATCCGCTTATTCCTCCGACATATCCCTCATTTGAATATGCAGTGATATCACTTTTGGAAAAGCTGTTCATCACAAGACCGCCGCTTGTAACTCCGCATACTCCGCCAAGGTATGAATTTGAATTATTTTTTCTTTGTGATTCAAAATAAATCCTACCATTAGATGAACACTTATAAATTTCTCCTTCATTCATAAGTCCTGCAATTCCTCCGCAATAGCCTGTGTTCGAGTCTGAATTTATGTTGTTCTTTGCATAGCAATTATATATAAATCCCGAATAATTGCTTCCACTTATTCCTCCGACAACAACATTTGACGATTTTCCGCCCTGAATGGTTTTTAATTCCCCATCGTGCAGGCAATCATATATAAAACCCTCATTAGTGCCTGAAATTCCGCCAATTGATGCAGATTCCGTGTCAGCCTTAACAGTTAAATATGAGTCTGTTGATATTATATTAGTATAGTTTATTCCGCAAATTCCGCCTATTACCGACTCTCCGTTTCTGTCATAGACATCAAGCTTTCCTTTTGCAGAGCAATTTTCTATAACTCCGTAATTTACGCCCGCAATTGCACCAACTGTTCCTCTTACATTTCCCGAAACATTTTCGACATTTAGGTTTCTTACCTTTCCGCCATAGATAACACCAAACAGTCCATATTGCATTACATTATCAATATGTGAAAGCATTAAATTCTTAATTGTATATCCTCTTCCGTCTAAAGTACCTGTAAAACTGTTGTAAAGATTTCCGTATTCATCACTTATTCCCAATGGACTCCAGTATTTTTCTTTGGAATTTTTGTACTCCAAATCAATATTATTTGCAAGATAATAATGCTTGTCAAGTCCTTTTGAAATATCAACCAATTCCCTTTCATTACTGATTTTCAAAGGTGCATATATTGTCATTCCTGATATAAGCATTGGTTTATGGACTTTTTTCAGAGTCGGAAGCATAAATTCGGGCGCATTTTTCATTGTCCATTTGTTTTCAAAATTCCAGCCAAGCCTATCCTCATAAAATTGTTTTTTAGTGAGTTCTTTCCAGCTTACTTCTTCTCCATCCTGCATATCCTTTCCAACATTTATGCTTTCTTCCGAGAGCATATCTGAATATGCATAATTGTTAAAGGTTTTTCCATTCTCTTTATTTGTTGTAATTCTTCCTGTTATAATCGACAGATTATTATTGAGTTCTGCACATGCAGCCACACAATTCCTGACAATTCCACCTGAATTGATGCCTGAAATTGCAGATGCATACATTCCTGAACTGACTTTATTGACTGCTGATATACAGTTATCAATAGTACCAAGATTTGTTCCCGAAATTCCACCTGCATATGAATTGCTTTCAACCGAGTATACTGCTGACACACAGTTTATTATATTACCACTATTTTTACCTGCAATTCCACCTGCAACATTCTCGCTTGCTTTCACAGTTCCGCTTATATGACAATCTGTTATTGATGACTTGTTTGAGATACCCGCTATTACTCCGACATTATTTTTCCCTCTTACATCTGCCTCAATATACAAGTTTTTGACTGTTGCATTATTAAGGCGTGCAAAGAATCCGGCATCGTCCAATACATCAATTTTCAAACCTCTTATGTAATGACCTCCACCATCAAAAATTCCTGAAAAATCATTCTCATTTCTGATTGAACCAATCGGAATCCAGTCCTTATTATAATCGATATCAACACACAACAAAAAGCACTTATCAGGGTATTTTCTGATTTGTTCAAGCTGATATTCTGAATATATCTGGTATGGGTTCTCCTTTGTCCCGTTTCCAAGTGTAAAGGGAATGACACTGATATTTTTCAAAGAATAAACTCCGCTTTTTTTTCCATCCATACTCTCTGTCACAAAGAATATATCATATGACTTTTTAGGTTCAGCCTGAAGATTTACTGTAATTTCTTTATTAGCCGATGATACAGAGGTTAAAAACGTATCAACTCTGTCAGCAGGGACAGAATAATTAAAGCCGTTACTCTCATTTTCAACCATAGAATAATAAATAACACATGGTTGTTCTGTTTTTAATGTCACTGTGATAGCCTTGGAACTTCCTGAATTCTTAACTTTTGGATAACCATTAACAAATCTTACTGTGTTAAAACCAAATTCAGACATACTTTTATAGCTCTCCATCAAACCAAGTGCATCCTTTACACTTATTCTTTCATTAGCTTTCAAATATTCATTATTATTTTTGGGATATAATCCCTCATTTATCGCATATCCGACACACTTTCTTGCATATTCAGATACTTTTATTGCTTCATCAACAGAATAATCTCCCAACAAATTCTCATCAAGCTTATATAGTCTTGACAAAAAAACTATTGCTTCCTGAACCTTTAAATATTGTGTTGAATTAAAAGCATTATCTCCGTCACCCAAGGTCAGCTTTTTATATTGAGCTGATGCAATATATTTATAATCCCACTGTGATTCTTTAACATCATAAAATGTGCAAATGTATTCCTTATCAGGTTTTCCCACCAGAACAGAAATAAATTCTCCTCTTGTGATAAACCTGTCTCCCTGAGATTTCTTAGCTTCATCTAAAATCTGATAATAATTTTCGTATATAGTTTCTAAATATGTTTTTGCATAAGCATTTTGTATTCCGATACACATTAACAAAGCTAATGCTGCAATAAGTTTTTTCACATATTTCATCTCCATTCTATATAAACTATTGACTATATGTTATTTATACTATAAAATATCCCAAAAGGAGTGTTTTATATGAGTATATTAAATGATGGCACAATTATTTGTGTATGCTGCAAGGAGCGCTTTCATCCCCGCCACATACAAAAATCTATTAATAATCTCGGTATATGCACCGAATGTTTTAAAAAGATTGAGCCCGTTCCGTTATTTAATCCCATTGAGGGTGTCGGAAAAGTCAGTTATTTCATTTCAGGCTACTATTACAACGACACATTAAGAACACTTATTCACAGATATAAATTCGGCAGCGAATACGCTCTTTCCGATTTATTCTCATCAATGCTCTGCGACAGAATAAAGGACATAACCCATCTTTATGATTTTGATTTTATAACAAGTGTCCCCATCTCAAGAAAACGATTATTACACAGAGGTTTTAATCAGTCAGAGCTGATTGCGAGAAAAATCTCTGATATGTTAAATATTCCATATGTAATCTGCATACATAAAAGCCGTCATACAATCGCTCAGAGTGCCTTAAAAGCCAAGAAAAGAGCCGATAACATTCGCGGTGCATTTGTAGCAGACAGCGAAAGAGTAAAAAACAAGCGTATTCTTCTTGTTGATGATATCATTACAACAGGCTCAACAATGAATGAGTGTTCAATAGAGCTGCTTCGTAATGATGCAAAGTTTGTTGCAGGCGTTTCTTTAACAATAACAAAACGAAAGGTTATTTCAGAAGCCTTAAGTATTTTGGGTAGTGGTTTTTAATAACCCCCTGCGCTCCCTTTGCCCAGCCTATCGGATTATTGTCAACACATATTGCAATATACCCACTCATATTCCCGCTAAGTGTTTCTCCCTTAAGATACTTATAGAGCTCAGGAGAATTTACTGTCAGGGATATTTTATTTATAAACTCATCTGCACCTAAAGCAAGTACCAATGCGTGTGATGGCTCAAATCTGTTCTTTTTAAGCACCCCAAGGTGTAATCCTGCACGGACAATTTTAAGCTTATCTAAATTAATCCCATGTGGAACAAGATACAAATTTTCTCCGAACACTTTAAAATCACCCGATAATTGAGTTTTTAAAGTGTTTTTTTCAAATTCTTTAAAAAGGTTTACTGCTTCTTTAATTTTTTTATCATCAGCATATGTTACTTTTTCTCTTTTTGGTTTTACTCCGTCTTTTTTGAATAAAGCAACAAAATGACCTTCGCCTTTATTATTATGAGGAAAAATTCGTTTTGTCATTGTAACATCAAATTCACTGTTACTCCATTCATTTCTTCCATTTTCCAAAACAACAAGTCCAGTATCTGCAATATGTAAGTCATCATATTTTTCAAGCATATATGCAACTGTTTCCTCATTCTCGCGAGGTGCAAAGGTACAGGTCGAATAAACAAGACTTCCTCCCGATGAGAGCATCTTGTATGCGCAATCTAAAATGTGCCTTTGTCTTACCGCACAGGTTTTTGTATGGTTTATGCTCCACTCTTCAATCGCCCTAGGTTCTTTTCTGAACATTCCCTCGCCCGAACAAGGCGCATCAACAATTATCTTATCAAAAAATCCTTCAAATCTTTCTGACAGCCTTTCTGGTGTTTCATTCGTAACAATTGCATTTGAAATTCCCATTCTCTCTATATTCTCCGCAAGAATTTGTGCTCTTTTAGGTATGATTTCATTG
>JAZOTJ010000055.1:0-7890 GCA_045657585.1 Clostridia bacterium | reverse complement strand
GTAACTCCGTGCCATTGTTCGTTTGTTTCCAAAATCTTAAGTTTCTTTCCCTCATTCTTCATTCTTGCATTAATAGCTTGTGCAATATAGAATTCCTTTTTAGGCTCATTAATGTTTTCATCCAAAAATTTCTTAAATTCTTTCTCAAGACAGTCAAAAATACCAACATCAAGTCCCCACATATTCATAGACACAATTGTATCCAAAGGAATTTTGGTGTCCTTTCCAATTTCGTGAGTTTCAGTTGTATCAATGAGATAGCCGTTTTCGTGTCTGCAGACACCTCTTGAAACAGTACCATTATCTGATAATGTGTTTCCTAAATAGTATCCTGCCATACACATTTCATCACTGGTTGTAAGATGGTCATACATTGTCTTATAAACACTCTGACCATAATAGTCATCAGCATTGATAATCAAAAATGGCTTTTTAACAACATCCTTTGCACACAAAATTGCATGACCTGTTCCCCATGGTTTTAATCTTCCCTCTGGAAGTGAGTAACCCTTTGGCAAGGTATCTTTCTCCTGAAATGCATATTCTACATCAATCATTTTTTCTATTCTTTTTCCGCAAGCAGCCCTGAAATCTTCTTCAATTTCTTTTCTTATTATAAAAATGGCTTTATCAAAGCCTGCCTTTTTAGCATCGTGGACTGACAAGTCAATAATCATTTCTCCATTTGGTCCAATAGGCGCAGCTTGCTTGAGTCCCCCAAATCGACTTCCCATACCTGCCGCCATTACTACTAATTCTGCACTCATTTTGATCTTCCTTTCCTTTTGTCAAAATTATGACATACTACAAACTATTATATATTATATCATATATTTCCTAAAATTCAAGAGTTTTTTATAAAATAAAAAATCAGTGGACTTTGTCCACTGATTTTAATAATTATTTACCTGATTTCTTTGCCAAAGCTTTCTTTTCTTTATGCTTCTGCCATGATACCCAGACAGGACCTGCCAGGCAGATTGAAGAATAACATCCGCTGATGATACCAATTACCATTGGAAGTGCAAATGTTGTGATTGATTCAACATCCTTTATCTCTGCAAATATAAGCACAACAACCATACTGAACAATGTGCAGAGACTTGTGTTGATTGAACGAGTCAATGACTGAGTAACACTCATATCCGCAATCTCTTCAATAGACATCTTTGAACCATAGAACTTCTTGTTTTCTCTGATTCTGTCGAAGATAACGATAGTATCGTTAATTGAGAAACCAAGGATTGACAATGCTGCTGCAATGAATGAATCGTTAACTGCCATTCTGAACACAATGAATGTGAAGAATACAAGGATAACATCGTGAATCAACGCGAACAATCCTGATGCACCTGCTGACAAACCTGATACCTTTCTGAATGCATACCAGATGTAGAGGATGATAAGAATTGCAGCAATTATAATAGCCTTAGCGCTATCCTCTGCAAACTTCTTACCGATAAATGGTTCAACAATTTCAGCATCTGTTAATGCAAGTTCATTATCAGGGAATGCTTCATGCAAAGCAGTATTTAACTTATCCTGATCCTGTGAAGAAAGACCTTCTTTACCTGCAAGATTTAAAACAAACTTTTCAGTCTGTGTTGCAAGCTCTGTTGTCAGCTGAACATCACAGTTTCTTCCCAATGTATCAACAACAACTCCCTCAACCTTTTCAACATCAACTTCGCCTGTGTATGAGTACTGAATAACAGCACCACCCTGGAACTTGATATCAAGATTGATACCATTTACAAATATACAAATAACACCGATTAATACCAATACTTCTGAAACAATATATGACTTTGCTCTGTTCTTATAGAAACGAATTACCTTAAATTCCTTCTTTGTCTTTCTTGCACCAAATAGCCATGGTGTTCTCAAAGCTTTGAACTGGCTTAGTGATCTTATCATCATACGGGAAGCTGTGATACCGAATATGAAGTTGAAGATACTACCTGTTAACAATGAATATCCGAATGAAAGCATTTCACCTGAACCGAATATCATCAATATAACAGCAACAATCATAACTGTGATGTTACCATCAAATACAGATGAGAAAGCCTTGTGGAAACCTGTGTCAATAGCAGCTTTTACTGACTTGCCATCATTGATTTCTTCCTTAATTCTTTCTGATGTGATGATATTGGCGTCAACACCCATACCTATTGACAAAATTACCGCAGCAATACCGGGAAGTGTCAATGTGAACTGTGGGATTGACAATGCTAAAAGCATACCGATAACCTGAAGGATAAGTGCAAATATTGCAACAAAACCAGGAAGTCTGTAGTAAAGCAACATAAATAGGCAAACAAGGATAAATGCAATTATTCCTGCCTGTACCATTACATCAAGTGCTCCTGCACCCATTGTAGGGCTGATTGTTGAATAGTTTCTTGATTCCAATGAGAATGGCAATGCACCCGAGTTGATTTTGTCAGCCAAATCCTTTGCCTGTTCCGCATTTTCCATACCTGTTATGATAGCCTGTCCACCTGAAATTTTTTCATTTACAACAGGGTTTGAAATAATGTTTTCGTCCATAAATATTGGCATACGCTTATTAACAAGTGAGCCAGTGGCTGTTTCAAACTTAGCTGCTCCCTCTTCGCTCAGCTCCAATGCAACAACATATGCACCTGTCTGCTGATTGAATTGCTCAACCGCATTTTTAACATCTGTACCCTCAAGCAAGATGTTTCCTTCTTCATCTCTGAATGTAAGCTTTGCAGTTTCACCAAGCTCTGCTATAGCCTTTTGAGGATTAAATTCTGTTTCGTCTGATTTCCATGGGAATCTTACAAGAATTGAACCATTTTCTCTGTTGACTGTAACTTCTCTGTCTGTGATTTTCTTGGCATCAAGTCTTGTTTCTATGATAGCTCTCGCAACATCAAGCTCATCAGCTGAAGGAGTTCCATCATAATCCTTTGGATAATATGTTGCTGAAACACCGCCTCTGATGTCGATACCATATCTCATTTCGTTTGCACCCTTAATATCTACATTTCCGAAATGAATTCCTGCTGAAGTCACATAGCCCAGCACTGCAATCAATAAGACTGCAATAAAAAATGTAATTTTGTGTCCTTTTTTCATTTCATTCTTCCTTTCGATTGTAAAACTGCAGGAGATTTGCTTCGCACCAAACCTCAAGCCATTATATTACATTATACAACAAATCAGTCTTCAAAGTCAATAGATATGCCAACAATTTTTTATAATGTTCCATTATTAATATCATCTTCATAATATATTATATGGCAAACTATATTATGAAGAGGTGATTTTATGCCAAAACTGATTATAACTGCAGGCTCAATCACAACTGCAGTAAGAATAAAGAAAAAATTAAATTTATTGGGTGATATAAATGCTAATGTAATAAATACTCCCTCATCAATCAATTCAGGCGGTTGCTCATACTCTGTTATAACTGATTATAAAAATCTCAAACTCATAAACGAACTGTCAGCAGAAAAAAAGATAAAGTTTAAAAAGCTTTATACCGAGACAAATATTGATGGAGAGCTGGTGTATAATGCTATATCTTGATAATGCGGCAACTTCTTTAAAAAAACCATTTTCACTATACCCCGCCATTTTGAAAAACACAATTTTAAACAGTGCAAATGCAGGAAGAGGCGGTCATTTTTATAGTCTACGCGCTTCGGAGCTTATATACAACACCTCCGAAGCACTATGCGAACTGTTTAATATTAAAAATCCTGAACAAATCGCATACACTCAGAATGCCACAATGGCGTTGAACATGGGAATATCGGGAATTCTTGACAAAAACTCACACGTTATAATAACTCAAATGGAGCACAACAGTGTCTTGCGCCCTGTTCACAGAACTTGCCGATATACTATGGTAAAGGCCGATAAATTCGGAAGAATTAAAACAAAAGACATTGAAAATGCAATTACCAAAGATACTAAAATGATAATCTGTACCCATGCATCAAATGTATGCGGAACAATTATGCCGATTGATGAAATATCGGAAGTTGCACACAAAAAAGGCCTTTACTTTATGGTTGATGCCGCACAGACTGCAGGCTCTGTGCCGATAGATGTCAGTAAAACAAAAATTGATATATTGGCTTTTTCAGGACATAAAGGACTTATGATGCCTATGGGCACAGGAGGAATATATGTTAACAAAGATATAAAACTAAATCCTTTGATAACAGGCGGAACAGGAAGTCTTTCCCAAAGCCTTGAACAGCCTGATTTTATGCCTGATATGCTGCAAAGCGGAACCTTAAATGCTCCTGCAATCATTTCCGCAAAAAAATCAATTGACTTTATCTTAAAACAGGGAAAGGGCGAGATTTTAAAAAAGGAAAAGGAGCTTGCTGATTTTCTGATAGAGGAACTATATAATATCAAAGGAATTCGAGTTCACAGTCCGCTTACAAATCGCAATGGAACAGTTGCCTTTAACATTTCCGATATGGATAGTGTTCTTGTATCAGAAATTCTAAATAATGATTATAAAATCTGTACCCGCGGCGGATGGCATTGTGCTTATCCTGCTCATTGTGCATTGGGAACTGAAAAACATGGTGCTGTGAGAGCAAGCTTCGGATATTTCAACTCAAAAAAAGATGCCATAAGACTCGTTGATGCAATTTATAAAATTTCTGAAAAAAATTTATAAATTTATGTTTAAGACTTCTGAAATTGGGTAAATAATTAGTAAGAACAAACACTGTTCTAATAGAGGGCGGGAGATGATATTATGAAGATTAACATTATTGGAAGAAAACTTGAAGTATCCGATAAATATCGTGATTACATTCAAAAACGTCTGTCAAAGCTTGATAAGTTCTTTAAAGATGAAGCGGAGGCAAGAGTTGTCATCGGACCGATAAAGGATAATGAGTATATCGAAGCGTCTGTGTATGCTGCAGGTATGATATACAGAGCAGAAGCCGTAGATGTCGATGTGCTCTGCGCAACTGACAAGATAGTTGATGTGATTGAACGACAAATCAGAAAAAACAAAACAAGGCTTGAAAAGAAAATCAAACGTGAAGCTGTAGATGATTTAATGATGCTAAGCGGAAATGCATTTTCTGAGGGCGAAGATAATTCCGAATTCAAAATTGTTAAAACAAAGAGATTTCAGGTTAAGCCAATGAGCGTTGAGGAGGCAATTCTTCAGATGAATTTGCTTGGACACGATTTCTATGTATTTAAAAACTACGACACCGAAGAAATGAATGTGGTATATAAGAGAAAAGATGGAAATTATGCTCTGATTGAATCTGTATAATGCGAGAATCTGCCAAGCGGGCAGTTTAGATAGCACAGTGTGGCATCTGGACCACCTTTTTAAAATTTCTTTATCAAATGTCATACTGTGCCATATAAAAAATTAAGGGAAATGCATTTTAGCATTTCCCTTTTTATTAATTACTTTTTAAGGTTTGCTTCAAGCTTGTTAAGTTCTTCTGTGATTTCCTTTGGAAGTCTTGAACCAAACTGAGCAAAATACTCTTTCTGGTTTTCAACATCTTCAAGCCAGATTTCCTTATCTACGCTTAACAATTCCTTCATTACATCATCGCTGACATCAAGATCTGTTGTGTCGATGCTTGTTGGCAAGTATCCGATTGGGCTTTCAACAGCATCTGCTTTGCCGTCACATCTGTCAAGTATCCACAACAATACTCTCATATTGTCACCAAATCCAGGCCACATAAAGTTACCTTCATCATCCTGTCTGAACCAGTTAACGTGGAAGATTTTTGGAGCCTTATCAGCATCCATCTTCTTACCCATTTCCAACCAGTGACCGAAGTAGTCAGCCATATTGTATCCTACGAATGGTTTCATAGCCATTGGGTCGCGTCTTACAACACCAACTGCACCTGTTGCTGCAGCAGTTGTTTCAGAAGCCATAGTTGCACCGATGAATACACCGTGTTGCCAGTCTCTTGCCTGATATACCAATGGAGCTGTCTTTGCTCTTCTTCCACCGAATACAATAGCACTTACAGGAACACCTGCAGGGTTTTCAAATTCCTTAGAAATACATGGGCAGTTAATTGCTGGAGCTGTAAATCTTGAGTTAGGATGAGCAAGCTTGTTACCTTCTGCAACATATTCCTTACCATTAACTTTAGCGCCCTTCCATTCTGTTGCATTTTCAGGAGGATTCTTGTCAAGACCTTCCCACCATACTGTCATATCATCATTGTTGATTGCAACGTTAGTAAAGATTGTGTTCTTCTTTGTTGCAGCCAATGCATTGAAGTTAGTCTTTTCGCTTGTTCCGGGAGCAACTCCGAAGAAACCAGCTTCAGGGTTGATAGCATAAAGTCTTCCGTCAGGACCAATTCTTAACCATGAAATGTCGTCACCAACTGTCCATACCTTATATCCCTTTTCCTTTAAATATGCAGGAGGAATAAGCATTGCAAGGTTAGTTTTTCCGCAAGCTGATGGGAATGCAGCGCAGATGTATTTAACTTCGCCCTGAGGATTTTCAAGACCAAGAATAAGCATATGTTCAGCCATCCAGCCTTCTTTCATACCAAGGTATGATGCAATTCTAAGTGCGAAACACTTCTTTCCTAACAAAACATTTCCGCCATAAGCTGAGTTAATTGACCATATTGTAGAATCCTGTGGGAACTGAACAATATATCTTTCTTCAGGATCAACATCCTTTTTAGCGTGCAAGCACTTAACGAAGTCTGCATTGTCACCAAGTTCGTCAATTACTGCCTTGCCTACTCTTGTCATAATAGCCATGTTCAAAACAACATATATACTATCTGTCAACTCAATACCAATCTTTGAGAATGGTGAGCCAACAGGACCCATTGAATATGGAATAACATACATTGTTCTTCCCTTCATTGAGCCATTATATAAAGCCTTTAGCTTTGCATACATTTCGCCAGGTTCCATCCAATTATTGATTGGGCCTGCTTCTTCCTTAGTTGGTGTACAGATAAATGTTCTGTCCTCAACTCTTGCTACATCGTTTTCAGCTGTTCTGTGATAGTAACATCCAGGTAATTTTTCTTGATTTAACTTAATCATTTCACCTGTTGCAACAGCTTCTGCTCTCAATTCTTCTAATTGAGCTTCATCGCCTGTAATCCAGACAATATTATCTGGTTGACACATAGCAACCATTTCATCCATCCATGCCTTAACAGCAGTATTATTAGTCATTTTGGCATCCTCCCATTTTGGTTTTTATTTTTGGCAACTAAAAAATTCAATTTTCTGCCATCATATCAAGTATATCACAAAAAAGTCAAATTTAAAAGTCTTTTTTGAAAAATTATTAAAAATTTCACAAATTGGATAATTTATTCAATGTTATTATGCATAATAAACAAAAAAGGGAATGTAAAATGATTTTTTACATTCCCCTCTTTATATTCTGAATTTTAAAATGCGAGTCGTTTTATAATAAATAAGGTTAACACCAATTCGGTTATCCCGATTTTAAAATTCATCTGTTCTTAAAAAGTATGATTATTTAATGCTGTTTTCGTAGCTTTCAATCATCTTTTTACTAATGTGACCCGAACGACTTCTAATGTTTGTAAGGTGTTTTTCGCACATCTTCCCTGTGAAAATCTTGATTTCAAGTTTTAACTTATCACCTTCGGGAGTAACGAAAATTTTATCAATATATTTATTTACAAATTCTTTTGATATGATTCCGTTTACTGCATCTTTTTGTGCATCAATTAAAACCCGGCGTATTTCTTCAATATGTTTTTTGAAATCATCTTTGGAGTTTTGTTGTTCTTGCAAGTCAAAAAGTTCCTTTTCAAGTTCGCTGATAATCTCGTTACATTCTTTATTCATCTGAATGTATTCTTCATCTGATAAATCACCGTT
>JAZOTJ010000054.1:0-2980 GCA_045657585.1 Clostridia bacterium | reverse complement strand
ATTTTGTCTGATTAACTCTATTTTATGTTCGTGGATATCACAGGCAACTACCATTCCCTCATTTTTCATAAGCTCTGCAATGTGAGTTGTCTTGCCTCCCGGGGCGCTGCACATATCAAGCACTTTATCATTTTTACAAGGAGCTAAAACCAACGACGCCATCATAGCAGAGATATCCTGAGCTATAACCTTTCCGCTTTTATATATTTCACTGTTTGCCACATCAAAACCATCACATATAAGCGCGTTATCATATAATGTTGAACGTGCAAATTTATTTTCCTTCAAAAGCTCATCGGCTGTTGTCTTTAGTGTGTTGACTCTTAATGTAACTTTCGAGTCATTGTTCATTTCCTTTAATAATTTTTCAGTAAACTTTTCTCCAAAATCATCACACCACTTTTGGCATAACCACTCAGGATATGAATATTTTACTGATAAATCATCCGGATATTCTATATCATTTTTTATAACACTTCGCAAAAGACCATTGACAAATCCTGCACTTGCGCCATGACCATATCTTTTTGCTAGCTTAACACTTTCATTAACTGCCGCTGACTCAGGAATCTTATCCATATACTCAAGCTGATAAATCCCCATTTTTAAAATAATTAAAATATACTTTGAAATCTTTTTTAACTTTATTTTAGAAAATCGTGATATGATATATTCCAAAGTGAGCTTTCTTGAAACAACTCCATAAACAATTTTTGTTATAAAACCTTTATCAACAGGTAAAAGGTCCTGATTTTTTGAAAATGCATTTTTTAAAGCCATATTGGAATATGCGCCATTATATTCAATATCATATAATATATGCATAGCCAATTCTCTTGCATTTTTCAATCAAAACCCCTCCTAATCGTCTCTTCTTCCGCCTAATATCAATAAAAACCTCAACAACTGCAATGCAGTTGCCGCAACCGCTGCGACATATGTCATTGCCGCTGATTTTAACACCTTTTTCGCAGGTCCGATTTCATCTTCATATAACATCATTGAACCATCAAGAATTGCAATCGCTCTTCTGCTTGCATTAAACTCTACAGGTAATGTCACAAGCTGAAAAATCAAAGTAAATGAAAATAAAAATACGCCTAAATATGAAAGCCCTGTCATTCCAAGTATTAAACCAAAAACAAATAAAGGCATTGACAAAGCATTTCCGATATTGACAACAGGAATAATTGAATTTCTTATCTTAATCGGAGCATATCCGACTGCATGCTGAACGGCGTGACCTGCCTCATGAGCAGCAACCCCGACAGCCGCAACAGAATCATCATCATAAGTCGCATCAGAAAGTCTTATAACTCCCGCTCTCGGGTCATAGTGGTCAGTAAGATTTCCCGAAATTCTTTCTATTTTAATATGCTGTAAGCCATTCATATCAAGAACACGTCTTGCGGCATCAGCACCTGATATCCCTCTTTGTGTTCTTTGTTTTTTATATTTATTAAAAGTCGCATTAACTCCGAATGATGCAAACAATGATAATATTAATGCAAATATAACCAAGACATATGTCGGGTCCCAATAATAAAACATATCATTCTCTCCTTATTTTAAAATTTCTCCTGTTTCTATTGTGTGACCAAGCATATAGTCATCTATGCTCATTCTTTTTCCACCTGCAAATTGTATAACTTTGAGCCATATACCTCCGTCAGCGCACTTAACCAATAAGCCTGCTCCCTTTTTATAACATATTATCTCGCCATTTTCGCCTGTAGAAACTTCGTCACACTTTCTTGCTTCTATAATCTTTACTATTTCATCCTTATAGCTTGTATATGCCATAGGCCACGAATTCATACCGCAGATAAATTTGGAAATCTCATTTTTTGATTTGTTCCAGTCTATCCTTGCCATCTCTTTTGTAAGCATAGGGGCATAGGTGTATTCATCGTGATTTTGAGGTATTGGCTTAATTTCTGCAATCTTTTCTATTGTTTCGCACAAAACCTTAGCTCCAAGTGTTGAAATTCTTTCAAACAACTGCTCAGATGTTTCATACTCACCTATTTTCACCTTTTCAGTTATCAGCATATCTCCCGTATCAAGACCCGCATCCATTTTCATAGTTGTGACACCTGTATATTCTTCGCCATTTAAGACTGACCATTGAACAGGTGCTGCACCTCTGTATTTTGGTAACAGCGATGCATGCATATTTATACAACCATATTTCGGATAATCAAGAACATATTGAGGCAAAATCTTTCCATATGCAACTACTGCAATCAAATCAGGCTTATATTCGTCAAGAATTGGTTGCAACTCTCCATTTTTAAGGCTTTCAGGCTGATATACATTGATTCCGTTTTCCAGTGCCTCAGCTTTAACCTCTGTCGGAACAAGTTTATGCCCCCTGCCCTTAGGTTTATCAGGCTGTGTGACTGTGCAAACGACATTAAATCCATTTTCAACCAACGCCTTTAATGACTCCGCTGCAATGTCAGGTGTCCCCATAAACATTATTTTTAAATCTTTCATTTTATTCCTCAACTTTATCAAATTCAATAACTCTGTCTAAGAACAGTTTCCCCTCAAGATGTTCACATTCGTGACATATTGCTCTTGCAAGAAGTTCTGTTCCTGACAATTCAAATTCTTTTCCGAATCTGTCCTGAGCTTTAACTGTAACAAAATTCGGTCTTTCAACCTGACCAAATACTTTAGGAACGCTAAGACAACCTTCAGAACCTGTCTGACTTCCCTCTTCCTTGATTATTACAGGATTTATAAGCTCTATTCTTCCTTCTCCGATATCAATTACAACAGCTCTTTTTAAAATACCAACCTGCGGTGCTGCAAGACCGACTCCGTCTCTTGATTTCATTGTGTCATACATATCGTCCAACAAAATCCAGAGTCTTTCATTAAATACCTTAACTTCCTTGCAAGGCTTGTGAAGTATCTCATCATCCCTGAATCTTAATTCTCTTATTGCCATTTTTATCACCTTATCCTATTA
>JAZOTJ010000053.1:0-27081 GCA_045657585.1 Clostridia bacterium | reverse complement strand
ATTTCCTCATATTTCAGGCTTGGACCATTTGTAATTATGTCAACTGTTGGCACAAGAGGATTTGTCGCAGGCTTTACATCAGGAGTTTTTGTAAAATATTATAGTATCAAGGGACTATTACTCAGTATGTCTTCTCTTTTTTCATCCCTCTTATTTTTACCAATGTTTTTATTTTTCTCATCAGCATCTTTTATTATGGCTACAGACAGAAAAACTACAGACTCACTACAAAAGAAAAAATATATCCTATTGGCAATTTTCACCCTTACAATATTTTGTGCAAGTTCTGTCATAGATTCATATATAACCACAACATTTATGAAGCTCATTGCCTCACTATTTACAAATTTATAGTATATCTTACAAAAATTTATCTATTTTTACAGCAAAATATTTATTTTTTCATCTATACAAAAGATAATTGTTGTGCTATAATAAATAAGCATTCTTTAAAGTTTACATAATATCACTATATTTTTTGGGAGGTATTTATGCTTAAATATATTGATGCCTTTGCATTATTTATGGATAACACAAAGCACAAATCTTTAAACACAATACAATCGTATAAACGCGATGTTTCACAATACATAAATTACTTAAAATCAAACGGAATTACAGACATATCCAAAACAACTCAGAAAAATGTGACAGCATATCTTGAAAATCTGAAATTGCAGGGAAAAGCAACATCTACAATTTCAAGAACGCTCGCATCACTAAAGTCTTTTTATACCTTTATATCTCAGGAGAATTCTTCAATAAAAAATGCCACAAAAAATCTTGAAGCTCCTCATGTTGAGAAAAAGCTACCACAGATTCTTTCAACAAATGAGGTTGACAGACTTTTGGATCAACCATCATCAAAGGAACCCAAGGGAATCAGAGATAAAGCAATGCTTGAACTGCTATACGCTACAGGAATAAGGGTTTCTGAGCTTATTTCCCTGAAGGTGAGTGACATCAACCTGTCAATCGGATTTATTAAATGTCACACAGATAAAAAGGAAAGATATATTCCAATCGGAAGCATATCCAAATCAGCTTTAAAAAAGTACATAAATGATGCCAGACCACTTTTGGCGGCAAAGGATAATGATGATGTTCTTTTTGTCAATTGCAACGGTTCTTCCCTTTCAAGACAAGGCTTCTGGAAGATTATAAAGCGCTATTCCGAGCAAGCCAATATATCTGCAGACATTACACCACATACAATCAGACATTCATTTGCAGCACATCTTTTGGAAAATGGTGCTGATTTAAAATCAATTCAGGAAATGCTGGGACATTCAGATATATCATCAACTCAGGTGTATTCACACCTTGTAAAAAGCAAAATTAAAGACGTATATGCTCGTTCGCATCCAAGGGCATAAAAAAAAGGCTGTTTTAAAACAGCCTTTTATTTTTTAATCTTTCTGATAATTCATCAAGCGACCTTGTTGCAATCAATCTGTATCTTTCTTCTTTTTTGGCACGGACTCTTTCAGAAAGTCCCTCAATAATTCCGAAATTTGCACTCATAGGTTGTAATTTATCAAGGCTTCCCGATGAAACATAAAGAGCCAATGCACCAATACAATTCCTTGCAGATGGCTCAAAAAGCTCCTCGCCTTTTATCATTCTTGCCATATTATAGCCTGCCATAATCCCAGATGAAGCAGATTCAACATACCCTTCAACACCTGTAATCTGACCTGCAAAGAACACCTTTTCGTGTTCCTTCATACGATAAAATCTATCTAAGATTTTTGGACCCTGAATATATGTGTTCCTGTGCATAACGCCATAGCGTACGAATTCAGCATTTTCTAATCCCGGTATCATAGAGAAAACTCTTTTTTGTTCTCCGAACTTCAGATTTGTCTGAAATCCGACCATATTGTAAAGAGTCCCCTCTTTGTTATCCTGTCTTAGCTGAACAACTGCATAGCTATCGTCTTTCCCTGTTTTTGGATTTTTAAGCCCAACAGGCTTCAATGGTCCGAAAAGCAAAGTTTCAAAGCCTCTTTTTGCCATTACTTCAACAGGCATACACCCCTCAAACACCTTCTGATTTTCAAAGGTTTTCAGTGGTACAGTTTCTGCATTTACAAGTTCATTATAAAATGCATCATACTCTTCTTTTGTCATAGGACAGTTGATATAATCAGCCGTTCCTCTGTCATATCGTGCCGCATAAAATACTTTATCAAAATCTATACTTTCTTTCGCAATTACAGGCGCTGCAGCATCATAAAAATACATATTTTCACTGCCTGTCAGTTTTAAAATTTCCTGTGACAGTGCATCAGATGTCAATGGGCCTGTTGCAATTATTGTATACTCATCAGCATCAATTTCTGCACATTCATCGTTTATAACATTTATCAATGTTTCATTATTTATTTTATCGGTTATAAACTGCGAGAAAATATCTCTGTCAACTGCCAGAGCACCACCTGCAGGCACACTTGAAATATCTGCCGAGCTCATCATCAAGGAATCAAACAAGCGCATTTCCTCTTTTAAGAGTCCGCAGGCATTTTCAATTCTTGAGGCTTTTAAGGAATTTGAGCATACAAGTTCTGCAAAATAGTCTTTTTTGTGTGCAGGAGAAAATTTCTTCGGTTTCATTTCATATAAATCAACCGGTATTCCTGCCTTTGCCAATTGCCACGCTGCCTCACAACCTGCAAGTCCTGCCCCGATAACTTTAACCTTCATTACCTGTCACACCCTTTTTGGTCTTTGTTCTGGAAAATCCACAACCCTCAACAGAGCAAATCAATTTAGCATTTTTACCCTTTGTTTCAACCAATATTCCGCCACAATTCGGACATCTCTCATTTTTAACAGGCTTATACCACAAGATAAAATCACATTTAGGAGCATGTTCACACGAATAGTAAATTTTACCTTTTCTTGATTTTCTCTTTAATATCTCACCATTACACTTAGGACACTTAACACCTGTTTCTTCTCTGATTGCCATAGTATTCTTACATTCAGGATATCCCGGGCACGCTAAGAATTTTCCGAATTTACTTAATTTATACACCATCTTTCTTCCGCATTTGTCGCAGATTATGTCAGACTCTTCATCCTTTATCTTGATTTTTTCAACATTTTTTACGGCTTCTTCAAGGCTTCTATTAAACGGCGGATAAAATTCCTTTAAAATATTTATCCAGTTCTTCTTGCCCTCTTCAACTTCGTCAAGACTGTTTTCCATCTCGGCAGTGAACTCCACATCAACAATATCAGAAAAATTGTTTTTCATAATATCGGTTGTAACAAATCCAAGCTCTGTAGGAATAAGTTGTTTTTTATTTCTTGTCACATATCCCCTTGAAATAATAGTTGTAATAGTAGGCGCATAGGTACTTGGTCTGCCAATTCCATTCTGTTCAAGTTCATGAACAAGTGCCGCTTCTGTAAATCTTGCAGGAGGCTGAGTGAAATGTTGTTCACCTCTGACATCTTTTAACTCAAGCTCCATTCCCTTTGACAACTTTGGCAATGCTTTATTCTTTTCCTTTGCATTGTCAGAGCCCTCGGTATAAACAGCCATAAATCCTTTGAATTTTATAGTTGAACCTGTTGCTTTGAAAATATGGTTACCTGACTCTATTGTAACGTTTTCAGTTTCATACAAAGCCGCCGACATCTGAGATGCGACAAATCTTTCCCAAATAAGCTTATATAGCTTATATTGGTCGCCAGTAAGCTTACCCTTAACAGATTCAGGTGTTATTGACACATGTGTAGGTCGTATAGCCTCGTGCGCATCCTGCGCACCTTTTTTTGTCTTATATTGTCTTGGTTGTATATATTCCTTATCATATTCTGATGATAAATATGCAATTGCTTCACCTTGTGCCTCTTTTGAGATTCTCAGTGAGTCGGTTCTCATATAAGTGATAAGACCGACTGTTCCATATTTACCACCAACATTAACACCTTCATAAAGACCCTGTGCAACCTGCATTGTTTTTGCAGTTGCAAAATTAAGCTTTCTAGATGCATCCTGTTGAAGAGTACTTGTTGTAAATGGCGGCGGAGGGTTTTTAGAGATATTCCCTTTTTTTACATCCACAACCTTAAATGTAGATTTTTTCACTTCAGCAACAATTTTCTTTGCATGTTCTGCAGTCAGTTCAAGTTCCTTTTTGTCGTCCTTGCCAAAATATTTTGCACTGAAGTCCTTTTTATCCTGATTGGAAAGTTCAGCTTCAACAGTCCAGTATTCTCTCGGAACAAAATCTAAAATTTCTTCCTCTCTGTCACAAATCATCTTTGTTGCAACAGACTGAACTCTTCCTGCACTCAATCCTTTTTTAACCTTTTCCCACAAAATAGGGCTTATTTTATAGCCAACAATTCTGTCTAATATTCTTCTTGCCTGCTGAGCATTAACCAAATCCGTATCAATGCTTCTTGGCTCTTTTATAGCGGCTTTGACTGCATTTTTAGTAATTTCATTGAATGTCACTCTGCACTTTGAGTTAATATCAATGTTAAGAGCATTTGCAAGATGCCAGCTTATAGCTTCTCCCTCACGGTCAGGGTCAGTTGCAAGATAAACTGCTGAAGATGCTTTTGCTTCCCTTTTTAATTGTCCGAGCAAATCACCCTTACCTCTTATTGTTATATATTTCGGTCCAAAATCATTTTCAATATCTACCCCAAGCTGACTTTTAGGCAAGTCTATTATATGACCTACCGACGCCATTACCTTATAATCACTGCCCACATATTTTTTAATAGTTTCAGCCTTTGATGGTGACTCAACTATTAATAGTTTCTTATTTTTAGCCATATTTTTCTCCTATCTGTTATTTAAGCAATATAAAAGTTTCCCGGTAGCTTTTTTACTACTCCTGTCATTTCCATCATCGCAAGTGTTGCTCCGATTTTGGCAGGCGGGAGATTGGTTTTTCTTATTATCTCATCAACGCTAATTTTTTCATTTTCTATAATTAATTGGATAATTTTCTTTTCATTTTCGCTCAATTTCTTATATTTTTCATCATCAATTGATGGTTTGGGTTTAAGCTTATCTATAATCTGTGTTATACCTTTTTTTGATGCACTCTTAATCTCAATCTGATTTCTTGTTTCTTTTGGTTTGAATTTCTCAACTTCGTTTTTATAAATATCTATTATTTCATCAGTATGAGTTATGCATACTGCACCACTTTTTATCAGATTATTATTTCCTGCACTGTCCTCTTCAAATATACTTGCAGGTACAGTATATATAGTTTTTGAATAATTATTTGCATATTCAGCTGTTATTAAAGCACCGCTTTTCTTAGGTGCCTGTGTAACCAAGCAACACTCACCAAGCCCTGCAATAATTCTGTTTCTTTGCGGAAAATTCGAGCCGAATGGTTTTGTTTTCGGAGGATATTCCGATATCACAACTCCATATTCCTCTATCTGTCTTTTCAGTTCTCTGTTTTCTTTTGGATAATCAACATCAATGCCACAACCAAGCACTGCTATTGTATGTCCTCCTGCACGAATTGCTGAAGATGCTGCAACAGCGTCTATTCCCTTTGCAAGTCCGCTGACAACACAAAAACCTGCTCTTGCCAGTTCAAATGACATTTTTCTCGTTACCGCTTCACCATATTCGGTTATATATCTTGTTCCGACTATACTGATACAAAACATATCATCGGTAAGCCTTAATTTTCCTTTCGCATACAACACATATGGCGGAGGAAATATTCTTTTAAGACTCTCGGGGTACATATCGGAGTCATATGTTATAACATATCCTCCATAATCCTCAGTTCTTTTAATTACTTTTTGGGCAATATCAGTATTCTTGTTGCAAAGTTCTTTTATATCAGCCTGACGAATAAACTCAATGTCCCTGTAGTCATCAGCCGATTTATCATAAATTTCATTAATATCCCCGAATTTTTCCAAAAGCAAATATATCTTTTCCGGAGTCATACCTTTTAATGTTGTTAACCATACCCATTTTAGCGTGTTATCATTCATTAAATATACTCCTCTTTCTAAAATTATCCGTCTTTCTACCTATTATATGCGATTATTTTTACACTTTTATACCTTACTATAAATTTTAAAGATTGTCAATCCCTTTTTAAATAATTTACAAAAAAAATCCAATATCGGACAATGCCGATATCGGACTTTTTTATTATTCATACAAAATTTTATCAAGCTGTTCCTTTGTTCCGCCAAAGTATTCATATGCCTTATACAACTGATTATCCACTATTACTTCTGTTTTTGCAAATTCATTCTCTATCTGAACCATTGTTATAGTATCAAGAACTCCTGTCGGCTCCAATTGCTTTGCCATTTGAAAATCCAAAACTGCAGCCTCCAGATCATAAGTAAATCTGTCATCTATTTCAGCTATATAATACCCCATAAGATTAAGTCTTTCCTTTATCACCTTAACATTATCAGATTTATCACCAATTTCTGTTTTCTCCTGATAGTTGATTAACGGATATTTAGATACATCTATCGGTTCTGTAAAATTAATCTCATACTCATCAGGCTCAATACCCTTTTTATTGATTTCTTTTCCGTTTCTTGTCAGATATCTGCCTGTTGTTATTTTAAAGCTTTCATAGCCTCTTACAGTGAAAATTTCCTGTATAACAGCTTTACCAAAGGTTTTTTCTCCGATAATTCTTCCGACACCCGATTCCTGTATTGCAGATGCTAAAACTTCTGATGCGCTTGCAGTATTTTCATTAACCAAAACTGCAAATTTGTATTTCGGATTCTTAAGGTCAGAATAAATTACCTCATCCTTCTCGCTTTGACGATACATTGTCTTTACAATTATACCTTTTGGCACCGTCATTTTTGCAATTTCAACTGCTGTCTCAAGATATCCACCGGGATTATTCCTTAAATCAAGTATGATGTTTGTTATATTCTTTTCGTCAAATTTTTTAAGTATATCATAAAATTCCTTTGAAGTGTTTTCTGAAAAGTTTGAGATAACAACATATGCAGTTTTGTCATCAAGAATCAAATCATTGACTGTCACATCATTTACAGGCGCTCTTTGCATCGTATATGTAAATTCCTTGCCATCTCTTAGAACTGTCACTTCAACCGTTGTATAAAGTTCTCCTACAACCGCCTCTTGCACCTGGTCAATTGTAAGCCCCTTCATATCTTCTCCATCAACTGCTTTTATAAGGTCGCCTGCTAGGATTCCTGCGTCATATGCACTTCCATCCTCAAGAACAGTTGTGATTTCTATGTAGTCGCCATTCTTCTGAATAATCACTCCTATACCATAAAAGGTTTTATTCACATTGTTTATAAAGCTTTTATATTCTTCTGCAGAGTAATACTCGCTGTATTCATCAAGGCTCGAAAATCCATTTTCGATTATTTCCTCCATAGCTTCAGGATTATCCTTTAAATATTTCTCAATTGCCTTATTTAAAATATCATCCTTAGTAACAGTATCGTCAATATATAACTCAGATGCAAGACCAAAAAGGCTATCCATATAATTATACTCAGCAACAACTTCATCTTCTCTTGCATATGCAGTCAGAGATATCATAGAAATTGCAAGAGCAAGAGCTATCAATTTTTTTAACATATTAAAGTTCCTTTCCTTCATCAGTTCTTACCTGTATGGTAAGAGAATGAAAATTTTCTTCATTACTTATTGTCACGCTATACAATATTTCAAGCTTTCCACCCATAACATTCAGATTATTATTTATCTCCTGCGTTGACAGAATAATCGGAAATTTTCCGTATGGGGTATGGTATAAAAATTCTGTTGCCTCACCTGGTTTATAGTTCATCTTTGAAGAAAATTCGCCAGACCTATTAACACTTGCCTCATTTTCCCCAACCTTCACCATAACAGAGCAGTTTGCCATTCCAAACTCCTCTTTTTCTTCATACAATATATAATAAGCTCCGTTTTTAAAATAAAACGCACCATCGGTAATAAATTCGGTCTTTTCTGATTCTTCAGAATTTATTACACCTGTAATTGTTATCGTTGCATTATATTTTTTCATACTCACTTAACTCTTTCCAATCCCAATTCAATCAGGTCATCCAACAAATCACTGTATTTTTTCCCTACAGCATCCCAAAGCTTAGGATACATACTTATACTTGTAAATCCTGGCAGAGTATTTATCTCATTCAAGACAACTGAATTATCTTTATATCTTACAAAAAAATCAACTCTTGAAAGTCCCTGTCCGTCAAGCGCAACAAATGCTTTTACAGCGTAGTCTCTGATTTTTTCAATAAGTTCATCTCCGATTTGGGCAGGAATCTGAAGTTTGGTTGTACCTGATGTATATTTAGCATCAAAATCGTAAAATTCCACCTCAGGCATTATCTCTCCGACTGTTGATGCTTTTGGATTTTCGTTACCCAAAACTGAACATTCAACCTCATGTCCATCAATATTTTCTTCTACAAGAACTTTTCTGCCGAATTTTAATGCATTCTCAAGTGCTTTTACTAATTCTTCCCTATTTTTTGCCTTTCCGACTCCGACCGAAGAGCCTGTTGAGGCAGGTTTTACAAAGCAAGGGTATCCCAATTTATCCTCAACCTCACAAACAACTCTGTCAACATTCTTCATATCAGAAGACTTTACAACAATCCAGTCTGCCTGAGGAATCCCTGCATTCTGGAAAACCAATTTGGTAAAGGATTTATCCATACCATTTGCCGATGACAAAACACCCATGCCGACATATTTTATACCTGACATTTCCAACAGTCCCTGAATTGTTCCGTCTTCGCCATATTCCCCATGCAAAACAGGGAAAACTATATCAATTTTTATCTTTTTATAATTATCTTCTTCAAATACTATTATTGACTTATCCTTTGAACTCGGAGAAATTATTGCTTTCTTAAGATGCTTTTTATCCTTTGTCCATTCTCCTGTCTCAATTTTATCAAATTCGCCATTATATAAAAACCATTCGCCTTTTTTGGTTATACCGATTGTTGTTATCTTATATTTGTCTTTATCAAGATTTCTTAAAACTGAAGCAGCTGACATACACGATATACTATGTTCTGGTGACTGTCCGCCAAAAATCACACATACTCTTATTTTCGACATAGGCTCAAATCCCTTCAATTTATTTCTTTTTCTTTTCCAAAATTTCTAAAACATTTTTAAAGTATTCAGGAATATCTGATGTGAATTGCATTTCTTCTCCTGTTTTCGGATGATTGAAACCAAGTGTTTTTGCATGTAACAATTGACCATCTAAATTAAACTTTTCTTTCTTTATCCCATAGGTTTTGTCTCCGACAATACTATGACCTATATGCGCCATATGAACTCTTATCTGATGAGTTCTTCCCGTTTCCAAAACACATTCCAGCAGTGTGTATTCATCAAATTCCTCAAGAACCCTATAGTGAGTAACCGCATTTCTTCCGCCTGAGACTATTGCCATTTTCTTTCGGTCCTTTGGATTTCTTGCAATGGGAGCGTCTACCTTTCCGTCTTCCTTAACTTTACCATTTACCAACGCCCAATATGCTCTTAATGCCTTTTTACCTTTAATCTGTTCTTGCAGTGCATTGTGCGAATTATTGTCCTTTGCAACAACTAACAACCCGCTTGTATCCTTATCAATTCTATGAACAATACCGGGTCTTAAAACACCATTTATCGCAGATAGACTATCCCTACAGTGATACAGCAATGCATTTACCAGAGTATTTGAATAATTCCCCGGTGCAGGATGAACAACCATTCCCTGTGGTTTGTTTATAACAAGCAGACAATCATCCTCATACACAACATCAAGCGGAATATCCTCAGGTTCTGCCTCTTGAGGCTCAGGCTCAGGCAAATCAACCTCAATGGTTTCTCCGCCCTTTATTTTATAATTCTTTAAAAGCTTTTTCCCTCCACAGCATATTTTTCCGTCTGCACACAATGTTGCAGCATAGGAACGCGAAATATCCTCTGTATTCTCACTCACAAATTTATCAAGTCTCTCGCCAATATCCTTTTCTTCGGGAATTAAAATTATTTTTTCCATTATGGACTTACTTCTCCTGCTCCTCACTATTCTTTGTCCTGTCAAAGAACAGAATATATATAATAACCATAACTGCCCCTACAGTTATTGCTATATCTGCAACATTAAAAACCGGAAATTTTATAAATGTTGTTTCTATGAAATCGACAACATATCCTCTTGCAATTCTATCAATCAGGTTACCAATCGCTCCCGATATCATCAATGCAAGCGATACATTCAGAAGTTTATTTTCAGGCTTATACTTTATCATAGAAAATATGACACCTATACAAAACAAAACCGAAATCACACTCAATATTACAATTCCATAGGTTTTGTCTGAAAGAAAGCTAAAAGCTGCTCCTGTGTTTTTAACATACACAAAATCTATCACATTAGGAATTACAGTAAATGAATCTGTCATTCCTATATTATTCACTACCCAATATTTTGATAACTGGTCAACCGCTATAATCAATACAACAATTAATGACCACAAAACCATTTCTCATTTTCCTTCCATAATCTATTTTCAAAGTCTTAATAAAACACAGAGGCGGCGAAGCCTGCCATATAACCGACAACGCCACCTTCAAGTGCATTAATATTTTCTTTTAATCAGCCGCCAATCTGACAGCCTTCTCCAAAAATTTTATAAGCAGTACTGAAAAGCTCATCAATATGTTTATTTGAAAGAGTGCTTATTCCCTTTAGCTCATAATTTCTGTTAAGACCTGCATATTTATCCTCGCCCATTCTGTGGTAAGGCAACAGGTGCAAGTGTTTGACTCCAAGCTTTTTTGCAAAATCCGCAATCTGTGCTATCTCTTCCTTAGTATCATTAAAGGTTGGAATTACAGGCACTCTGATTGTCAAATTTGCTCCGCTTTTTGCAATTTTCTTCGCATTCTCCAAAACAAGCTGATTTGACTGATTACAAAACTGTTTATGCTTTGCATCATTTATATGCTTTATGTCCATAAGTACATAATCCAGATATTCCAGATATTTCTCAACAGTTTCGTATGGTGCAAATCCTGTTGTTTCAATAGCTGTTGTTATTCCTGTTTCCTTTGCCGCTCTCAATAACGAAATCGCAAAATCAGGTTGCAAAAGTGATTCTCCTCCTGACAATGTAATTCCTCCGCCTGAGCGTTTGTAATAAGGCATATCCTTTACAATTTCCTCCATTACCTCAGAAACAGTGACATCCCGACCTACTACCTTTTCTTTTCCTCCAAAGGTCATTCGCTCTATTTTGTATTCCTGCGATTCGGGATTACAACACCACTTACATCTGAATGCACAGCCCTTTAAAAAGATTATAGTTCTTATTCCCGGGCCATCATGAATGGAGTATTTTTGTATGTCAAATATACGCCCCTTTGTATTCATATATTCCTGCATAATCGGGTTTCCTCTCAATGATTATCTGTTAAATGCCTGTTCTGTTCTGTTGATAATGTCGTCCTGCAATGACTTTGACAAGGTTGTAAACAAAGCACTGTAACCCGCAACTCTGACAACAAGGTTTTTATAGTTTTCAGGATGCTTCTGTGCATCTAACAAAGTTTCTTTGCTTACTACATTGAACTGCATATGCATACCTTTCTGATCAAAGAAGGCTCTTATATACGATGCAAAGTTTGACAATCCTGCAACACCTGACAAAGCTGACGGATGGAACTTCTGGTTATAAAGAGTTCCGTTTGACGCAATACCATGGTCAAGCTTTGCTACTGAGTTTGCAGCAGCAGTAGGTCCGCAAACATCACTGCCTGAGCATGGTCCAACACCATCTGCAACAGGAGTATTAGCAAGTCTTCCGTCAGGAGTTGCGCCTGTTTGCTGTCCCAAAGGAACATTTGCAGAAACAGGGTATAAACCTGCATGGAATCTTCCGCCTCTTGGGTTTTTATACTTTTCTACCTCTTTTGTATAAACATAAGCTACATCTCTTGCAAAATTGTCAGCTTCTAAAATATCGTTTCCATACTTTGGAAGTGATTTAATTTTCTCAAGCAATGCATCATACTTTTTCTTATCTTCTTCAGAGCAAATTCCATCGATAAACATTTTATAAATATCTTCAATCTGCTTTTCGCTGACATTTTTTCCTTTTGCCACAAGTTCTGAAACAACACTTCCTGTTGCTTTCTGAGCCTCTGCAGGAGTCAAACCTTTTCCATAGTTATCAGCCAATGCCTTTTTAAATTCTCCGATTGTCAAGTATTTTTCATCATATACAAGTGTCTTTATTGCAATCAGTGCATCAGTCATATTGGCAATACCAAAGCCCTGAGGACCTGTAAAGTTATATACAGCTCCACCCTCCTGAATTGTTTTGCCTTTTTTGATAGTGTCAGCAATCATACTTGACTGGAATGGCAACGGACATCTTTTAGCATGAGCAAAATCTATGGCATTATTTGAATTAACCATCAATTCAATGTTGTATTTCATCTGCTTTTTATATGCATCATAGAATTCCTCAAAGGTCTTCATATCTTCAACATTACCTGTCTTGATACTGATTTGTTCACCCTTGTCAACACCATTTGAGAATACCAGTTCCAATGGTCTGCACATATTGAAGAATGCAGAATCGTGCCAACCATCTGTCTTTCCGCCTACCTGAGGCTCAACACAGCCGATAATATTATAATTTCTTGCATCCTCTAATGTAATACCTCTGCTCATAAGCGCAGGGATAATAACTTCGTCATTGTAATATGCAGGTAAACCAATACCTGTTCTTGTAAGCTCTGCACATCTTAACATAAACTTCTCCGGAGTTCCGTTCCAGATTCTTACAGAGAATGAAGGACCCGGCAACTGAGTATGCATAGAAGCCTGAATACACATATATGACAAATCATTTGTTGCATCTCTTCCATCAACAGTCTGTCCGCCTGCACAAAGGTTCTGGAACATACTGTATCCTGCAAAGCCCTCTGCTGATGCAGCATCTCTGACTTTACTCAAATCATTAAGCTTAACCCATACACAATCAATCAATTCCTGAGCATATTCTCTTGTGATTGTTCCGTTATCAATATCCTTCTTGTAATAAGGATACATATACTGGTCAAATCTACCAGGAGAAATTGAGTGTCCGCTTGACTCAGTTTGTATAAGCATCTGAATAAACCAGAATGACTGACAAGCCTGCATAAATGTTTTTGCAGGATTTTCAGGAACCAATGCACAGTTTTCAGCAATTTGCAACAATTCCTTCTTTCTTGCCTCATCCCTGCAATCTTTAGCCATATTATAAGCAAGCTCTGCATATCTTCTTGCATAATAAATCGCAGCGTTACTTGTTATAATAACCGCTTTTAAGTATTCGCTCTTTGTCGGATAATCAGCATCATAAATATTAATTGACTCAAGCTCTTTTGTGGCTTCTTCAATCAATCCCTTATATCCGATTCTTAAAATCTTGCCATAGTCTACAGTTATGTGACCAATTCCATTATAGAAATAGTTTCCAGGTGTAAAAATATTATGTTCAATGGCTGTTCTTGCCTCATCTGTCATATATGAGCTTGCAAGCTCTGATGATGTTTTTCCTTTCCAGTAAGGGAAAATCTCTCTTAAAATATTTTTGTTTTCCTCTGAAATGTAGAATGGGTCTGCACTTCTTTTATCAATAGTATCAAGTTCTGACAAAATCCATTCAAAAGAATACTCAGGAAAAAGCTGACAACTTCTTGGTCTTTTTGTTGCACTTCCGACTATTAATTCCTCATCTCTGATTGTTATCGGAATGTTCTCTAAAATATGTGCAAATGCAAGAGCACGTCTTCTTACCATTGGTTGTCCTTCAGTTTGTTTATAGCTCTCAGTTAAAAGCTCAGCTCTCTCAGTTTCAATCTGAGGCATCTGGGCATATAAATTGTCAATAAGTCTTTGAATTCTTGGGGACATTCTAATATCCACTGTTTCAAATTCAGCCATTTTAGATTTCTCCTTTTCAATATAAAATGTATAATAATTGTATAAGTTTTTTTATGTTTTTATTGTACTTTTTCAAGGCACAATCCTTCAAAAATATTATATCACATCAAATGATTTTTTTCAATAGGGAAACCACTTTTTTTTTTGGTTATTTTCAACAAAAAAAGCTACACAAATGTGTAGCTTTAATTTTATCATTGAGTATTTAAAAGTGTTTTGAACAACCCGTCTTTTTCAGAGAGTTCCTGATAGGTTCCCTGCTGAACAACTTCTCCTTTGTCAAACACCATAATCCTGTCAACATTTTTGATTGTTGACAGTCTGTGTGCTACAATAAGAACAGTATGAGATTCCATCAGTTCCTCCATCGCCTGCTGTATATGTTTTTCAGAAATATTATCAAGTGCCGAAGTTGCTTCATCAAAAATCAGAATATCAGGATTTCCCAATACTGCTCTTGCAATCGCAATTCTTTGTTTCTGTCCTCCCGACAGGCTTAATGCACCATCTCCTATAACAGTATTCCAGCCATTTTCAAGCTCGTTGACAAATTCGTGGACATGAGCAATCTCCATTGCCTTTATTACTTCCTTATTTGTTGCATCAGGTCTTGCTATCATGATATTTTCCCAGATAGTTCCATAGAATATGAACGGACTTTGAGGAACCACTCCGAATGTTACTCTCAAATCATGAGTGTTATACTTTTTAATATCCTGTCCGTGTACCCTTACCTCTCCGTTCTGAACATCATAAAGACGCATCAAAAGCTTTGTGAAAGTGCTTTTTCCACTTCCGCTTCCGCCAACAAGAGCCACACTTTCATTATATTTTATATCACAGTTGAAATTCTCAAAGATTTTTTTGTTATCATATGCAAAATCAACATTTTCAAAGGAAATGCAAGGTATATTTTTACCGATTGCACGCTCTTTTTCAATTTTTATATTTCTCTGATGACCATCATCAACCTCAGGAACATCCGTTTTTTCATCAAGAATTTCAAGAATCTTATGTAACCCCGCTTCAGCACTCGCTTTGGTATTTCCAAGATTAAGCCACGAAACAAAGGCATCCATAATAATTCCCATACTCGATATAAATGCATATAATACACCGATAGACATACCTCTGTATGTACACGCAACAGCGCCGACAAAATAAATCATTGCTGTTCCAACATATCTTGTGAATTCAGGCAATGAGCCTGCAAGCTGACTTCTTAATTGTGCCCTGATACCCTTTTCATACATACTCTTCATAAACCCTTTAAAGGCATTTAACTGGCTTTGCTCTATCGAATAAATTTTGATAGCCTCCATACCGTGAAGAGAATCATTTAAGTAATGGCTCGCTTCGGTTTCTGTTTTTATGTAATCTCTGTGAGCCGCCCTTACTCTTCTTCGCATCATAGTATATGTCAGCGCCATAACCACAACAACCGCCAAAAGCGTCAATGTCATTGTCACATCATAAGATAACAGTGCACTGAGCGATACAACAAAAGATATTACCTGATACGGAACACTGATAAATATCGAATTAAGAAATGTTTTTATATTTACTATCGGAGAACCCATTATACAGTTAAACAATTCTCCCACAGACGTCTTTTCATAAAACCTCATACACATACTCTGTACATGTGAATAAAATTTGGAACGTATTGAAAACAATGTTCCTTCAAGTGTTTTTTGAATGTTCCAGAGAGATACTGTCCAGAAGAACATTCTCAAAAACGATAAAAGCACATACAAACAACACATTTTTATTACAAAGGCAAGTTTTTCCGAGCTGCCAAGAGCACTGTTTGATATTCCATCATCCACAATCCACTTTATAACCAGTGGCTGTAATGAAATGAATATACCAACACCCATTGCACACAATGATGTAATAATCAGTTTCTTTGAATGAGGCTTCATATATGGAAATATATATTTCCAAAAGCCTTTATATTTCCTTTCCTTATCCATGAAAAACCACCTCATTTTTTTGTTTTTAATAACTACATTTTCGTCTGATTTTCCCTGTTTGCTTGCAGTATAAACGATACCCTGAAAAAAGTCAACCCATTAACAAACAATGTAATATTTTTGTAAAATAAGGTGTTTTATACGTACTATTTAAAAAATTTTCTGTCAAGACTTCTGTATTGAATTGCCTCTGCAAGATGCGATGTTTTTATATCTTTACTCTGTTCAAGGTCCGCAATCGTTCTTGCAACCTTTAGAATTCTTGAATGTGCTCTTGCGCTAAGTCCCAGATTATCAAATGCAACTTTTAGGATTTCATTTTCTGCTTCGCCAAGTCTGCAAAATTCCTGTAAAAGCCCTGCATCAAGCTGTGAATTGGAGTATATATGATGATTTTTATACCTTTCTATCTGAATACTGCGAGCCTCATTGACTCTTTTTTTGATATCCTTGCTCTTTTCGCTTTTCTCGTTTGAGCTCAAATCATCATAATTTACATTTTCAACCTCAACCTGTATATCAATTCTGTCAAGCAAAGGGCCCGAAATTTTGCTACGATACTTTGCTATCTGGTTTTCAGTACATGTGCAATTTCTGTTAGCATCGCCCAAGTATCCGCATTTGCAAGGGTTCATTGATGCCACAAGCATCAGGTTGCAAGGATATGACAACGTTGCACTCACTCTTGAAATTGTGACAATACCATCCTCAAGAGGCTGTCGCATTACCTCTAAAACATCACGCCTGAATTCAGGCAATTCGTCTAAGAACAAAACCCCGTTATGCGCCAAAGACAGTTCCCCAGGTCTTGGAACCGCTCCTCCACCTGAAAGCCCCTGTGCAGATATCGTATGGTGTGGATGTCTGAATGGTCTTTTTGATATCAACGGCATATTACTTGGCAGTTCTCCCGCAATTGAGTGTATCTTTGTTACCTCCAAAGCCTCATCAAAACTCAGGTCAGGAAGTATTGAACCAATTCTTTGCGCAAGCATAGTTTTTCCTGTCCCCGGCGAGCCGATAAGCAAAACATTATGATTTCCTCCCCCCGCCACTTCAATCGCTCTTTTTACACTTTCCTGTCCCTTTACATCGCAAAAATCAAGAATGCTGTTGTCTTGCTGTGATAAAATATCTGTAAGGTCAACAGTGTGTTTTTCTATTTTATTATCCGAACAAAAGTGTTCAACAATTTCTTTTAACGATTTGACAGGATAGATTGAACAATCCTCAATAACCGCTGCTTCTGATGCATTTTCTCTTGGTACAAAGATATTTGTTATACCATTTTTATAAAGAGATATCACCATTGGCAACACCCCTGTAACAGGCGCAACTCCGCCATCTAATGATAGCTCGCCGATAAATGCATATTCCTTAATGTTTTCGCATCTTATCTGTTCAGTGGCACAAAGAATGGAAACTGCCATAGGCACATCATAAACAGACCCTGCTTTTTTGCAGTCAGCAGGCGCAAGATTTATTATAATTCTCTTTCCTGGAAAATTTGTTCCTATATTTTTTATGGCAGAACGCACTCTTTCCTTTGCTTCTCTTACTGCCGCATCAGGCAGTCCGACTATTTCAAATGCAGGCAAACCTCCTGATATGTCTGTCTGAACATCTACAACATATCCGTCAATTCCATTTAAGCCTGCTGATTTTATCATCGCAACACTCATCTTATTTCCTCTTTAACCCTTACTCATTTCATCATAACACACATCACACGCTTCTATATCCATATTGCATCCAAGCTTATAGACAGGTATGTTATCCATAATATTTTCCAAATTATCAAGCATCAGATTTGTATTTTCAACATTTTTAGGTCTTGATGTCTGAGAAATCAAGAAGGTCAGTGCATCTTTTTTATCTGCTTTTTTAATTTTATTTTCGTCAGCTCTTTCTAAAATACAAATCCCCTTTAGCTTGACCCTTATATTTTCATTAAAACCTTCTTTTCCGCACCACGGCGTTCCATAAACATATATCCCATCATCAGTTTTTCTTATAATTGGCTTATCACCATTAATTATAAAGGCTCTTTCCCCGAATTTTTCAAGCCACAGATTCATATGTGTTGTTTTTCCTGTTCCGCTGTCTGCACTGAATAAATATGCCTCATTATCAACACTTATTGCGGCAGAATGAATTAAAATCGCATTATATTTTAAAATTTCTTCACATATATTCCTGTAAACACATGTGCTTTCCAGAACTTCAGGCGAAAAGCCGGGTGTTTTTTTATCTTCAGCCACAAGGTCTTCATTTGTAGCAAAAACAGTGAACAAAGGCTTTTCATCACCCTCATACAAATAATTTTTACACAAATCATATGTGTATTTCCACCTGAGTTTCACTTCCATAACAAGCCCTGCCAGATTAATTATCATATGCAATTCATTCTCCTTATCCAATATATTTCATATTATATATCATCACGAATTAAAAAGCAAGTGATATATAAAAATGCGAGGTGAAAAATATGTATGACAGACAAAAAGCAGTAGAATATGCACACAGATGGGCATTTTCAAGAAATCCGAGGTATTATGATTTTCAGAATATCGGAGGTGACTGCACCAATTTTGCTTCCCAGGTTATTTTTGCGGGTTGCGGACAAATGAATTATACTCCGACATTCGGCTGGTACTATATCAATCTTAATAATCGGGCACCTGCCTGGACAGGAGTCAATCAACTGTATGACTTTTTAATAAACAATCGAGGTGTCGGTCCAAGAGCAGTTTTATCAACGCTTGAAAACGTTGAGCCGGGAGATATAATTCAGCTTGATTTTAATGCTCAAACCCCTCAGTTTGACCATTCTCCAGTTGTAGTTGATGCTGGCATCGGCACACCTGACACAATCTTAGTTGCCGCACACACAAATGATTCTGATTATCGTCCGCTATCTACTTATAATTACGAGAATTTTCGTGTTTTAAAAATATTTTGTGATTGAATAAAAATAATTTTTTCAAGACATAATAAATTCAGATAATTTAAAATTATCAAATTTTTTTAATCGGAGGAATTTAAAATGGCTTGTAATAATGCAAATATGAGTATTAAATGTACTGTTCAACAGTGTAAGTACCACTGCAACTCTAAAGACTACTGTTCTTTGGACTGCATCACAATCGGAACACACGAATCAAACCCTACAATGAAGGACTGTACAGACTGTAAATCCTTTGAATTGGCGTAAATAGCAAAAAATGGCGTGGTTTTAACCACGCCATTTTGTTATGCAGTAACAATTTTGCTTGCATTCTGAAGATTTAGCTTTTCAACTGCCTGCTCACGCATTTTATACTTTAAAATTTTGCCTGCGGCATTCATCGGGAATCCATCGACAAAGTCAACATACCTTGGAACCTTATGTTTTGCCATATGGTCTAATACATATTGTTTCATTTCTTCTTCTGATGATGTTTCACCTTCCTTTAAAACTATGCAGGCCATAATCTCTTCCCCATAGTCCTTATCAGGAACCCCGATAACCTGAACATCCTTAATTTTCGGATGAGTATAGAGAAAATCCTCTATTTCCTTTGGATAGATATTCTCTCCGCCTCTTATAATCATATCCTTAATTCTGCCTGTAATTTTAAAATATCCTTCAGGAGTTCTTCTTGCAAGGTCACCTGAATGAAGCCACCCTTCAGAGTCAATTGCAGCGGCAGTTGCCTCAGGCATTTTATAATAGCCTTTCATTATGTTATAGCCTCTTGCAACAAATTCGCCATCAACATTATCAGGTAATTCCTCATTTGTTTCAGGGTCAACTATCTTACACTCAACCCCAAAAATAGGAGCACCGACAGTATTAACTCTAGTTTCAATTGAGTCTGTTGTTTTGCTCATTGTTGTTGCTGGAGATGCTTCTGTCTGTCCATAGGTTATGCAGATTTCAGGCATATGCATCTTTTCGATAACCTCCTGCATTGTCTTAATCGGACAAGGACTTCCTGCCATAATACCTGTTCTCATATGTGAAAAATCGGTTTTATCAAAATCCTCGTGTCCAAGCATTGCAATAAACATTGTTGGAACTCCGTGGAAACAGGTAATTTTTTCCTGATTTATGCAATGCAGTCCTTTTCTTGGCGAAAATGCAGTAATAGGTGACATTGTAACACCATGTGTCATTGATGCAGTCATTGCAAGCACCATACCAAAACAATGGAACATAGGAACCTGAATCATCATTCTGTCTGCAGTCGACAAATCCATACAGTCTCCGATTGCCTTACCATTGTTTATAACATTGTAGTGTGTGAGCATTACGCCCTTAGGGAATCCTGTTGTTCCTGATGTGTATTGCATATTTGCAACATCGTGTTTATTAATAGTTTTTCTTATTCTTTCAACATCTGAATATGGAACCTTATCAGCCATAGACATAGCCTCGTCCCATGAATAACAACCCTTTTGCTTACTTTCAATTGTTATTATATTTTTAAGGAACGGGAATTTTTCACTTTCCAGTTCCCCAGGCTTACAGGTTTCAAGCTCAGGGCAAAGCTCCTTTATAATTCCTATATAATCAGAGTCCTTATATCCGTCAACCATAACAAGTGTATGAGTATCTGACTGTTTCAAAAGATATTCAGCCTCATGAATTTTATAGGCGGTATTAACTGTTACCAATACACATCCGATCTTTGTTGTTGCCCAGAAAGTAATATACCATGAAGGAACATTTGTTGCCCATATTGCAATATGGTCGCCTTTTTTAACACCCATAGCCAATAACGCTCTTGCAAAATTATCAACATCTTCTCTGAATTCAGGATATGTTCTTGTGTAGTCAAGCTCGGTAAACTTAAATGCATACTGTTCAGGAAATTCATCACATACTCTGTCTAATATATCAGGGAAAGTATAATCTATCAGTCTTTCTTTAGGCCAGATATATTTCCCTGTTTTCTGATTGTTATCCTGCAGAGGATGCTTGTGCATTCTCTTATATTTTTTCATAAACTCAGCAAAATGAGGGAATACAATACCTGCATCACTCAATTCAGGAGCCCATCTCTTAACCCACTCCAAAGTCATATAACCATTGTAATTAACAGTTTTTAGAGCCTCAATGATTTCCAAAACAGGGATATCTCCCTCGCCCATCATTTTGTACTTGACTTCACCATCAACCACAACCGAATCCTTGATGTGAGTATATCTGATATATTTTCCTATATTCTCCACTGTTTCCATTGGTGTTTCATTGAAAAATCTGTATGGATGGTGTGTATCCCACAAAGCCTGAACACTGTCATCATCAATAGCATCCAACAGTTTTTTAAGTCTTTTTGTATTAGCATAAACACCGTTTGTTTCTACCAGCAAAATCAGATTATTTTCTCTTGCTGATGGAATTAACTTCTTCAATTCCCCGATAACGACTTCGTCATCAATTTCTTTTACAGGAGCAGGAGTTCTGTCTGCAAGAATTCTTATGTAGCTTGCGCCAAGTGTTGATGCCACTTTCATATAATTTGTTATTTCTCTGATATTTTCCTCTGACTTTTCAACCTCTGACAACACGCAGCCAGTTGACAAACAAGGGACTTCCAATCTGATTTGCTTTAGTTTTTTTGCAGTCTGCTCACACTTTTCAGGAGAAAAAGGAGACCTTGCAAACTCACTGCTTATTTCTCTGATTTCAATTCCGTCAAATCCCAGGTCCTTTGCCATTGAGTATATGTCCTTCCAGTCGTAATTCGGACAACCCAATGTTGAAAATGCGATTTTCATAAATAATCAATCCTCTCAAAATATTATTTATGCTTGATAGAAAAAAAACGTCTCTTGCAACAAAACAAAATTGCAAGAGACGAAAGTTATTCTTCTTCCGCGGTACCACTCTTATTGGTGTTTACACCCACTTAATGACATCAAGCAATGTCCTCTCTTTTAACGTTGAGAAAACGGTCACACCTACTCATTTTCATTTTCAGCTGACTGCTCAGGGGCGAGCTCGTACACCGGTCCAACCATTGTTTCGCAGCAACCAACAACTCTCTTTGGGCTTGGATTCGGGACTTATTCCCCTTCATAGCATTTATATTGAATTTGGTGTAATTTTAACACACATCAGCTGTAATGTCAAGAGTTTTAAATAAAATTTTCTAAACAACTGCAAATACATAAATTTTTTTTAAAACTATTGTAATTGACAAAAAAAACATATATAATATATTTGGTGGTAATATGGATATTCATCAATTAAATAAAACTGAATTAACAGAATTAATAGAAATAAATTCAACAAACACTGATATTGCTCTTCAGAACGAAGCGCTTTCAATTAAAAAAAAGTATTACGGCGACAGTATTTTTGCAAGAGGTCTTATTGAAATATCAAACATATGCAAAAACAACTGTTACTATTGCGGAATAAGAGCCGAGAATAAGAATGTTAAAAGATACAGACTTTCAAAAGAAGAAATCCTGGAATGTTGCAAAACAGGTCACGAATTAGGATTTCACACCTTTGTTCTGCAAGGCGGAGAAGATTTATATTATACTGACAAGCTTATGTGCGAAATAATAAGCTCAATTAAGGAAAAATATCCTGATTGCGCTGTGACTTTATCCATTGGCGAAAAATCAAAAGAAACCTATATGGCTTATAAAAACGCAGGTGCAGACAGATATTTATTAAGACACGAAACGGCAGACAGCTGTCATTATCAGAAACTGCATCCTAAAGATTTATCTTTAAAATCAAGAAAACGATGTCTTTACGATTTAAAGGATTGCGGATTTCAGGTCGGTGCAGGGTTTATGGTAGGCTCACCCTATCAGACATTTGAAAACTTAGCAGATGATTTGTTGTTTTTAAAAGAGCTTAAACCAGAAATGGTCGGAATAGGTCCTTTCATTCCCCATCACGATACGCCATTTAAAGAATTTAACTCTGGCTCATATCAACTGACTATAACAATGCTTGTATTAACAAGGCTTATGTTACCAAGTGTTCTTCTTCCGGCAACAACTGCTCTTGCTACTCTTAATAAAGAAAAAGGCAGAACAGACGGATTCTTATCAGGTGCAAATGTTGTTATGCCTAATCTTTCGCCAGAGGCTTACAGAAAAGACTATTCACTTTATGACAACAAGCTTTCCTCAGGAAACGAGGCTGCACAAAGCATTGCTATTTTAAAGGAAGAAGTTGAAAAAAACGGATTTGTTCTTGACATGTCAAGAGGAGATAATATAGAATTTTTAAGGAAAGGTTTAATATAAATGAGTATAAATTCAAAACAATCTGTAAAATGTCCAAAATGCTCTCATCTGAATGAAGTGACTGTATGGAGTTCAATCACAAGTGATGACAGTCCTGATTTGAAAAAGGATTTACTCAGTGCAAAAATCAATATGTTTAAATGTGACAACTGCTCACATATTGCACTTCTGCCAAATCCACTGTTATATCACGACCAGTCAAGAAAACTTATGATTTCCTTTACTCCGTGCAATGATGATGGAAAAAAAGCAGAATTATTTAAGGAAATCAAAGAAACTTCAAAAAATTCAGATGAGTTAAAAAATCTTATTGATTATAACTTGCGATTTGTAACAAATTATGATACAATATTGGAAAAGATACTGATTTTTGACAATGGTCTTAATGATAAAGTCATTGAAGTTTTAAAGGTTTTAATACTTACGCAGGAGCCCCAAAAGGCAAATGACAGAATTGCTGTCTTTGGAAAATGTGAAAATGATTATATTGAATTTTTAATAAGGGACAAAAAGGAAAATCAATTCTATACATCAAGGGTTCCATTTGAATCATATAACACAATCAAAGAACAGCTTGCTCAAAGCGGAGTTAAATACAAGAGCTTTGATTGGGAAATTGTAGATTTGGATTATGGTGCCTCACTTTTAAGAGGTGTTAACAATATTCTTTGAGGAAGGAAAATCATAGAATGAAAAAAATTGTGACTGTTTTTATTTCAATTCTGATGCTTCTGGCGATTTGCGGATGCACTGAAGAAAAAGAAATAAAAAAGAATGAAACATTATTGGAATATTATGAAAAAAGCGAGGAATATTTTGATTACGACTCAACCTTTTTTGATTTTAGACTACCATTATACTGGAAAGGAAAATATGTCATAGATGTTTATTCTGATCACGAAGATTTCTACGAAAAATCTTCATTTGATGAAAATGGAACAGGTCTTGTTTTCTCAATCTATGCATATGATGATAAGTCCTACAGGAAAGACTTTGATAATTACAGATATCTTGACTACCACGACGATCTTCAAAAGCATTATATACTTGTATATCCTGATAAAGAAGAATACATTGAGAGTGCAAAGGAAGTTTACAATAATTTAAAAGACTCAATTTCAGTTGTATTATATACATTTGATGCTTAAAAAGTATCGGAGCTCAGCTCCGATACTTTTTTATTCCCAATTCATTTACTGTTTTTATTAACCTTTCCCTGTTTCCCTCTTCCATTTCACCAAGCGGCAGTCTTACCTTCCCGACATTATATCCAAGATATTGCATAATTGTTTTAACCGGTACAGGATTAACTTCACAAAACAATTCATTTATCAAATCCATATACTTTAATAACATATTTTTAGATTCTGTTGTTTTCCCTAATTCATACAGCTTACAGATTTCGTGCATCTTATCAGGTATTATATTCGCCACAACCGATATAACCCCAACACCGCCAAGCGACAGTATCGGAACTGTTACATCATCATTTCCCGAATAGATATATAAGTCAGGAATTTGCGAAGCAATTTGTGCCGCATATGATATATTCCCACTTGCTTCTTTAATTGCAACAATGTTATCTATTTCAGATAATCTTTTAAGTGTTTCAATTGGAATATTAACACCTGTTCGTGACGGAACATTATATAATATAACAGGTATATCGACTGAATTTGCAATCAATTTAAAATGTTCATACAATCCGCTTTTATTTGACTTATTATAATATGGAGTGACAGACAAAAGTGCATCCGCACCAAGACCCTGCGAATGTATTGAAAATCTCACTGCATGTTTTGTATCATTACTTCCGCATCCGGCAATAACAGGCACTCTGTGTCCAACCTTTTTGACTGCAAATGAAACAGCCGACAAATGCTCATCATCATTCATAACAGATGCTTCACCTGTTGTTCCGCATACTATAATTGCATCTGTCTTATTTGCAATATGCATTTCAATCAATTCTGAGAATATATCATAGTTTATTTCATTATTTTCATCAAATGGTGTCACAAGTGCTACCCCCGAGCCTGTAAAGGGTAATTTTTTCATAATCTCATTCCTTTCAAAATAATTTAAAACAAAAAAAGATACACAATTTCATCATTGTGTATCTTCTAATCTTAAACTTTTGTATTAATCCATATAACCTTGTGCTGTCAAAAGCTCTGCCATCAATACAGCTCCGCCTGCAGCACCTCTTAAAGTATTGTGAGAAAGACAAACAAACTTATAATCATACTGAGAGTCAGGACGAAGTCTGCCGATTGATACAGCCATTCCACCCTCTAAATTTCTGTCAAGCTTTGACTGAGGTCTGTTATCCTCTTCAAAGTAGTTCAAAAACTGCTTTGGTGCATGAGGAAGCTCTAAATCCTGAGGAGCGCCCTTGAATTCTTTCCATGCCTTTTTAATATCTTCCATTGAAGGCTTATCTTCAAAGCTTACAAATACGGCAGCCATATGACCATTTGAAACAGGAACTCTTAAGCACTGAGTTGTGATTGCAGGCGATGTTGCATCAACAATTTTATCTCCCTCAATCTTACCCCAGATTTTCATTGGTTCAACTTCACTCTTTTCCTCTTCTCCTCCAATATAAGGAATTACATTGTCAATCATTTCAGGCCATGTTTCAAATGTTTTTCCTGCTCCTGAGATAGCCTGATATGTTGTTGCAAGGCACTTTGTTACTCCATATTTCATCAATGGATGAAGCGCAGGCACATAGCTTTGTAATGAGCAATTTGACTTAACTGAGATAAAGCCTCTCTTTGTTCCGAGTCTTTTTCTTTGTGCATCTATGATTTTTGCGTGGTCTGAATTAATTTCAGGAATAATCATCGGTACATCAGGTGTATGTCTGTGTGCTGAGTTGTTTGATACAACAGGACACTCTGCCTTTGCATAAGCCTCTTCCAATGCTCTGATTTCATCCTTCTTCATATCGACCGCGCAGAACACAAAATCAACCATTGATGCAATCTTTTCTATATCAGCAGTTGCATCCATAACAATCATATCTGAAACTGATGAAGGTATTTCTTCCTCCATAGCCCATTTCTGCCCTACTGCCTCACTGTATTTCTTTCCGGCACTTCTTGGCGATGCTGCCAACACTTCAATTGTATACCATGGATGGTTATGTAGAAGAGTTATAAATCTCTGTCCGACCATACCCGTTGCGCCGATAATTCCTACTTTATAATTTTGTTTCACTAAAAATCTCCCTTTCTTTATGCCGATAACTTCCACAATTATCAGCATCTTTATGCATATTATATTATCATTATTAAAATAAGATGTCAATAAAATTTTGCTCTCTTTTGTATGTTTTCAATAAAAAACACAAAAAAATAAAAAAAAATGCTTGATTTTATATAAAATGTGTGATATGCTATATGAGTTAAATTACGGATGGTCCTCTGCCTCGGTCGGCACGAACGTCTAAGATATGAGAGGAGGGCTTAATGATGAATGCAAATGAAATCATTAGTGCTTTGACAAAAGACCAAATTAGAACAGACTTACCTGAGCTTAAGGTAGGTAACAATGTAAAGGTTTACCAAAAGATTGTTGAAGGTAACCGTACAAGAACTCAGATGTTTGAAGGAACAATCATCAAGGTTCAGGGCGGCGGCATTGCAAAGACTTTCACTGCAAGAAGATTGTCTTCAGGTGTTGGTGTTGAAAAGACATGGCCTGTTAACTCACCTAACATTGAAAAGATTGAAATTTCAAGACAAGGTAAAGTCAGAAGAGCAAGACTATTCTATCTTCGTGACAGAGTTGGTAAAGCTGCAAAGGTTAAGGAAAAAATTTAACCTTTTAGACAAATATGAGTATAAAGGGAC
>JAZOTJ010000052.1:0-10548 GCA_045657585.1 Clostridia bacterium | reverse complement strand
GGAATTTTTTAATTTCTCCAAATATTCAATATCCTTTTTTGTAAGCTCTGCTTTTTCCAACAAATCAGGTCTTTTTAAGTAAGTGTTTTTAAGGCTTTGTTCCCTTTTCCATTCATCAATTTTTGCGTGATGTCCTGAAATTAGAACATCAGGAATTTTTATACCCATAAACTCTTCAGGTCTTGTGTATTGCGGATATTCCAGAAGTCCTGAAAAATGGCTTTCATTCTCATATGAGCTCTCCGATGCCAGAACACCGGGAATCATTCGGCAAACTGAATCAATCACTGCCATTGCAGGAATTTCTCCACCCGTTAACACAAAGTCCCCTATTGATATTTCCATATCAACTATCATATCTAAAACTCTCTGGTCAATTCCCTCATAGTGTCCGCACAAAAGAACGATGTGCTGATACTTTGACAAATCAACCGCCATCTTTTGATTGAAAACCTTTCCTTGCGGTGACATATATATTGTCAATGGCTTATAATCAAGGTCTTTGACTATTGACTGATATGCATCATACACAGGCTGTGCCGCCATCAACATTCCGCCGCCACCGCTATATGGATAATCGTCAACTTTTTTATGTTTATTATTTGTGTAATCTCTTATGTCGATAAAGTTAAGCTCAATCAATCCTTTTTCAGTCGCTTTTTTTATTATACTGTCCCCCAAAACCGCTCTGAACATATCAGGAAAAAGAGTCAGAACATCAAATCTCATCATAATTCGTCTAACCCCTCTATTAAATGAACGATAACTTTTTTATTTTCAATATCAACATTTATAATCGTTTCATCAGTGACAGGAATAAGCATATCCTTTCTTTGCGGTGCTGAAACAGCATAGATGTCATTTGCACCTGTGTTGAAAACATCACTTATTTCTCCCAATTTATTGTCATTATCATCAAAAACCTCGCAACCGATTAAATCTGCAATATAATAAACTCCCTCAGGCAATTCCCCGAGCATATCACGGTCAGCTGTCAACACACAATTTTTATAGGTTTCTGCTTCTTCAATTGAGTCAATCTGCGCAAATTTTGCAATAATATTATTTTTCTGATACTTGATATTCTTTAAATCAAGCTTCACTTCGCCATTTTTCTTTTTGGCATATACATATTCCAAATCCTCAAACACCTCAGGATAATCGGTCCAGGTGACAATTTTAACCTCGCCTCTTAAACCATGGGTATTGACAATTTTTCCTACCTCTAATCTGTCCATAACCTTCTCCTCATTTTGCACTTTTGCAATACTTTTTTATCTCACAATTTTCGCAATCAGGTCTTCTTGCAACACATCTTAATCTTCCGTGATTAACAAACTGATGACATAATTTCAGTTGCCTTTCAGGCGGAATGAGCTTTTTCAAATCATACTCAATTTTAACAGGGTCAGTATTTTTTGTTAATCCTATCTTTGTTGAAAGACGGATACAATGTGTGTCAACCACTACTGCAGGCTTATTGAAAATATCCCCCAAAACAAGATTTGCAGTTTTTCTGCCTGTTCCTGCTAAAGTCAACAAATCCTCCATCGTATCAGGCACCTCGCCATTATATACCTCAATAAGCCTTTTTGCACAGGCAATAATGTTTTTTGCTTTATTCTTATAAAAGCCTGTTGATTTTATATCCTGTTCAAGTTCAGCCAAATCAGCCGATGCAAAATCATAAACATTTTTATATTTTTGAAATAGGTCCTTTGTAACAATATTTACTCTTGCATCGGTGCACTGCGCTGATAATTGAGTTGCTATTAACATTTGCAGTGGATTTTCGTAATTCAGCGTACACTTTACTTCGGGATAAATCTCATCTAAAATTTTCATCACACCCTCAGCACGCTCACTCTTTTTCACGAAAATCTCACCCCTTACTCAATCAATTATTGCAACAAAGCTTTTTATTATTTTTGCACAAAGATGTGCGGTCTGTGTTTCAAATTCTTCATATGACTCAGCTGCTGAGCCGTCTGCCAGATCAGATACTGCTCTTACAACAACAAATGGAATATCATTTGCCACTGCAGTCTGTGCAATAGCACCGCCCTCCATCTCACAAACCAAAGCATCAAAATTCTCTTTTATTTCTCTTTTCTTTTCTGCCGATGAAACAAAGATGTCACCTGTTGCAATTCTTCCAATCTTGACTTTATCTAAACTAAGATTTTCTTCTGTTGCCTTTTTTGCAGCCTCAATCAGTTTCTCATCACATTTATACATTGTAGGCTTATCTTTGTCGCCTGTGAACATATATCCCTTTGCATAGCCAAAGCCTGAAACATCAAAATCGTGCTGACAGATTTCATTTCCGATAACAATGTCTGAAACAGATAATCCATCACCAATTCCTCCGCCGATACCTGTGTTTACAACTGTATCGACTTCAAATTTATCGCATAAAATCTGAACACATCTTCCTGCATTGACCTTACCGATACCGCATTTTACTACAATAACAGCTTTCCCATTTAGTTCTCCCTCGTAAAATTCCATATCAGAAATTTTAGTGGTCTTAGAATTTTTTAAATCGGCTTTTAGTGTTTCCACTTCGATATCCATTGCGCCGATTATTCCGATTTTATTCTTCATATTTCATTTTCTCCTCTGTCCAGTCAAAAAGAACTATGCACATATCCTTTGCAACCTCTTTTGCACCTTCTAAATCGTGCTCAAGATAATTTCCGCATTCCTCTTTTTTGCTTCCGGGAATTTCGCCACTAAAATCGCTTATATAAGAAAATGCACCTTTAACCATATCAATAACATCTTGCTTTTTTACCGAATCGCGCATCAAAAGATAAAATCCTGTTCGGCATCCCATCGGTCCGACATATATGACATTATCTGAAAATTCAGAGTTTCTTGCATAGGTTGCAAAAAGATGCTCAAAGGTATGCATAGCTGCTATCGGGAGATAATCTCCGCCATTGGGCTTCTTCATTCTGATGTCATAGCTTATTACATCCCCATCTATTCTTGAAACATAGATACCTTTTTCCAGTTTATCGTGATTTACTGAAAAGCTTGCTATTCTTTCCATTTCCTGTTCCCCTTATTAATCGTCAAATTCCTCTTCCATTATCTTCTCGCGCTCTTTTTTAGAGTCAAGTGTTATCCCGACTTCCTTTTCAACATATCCGTCTTCGCCCGGAACACTAATAATTGCAGTTACCTTTTCGCCTTTTTTGTAATAGGTCATTCTCTCCTGCAACTGTGCTACTGTTTTTATGGTCTGACCATCAAACTTTGTTATGATATTACCCTTTTTAATTCCTGCTCTGTCAGCCGCTGAGCCTTTGCTGACTCCGTCAACAAACACTCCCTCAGGCATACCATACGCCTTTGCTATATCAGATGAAATATCTCTTAGTGTAACTCCCAAAAAGCCCTGATTCTCCTCGTCAACCTCTTCTCTTGTTTCTCTTACCATAAGCTCTCCGATGATTTCTTCAACATCAGTTATAGGAATAGCGTAGCCCATTCCCTCAACTCCGCTTGCGGCAATCTTGACAGAGTTTATTCCAATAACTTCACCCTTCATATTTAACAGTGCACCACCGCTGTTTCCGGGATTTATAGCAGCATCTGTCTGAATAAATGAATTTGTGACTGTTGCGCCCTGAGTGGTCTGCGATTCTAATGCCACCATTCTGTTTGTTGCGCTCACAATACCCTGTGTTACAGATTGTCCGTAACCCAATGAATTTCCGATTGCAACAACTCTTTCCCCTGCTCTTGTTTTTGAAGAATCTCCTATTGTTGCAACCTTGATTTTTGATAAATGTTCAGCTGAAATATCCTTTAAGTTGACTGATATAACTGCTAAATCCTTATCTGCATCATATCCTTTTATCTTAGCCTTTAAGACATCCTCTTTTTCAAGCATATCTTTATATTCATTCATATCAGTAGGAATTTCGACATCTGATGTTAAAACACTCAAATCACTGCTGTCTGCAACAACGTGATAGTTGGTGACAATCATTAATTCAGTATCATTTTTACCAATGATTATTCCTGAGCCACTGCCCATATTTTCTTTTTCATAAACACCGAAAAATGTCATAACCTCTGTTATACTCTTACTTGATATTGATACAATTGATGGCATACATTCCTCAACAATATCTGCAACATCAGACTGCACCGGGCTTTCATCGCCCTTTGTTATAAGAGTCTGTGTTGATGAAATTTTAAAATTGGCGTTTGCAAATTTTGTTACAATTGAATTTGATAATGCAAACATTGCTCCCGAAACTGCACCAAAAAGTACTGCCCCTGCAACAACCACTGCAATTTTTTTCTTCAATTGTTTGGATTTTTTGACTTTTTCCTCGTCTATAACAGGCTCTGTAATAATTTCTTCGTCAATTTGTTCGTCAACTGTTTCCGACACTTCAACAACATTAACTTCTTCGTTTATGTTTTCATCAAATCTTTCTTCTGACATATATAACACTCCTTATATAGTTTATATCATCATAATACAACATCAATGTGAATATTTAAAACACAAAGTGTAACATTTTTGTGAATTTATTTTTCTCTGTTTATGAGTGATTTAATCAGTTCTTCCAAAAATAAATTTTCATAAGGTAAAGACTTTAAAAGTCCCAGTGCATGCTCTGACATCTCCAGAACATCTGCTTTTGCCTTCTCTAACCCCTTTATTGAAACATAAGTAGATTTTTCGTTTTTATCATCACTTCCAACAGGCTTTCCGATTATCTCAGTTGAGCTTGTTACATCTAAAATATCGTCTTGAATCTGGAATGCATAGCCTATATCTGCTGAAATCTCTTCAATTTTATCACATTCCTCTTTTGTTGCTCCTGCCAAAACTGCACCAATCATCATTGCAGACTCAATCAATGCTCCGCATTTTAACCTGTGAATAAACTCTATAACATCAAGTCCTGCTTTTTTGCCCTCATATTCGATATCAGCAATTTGTCCGCCTATCATTCCATAAATGCCTGCTTTTTTTGCAAGTATCTCCATTGCTCTTGCAGTTTTTTCGTTGGTATTTTTTAAAAGAGCATCTGTTGCAATCTCAAATGCATAATTGAGAAGTGCATCTCCTGCCAGTATACCCATAGTTTCGCCAAAAACGGCGTGAGTTGTCTTTTTACCGCGTCTGTATTCATCATTATCAAGTGCAGGCAAATCATCATGCACAAGAGAATATGTGTGTATCATTTCAAGTGCCACCATAAATGGCTCAACTATTTTATCACTTCCGCCAAAAAGCTTATAGGTTTCTTTCATAAGCATCGGTCTTAAACGCTTTCCGCCTGCTAAAACACTGTAATTCATAGCCTCAATCACAGTTTTTTGCAAGCCCTCCTCCTTTGGAAGATAGCTTTTTAAAATGTTCTCAATTTCTAAAATTTTCGTATTCAATTCTTCACTAAAACTCATTTTACAGTCTCCGTTTCATTGATTTGTTCTGCATATCTTACAGTTTCCATTGCATCTTTAGCATATTTATCTGCACCTATTGCATCTGCATATTCCTGTGTCAGAACTGCTCCGCCGACAACAACCTTACACCATGGTGCTTTTTCTCTTAATAGCTTTATCGTTTCTTCCATCGCAGGCACTGTTGTTGTCATAAGTGCACTGAGTCCGACAACAGGCGAATGATTTTCTATAACTGCATCGACTACTGCCTCAGGCGCAACATCTTTTCCTAAATCTATTGTCATAAATCCATAGTTTTCCAATAAAAGCTTTACAATATTTTTGCCTATATCGTGAATGTCGCCCTTGACAGTTGCTATAACAAAAGAGCATTTATCTTTTGTTTTTTGATTTGTCGCAGCCTGTTTTATCTTTTCAAATGATGCCTTTGCAGCCTCAGCACTCATTAACAGCTGAGGAAGATAGACAATCTTTTTCTCAAATCCGCTTCCCACAATATCAAGTGATGGTATGATTTCTTCATTCACAATCTTAAGAGGTTCTGTTGTTTTTAAAATCTCACTTGTAATTATTGCAGCTTGTTCCTTTAGCCCCTTTATTATAGCCTTTTGTAGCTGAGATTTATATTCTGATTCTCCTGATGGTTTTGCCTCAACAGTTGTTGTAACAGTTTCCTTCAGATTATTAGTGAATTCAATATATTCTGCGCAATTATCATCCATTCCCTTAATTGCACGAAAAGCATAATATGCCTTTAGCATCTCATCTGAATATGGGTTCATAATTGCGGCTGACAGTCCGCAATTTAAGCTGAGTGCAAAAAATGTGCTGTTGATAATTTCCCGTTTAGGAAGTCCGAATGACACATTTGAAACTCCCAGTGATGTGTGAGCACCAAGCTCATTTTTAATAAGCTCTATTGCCCTCAGAGTTTCTCTTCCTGCTGACTTATCAGCACTGATTGTAAGTGCTAACGGGTCAAATATAATGTCCTTTTTATCTATTCCATATTTTTTAGCTTCTTCTAAAATCTTTTTTGCAATTTCCAGTCTTCCCTCTGCATTTTCAGGTATTCCATTCTCATCAAGCGTCAAGGCAACAATAACTCCGCCATATTTTTTTGCAAGAGGAAACACCAAATCCATACTTTCCTTTTTGCCATTGACCGAGTTAATCATTGCTTTTCCATTATATCTTCTGAGTGCTGACTCCATTGCAATTGCATCGCTTGTGTCAATCTGCAATGGCAGATTGATAATTGCCTGCAGTTCACAAACTGCAGTTTTTAACATTTTCACTTCGTCAATCTCAGGTAATCCCACATTGACATCAAGAATATCCACACCCTTTTCCTGTTGTGCTATTCCTTCTTTTAAAATATAATCAATATCATTTGCTCTTAATGCCTCTTTAAAAAGTTTCTTACCTGTCGGATTAATTCTCTCTCCTATTAATATCGGATTTTCTCCGAATTTTACTGCATGAGTATAAGATGACACAACTGTGTCATTCTTTTGTGTTATTGGTACAGGTGTAACACCCTTACATTTATCTGAAAGTGCCTTTATGTATTCAGTTGTTGTTCCGCAACAGCCACCCAACATTCTTGCACCCTTTTTTGCTAATTCAAACATATCGCAGGAAAACTCATCTGCTGTGACATCATAAACAGTCTTGCCATCAACTGACTTTGGCAGACCCGCATTAGGCTTTATGATAACAGGTACTGATGCATTTTCAAGATATTCTAAAACAACATCAAAAAGAGCCTTGGGTCCGAGTGAGCAATTAACTCCCACTGCATCAACACCAAGTCCCTCAAGCATCGCAACCATAGCAGACGGCGATGCACCTGTCATAAGCTTCTTGTCCTCACCATATGCATTTGAAACAAACACAGGCAAATCGCAGTTTTCCTTTGCCGCTAAAACTGCCGCCTTTGTTTCATAACTGTCATTCATTGTTTCAATAAATATGCAGTCAACTCCATACTTTGCGCCAAGTCTCACGCTTTTTGCAAAAACCTCTACTGCATCTTCAAAGTCAAAATCGCCATATGGCGCTAACATTCTTCCTGTCGGTCCGATATCCAATGCAATCCACTTTTCCTGTGTGGATTTGCTCATCTCTTTTGCTTTCTTTGCATTAGCTACTGCTGATTTTATTATTTGCTCAAGCTCATCATCACTAAATTTTAATGAATTTGCTCCGAATGTATTTGTATTTACAAGATTACTTCCCGCATCAAAATAATCACAGTGGATTTTTGTGATTTCTCCACTATGAGTTATATTCCACTTTTCAGGAAACTCTCCCGGTTCCAAGCCTTGCTTTTGCAAAAGAGTTCCCATGCCTCCGTCAAGGTATAAGATATTATCTTTTAGGTAATCAAGTATTTTCATTTTTTCTCCTGTATTCACAATCCTGCTTATTGCATTTTTCGCAAGCGTTTTCGTTTTCACAATGCTCTGTATCGGAAATTCCGATAATTGCACTCACAGACTTTGATGGTGACATCATAAGACTCTCATTCAATGTCACTCCGATTTTTCTTGAAGGTTCTAATATTTTAAAGATGTCCTTTTGAGCCCCAATCAAAAAATCTCCGTAGCCTGCACTAAAACGAGGTCTTGTTGATTTTTTTATCAATTTCTTCTCTTTCCTGATTTCATCATTAAAAAGATTACAAAGACTCTCTATTCTCTCAGCGCCTATTGCCTGAAACAACAATGATTTCAAAGGCGAAACTGATTTATAACGAGCTATCAATCTGTCGAGCTCTATCCCGATTGTCGCACAAAATAACACTACTGATGTGCAATCCCGAAGATTTTTTTCCAAATCTTTTGAATTATGCTTTATAAACTTTTCTATAGGCATTTCACAATAACAAACCCTATAGACTAATTTATCCAAAACTTCCTCAATGCACTCATCAATCAGGCTGTCAAGCTCACAAAAATCTTTTCCCGCACCTGCATATCTTAAAATTTCATTCCTGTCAATAGGTGGTGTTTCATAACTTCTTATGTATATGATATTTTCCATAATCAACCTAATATTTTGGACAAATTATCCTGAATTTTCTCTGCCACATCAGGCTTATTCATTGAATAAACGTGGACATTATTTATGCCATTTGCAAACAAGTCTATAATCTGGTCAGTTGCATAAGCAATTCCTGCCTGTTTCATTGCCTCAGGAGAATGTCCGAATTTATCAACAAGGCTCTTAAATCTCTGAGGCATAAATGAGCCTGACAATTTGATTGCACGCTCAACCTGATTTGCATTTGTTATCGGCATAACCCCCGGGATAACAGGAACAGTTATCCCCGCCTCACGGATTTTATATAAAAAATTATATAGAAGGTTATTATCAAAAAACATCTGTGTTGTCAGAAATGAACATCCTGCCTCTACCTTTTCCTTTAATCGAATGATGTCTTGTTTCTGGTCTGCACTCTCAGGATGAATTTCAGGATAACAGGCAGCTCCAATGCAGAAATTTTCATCAACAGCCTTTATATCACGAATCAGGTCAATGGCATATTGATAGTCCCATTTACTTCTGTCACTTTTCTCCAATTCAGGAGTCAAATCTCCGCGAAGTGCCATAATATTTTCAATTCCTGCATTTTTTATGTCATTGATTTTTTTGTTGACAGTTTCCTTTGTTGATGAAACACAGGTCAGGTGTGCTAATGTAGGAACACTGTATCGCTCCTTGATATTTTTTGCAATGTCAAGAGTATATTGGCTTGTTCCTCCTCCTGCACCATAAGTTACACTCATAAATGCAGGTTTTAGTTTTGCAATTTCCTCTGTCGCAGTCCTGACTGTTTCAAACGAACTGTCATTTTTCGGCGGAAATACCTCAAAAGACAAGGATAATCCGTCATTTTTTAATATTTCACTTATTTTCATTGGTTTTTATCATACCTTTTGTTTAAATAGAATACTTTGTTTTGAAATATTCGTAGTTTTCAAAGAAGTCATTTTCTCCGTCATTTTTAACGTGCTTCAAGTAATCATGTGTTTCAAAATTACTGTTTGCATTACTCAAAACTGCAACCGCAATATTCGAGCAGTGGTCAGCAATTCTTTCGTAGTTTGTCAACAAGTCTGAAAGAATAAATCCTAATTCAACAGTACATTCTCCGACTCTTAGTCTGTTGACATGGTTATTCTTTATTTCTTTCTTAATCTTGTCTATAATCTGTTCTAATGGCTCAACTCTCTTTGCAAGCTCTAAATTATCTTCCTCAAGCATACTTGTTGTGATTGAAAGTATTTCGCATACCGCATCTGTTAACACGCTGATTTCCTTTGATGCCTCAGGCGAGAATTCAACCTGTTTTTCATGCATTTCTTCTGCAGTTTCACAAATATTTAAAGCGTGGTCAGAAATTCTTTCAACGTCTCCGACAATATGCAATATCTTAGTTACCTGATGACTGTCATTTGAGTTCATATTCTCAGATGCCAGCTGAACAAGATATGCACTGATTTTATCTTCGTATTTGTCAACCTGTTTTTCCTGCTTGACTATTTCCTCTTCAATTGATTTGTCATAATTGTTCAAAAGCTTTGTACTCTCTATAACTGATTCCTTTGCTATAGCTGCCATCTGATATGCCAATTCACGACACTTTTCAACCGCAAATGCAGGCATAGTCAGGAATCTGTCATCAAGAGTTGCGAATACATCAAATTCTTCTTTTTCGCCCTTATCTTTAAAGGTCAGATATGCAAGTTTTTCTATCTGTTTTGTAAATGGAATCAGTATAACAGTTGAAATTATATTAAATAGTGTGTGAATTACCGCTATATTAAATGCATTTACATAGTGTCCTGATTGCATAAACGGAATTGTCACAAAAGCATTTATAATATAGAATGCTAATGATACTATAACAACACCTATCATCTTTATATATACGCAGGTTATCGCAACTCTTTTTGAGTCCTTATTTCCATTGATTGCAGAAAGCACAGGTGTAATTGTTGTTCCTATATTCTGTCCTAAAATAATCGGGATTGCGACTGCATAGGAAATTGTTCCTGTTGCAGACAAGGCCTGCAAAATACCAACTGATGCTGATGA
>JAZOTJ010000051.1:0-8436 GCA_045657585.1 Clostridia bacterium | reverse complement strand
ATCACAATTCTTTCATATTTTCCGAATGGAAATCCTCTGACATTGGAGTCGATTGTTTATGGTATGGCGGCATCAGTTATGCTAATCAGTGTTATCTGTTGGTTTTCGTCTTATAATAAGATTATGACGAGCGATAAATTCATATATCTTTTTGGCAGGATAATTCCGTCATTGTCACTTGTTTTGTCTATGACACTGAGATTTGTGCCGAGATTTTGTGAACATATTAAAGAAGTTTCAGATGCACAAAAAACAATCGGAAAGGGAGTATCTGACGGAAACATTATAAAAAGAGCAAAAAATGGTTTGTCAATCTTATCTGTTATGATTAGCTGGTCATTTGAAAATGCGATTGAAACAGCTGACAGTATGAAATCAAGAGGATATGGGACAAACAAAAGAACTTCTTTTTCAATATATTTGTTTGATAAAAGAGACAAAAATTTATTGACTTTAATAGTTCTTTTAGGTATATATATAATAGTCGGAAAAATACTTGGAGCAATAAGTTTTGTGTATTTTCCGTCAATAAAAACGGGAGAAATTTCTCTGTATTCCGTAAGCGTATTCATAGCATATTTATTGCTTTGTTTTATGCCGATTATGGTTGAGGTATGGGAGGTGCTAAGATGGAAAGCTTTAATATCAAAAATCTGAGCTTTACTTATCCCGAAAGGTCAAAAAAAGCTCTTGATAATATAAATCTCACAATTAATAATGGTGAGTTTGTGTGCCTTTTCGGCAAATCAGGCTGTGGGAAAACAACTCTTTTGAGGCTTTTAAAAAGTGTCCTGTCACCTCACGGAGAAAAAGAGGGTGAGATTTTCTTTTTTGGAAAATCTCTTGATGAATATGACTTTACCCAGCAGGCAGAAAAAATCGGGTTTGTTATGCAAAATGTCGATAATCAGATAGTTTGTGATAAAGTGTGGCACGAGCTTGCATTTGGATTGGAAAGTCTGGGAGTTCCGAGCGGTCAGATCAGAATGAGGGTAGCAGAAATGGCAACATTTTTTGGAATAGGGGATTGGTTTTATAAAGATGTTTCAGATCTTTCGGGAGGACAAAAACAATTATTAAACCTTGCATCAGTAATGGTTATGCAACCGAAGGTACTGATTTTAGACGAGCCAACAAGTCAGCTTGACCCTGTTTTAGCAACGGAATTTATACGAACTCTCAATAAGATAAATAAAGAGTTTGGAACTACAATAATATTGTCAGAGCATAGACTTGAAGAGGTTTTCGGGGTTTCAGACAGAGTGATTTGTATGAATGAAGGGAAAATCATTGAAGATTGTAAGCCTTGTGAGATGGGGGAAAAACTAATAAATACCGAGATGTTCTGGTCATTACCAACACCTGTAAGGGTGTTTCGACAGGTGGAGAATGACGGACAGGCACCCATAACTGTACGTGAGGGGAAAAAGTGGCTTGAAAACTATGCCAAAGAAAATGTTATAAACTCCTTAATTGTTGATAATTATTCAGAAAAAAATGATACCCTGATAGAACTGAAGGATGTCTGGTTCAGATACAAAAAAGAGTCAGATGATGTGATAAAAAATCTTTGCATAAAGGTAAATAAGGGAGAAATTTTTTCTGTGTTGGGAGGAAACGGAAGCGGAAAAACAACAATGCTTTCGTTGATTTCAGGCATTAACACTCCTTATCGCGGAAAGGTTTTTATTGGTGGTCAAAAGATATCTGAAATAAAGGATTTGTATGGCGGAGTGTTAGGAGTTTTACCCCAAAACCCACAATGCCTGTTTACTAAAAACACATTATCACAAGACCTTTTTGACATATGTGATGATAAAGAAAAAGTGGAAAAAACAGCAGATTTGTGTCTGATTTCTGAGTTGATGGACTATCATCCATATGATTTGTCAGGCGGAGAACAACAAAGAGCAGCACTTTGCAAACTGCTTTTAAAATCACCTGAAATTCTTTTGTTGGACGAGCCGACAAAGGGGTTTGATGCACAGTTTAAAAAAGATTTTTCAAAAATATTAAAGGAATTAAAAGATAAAGGGAAAACGATTGTTATGGTATCGCACGATATAGAATTTTGTGCTGAGATTTCTGACAGATGTGCAATGTTTTTTGATGGAAATATCACGGCGTTGGAAAGCACAAGAGAGTTTTTTAAAAACAATACATTCTATACAACGAGTGCGAACAAAATGGCAAGAGATATAATTCCTGATGCAGTTTTAGCAGAGGATATAGTTTTAGCGTGTGAAAAAAGGGGATAAGAGAATGAAAAAACAAGATTTATTAACAGTTATTATGGTGTTATTGGCAGTACCATTTACAATATTTTCAGGTATGCATTTTTTAGGGGATAGAAAATATTATCTTATCAGTTTTCTGATTATATTGGAAATTCTTATTCCTTTCTTTTTATCTTTTGAGAAAAAGAAACCTAATTCAAGAGAGCTTGTTATGATAAGTGTTTTGTGTGCGGTTTGTGTGTGCTCAAGATATGTGTTTTCCTTTTTGCCGCAGTTCAAACCTGTTCTGGCTTTAGTGATAATAACAGGTGTTTGTTTTGGCGCAAAAACAGGTTTTTTAGTTGGTGCAATAACAGCTTTTGTTTCAAACTTTTTCTTCGGACAAGGTCCATGGACTCCGTGGCAGATGGTTGCCTGTGGTATGGTTGGTTTTGCGGCAGGGATTATATTCAGGAAAGTAAAAATTAAAAGGGTACCGCTTGCCATATTTGGGTTTTTTGCAACAGTTGTGATTCACGGAGGCATAGCAAATCTTTCATCAGTCTTTATGATGTATCCGAAACCGACATGGGAAAATGTTTTGAGTGTTTATGCTGCAGGCATCTCTTTTGATTTAATTCATTCAATATCAACAGTATTTTTCCTGTTAATCTTATCAGAGATAATCATAGAGAAGCTGGAAAGAGTAAAAACAAAATATGGGTTGACTAAATAGTTTATCGGGGAGTATAATGTAAATAACATACATACAAAAGGAGATAATTATGGATTATCGTATTGAACATGACTCTATGGGTGAGGTAAAAGTGCCTGCAGATAAGCTGTGGGGAGCACAAACCCAAAGAAGTTTTGAAAATTTTAAAATAGGCGTTGAGATTGAAACGATGCCAAAGGAGATTATTCACGCATTTGGAGTGCTGAAAAAAGCATCAGCCCTGGCAAATAATATATTAAAAAAGGATAAGATGACTGATGAAAAGCTTGATGTAATAAAAAAAGCCTGTGATGAAATTATTTCGGGAGAACTTAGTGAGCATTTTCCATTGGTTGTATGGCAGACAGGTTCAGGAACTCAGTCGAATATGAATGCCAATGAGGTGATTGCAAACAGAGCAAATCAGATTTTGGGTAAACAATTATTGCATCCCAATGATGATGTCAATATGAGCCAATCCTCAAACGACACTTTCCCGACAGCGATGCATATAGCCGCAGTAATTGCACTGGAAGATAAGCTCATTCCTGCAACAGAGGAACTTATAAAAACATTTAAAAAGCTTGAAAAAGAGAACAAAAAGATAGTCAAAAGCGGAAGAACACATCTTCAGGATGCAACTCCTGTAACTTTTGGACAGGAAATAAGCGGATGGCGTTCAAGTCTTGAAAAGGATATTTCTTTAATAAAGCGTTCAATTGAGCCACTCTACGAATTGGCATTAGGCGGTACAGCAGTCGGAACAGGTCTTAATGCACCAAAAGAGTTCGGAGAAGTTGTGGCAGTGGAAATCGGTAAAATTCTTGATAAACCTTTTAAAACTGCAAAAAATAAATTCCATTCACTGACATCAAAGGATGAATTGGTATTTGCGCACGGAGCTATTAAGGCGCTTGCCTGTGATATGATGAAGATTGCAAACGATATCAGATGGCTTGCATCTGGTCCTCGCAACGGACTTTCAGAAATTTATATCCCTGAAAATGAGCCTGGCTCATCAATTATGCCCGGTAAGGTAAATCCGACACAATGTGAGGCAGTGACAATGGTGTGTGTTCAGGTTATGGGTAATGATGTTGCAGTAGCAATGGCAGCATCACAGGGAAATTTTGAATTGAATGTATTTATGCCTGTTTGTGCTTACAATTTCCTGCAATCCGCAAGACTGTTGAGTGAGGCAATAGAATCATTTAACAAGAATTGTGCAGTGGGTATAAAAGCCAACAAGAAAAAAATGCACGAAAATCTGCATAATTCACTTATGCTTGTGACTGCTCTTAATCCTTATATCGGATATGAAAATGCAGCAAAGACTGCAAAAAAAGCCTATAATGAAAATATCTCATTAAAAGAGGCTTGCGTGGAATTGGGATTTTTGAGTGCGGAAGAATTTGATAAGGTATTCAAGCCTGAAGAAATGGTATAAAAAATATCAGAGGGATTATAAAATCTCTCTGATATTTTTTATAAAGCATAAACACAATTCCTTTACTGAATTCATATCATTAAGTGATGCAATGCTTGCAGGAGAGTGAATATATCTTGTTGGAAGTGAAACAGATATGGTCGGAATACCTGAGTTGGTAAGGTGTATAATTCCTGCATCATTTCCGCCTGCAACAAGGTTTTTATATTGAACAGGGATATTGTTCTTCTTTGCAAGCTCATATAACCATTCATATAAGTTTTTATTATAGATTGTAGATCTATCCATAAAGCTTATGGCAGCTCCTTTATTCATAACAGTTGAATATGCGTGTTCAATTGAGCCTTTTACATCTGAACAGGTTGTTGATTCAACCACCAATGCTATATCGGGATTAATTTTTGCCGCGGCAACTCTTGAGCCGCGAAGACCTACCTCTTCCTGAGTGCAAAAACAAAAATATGTGTCATAATAAACAGGCTCTTTGATTAATTCCATTAATACATAGCACCCAACTCTGTCATCAATAGCCTTTGCCTTTATTGATTTCTCGCCAAGAACTTCAAATTCAGTGTCAAAGGTGGCATAATCGCCTAAAGACACATATTTTTTTGCATCTTCTTCATCTTTTGCACCGATGTCGATATATAGGTTTTCAATTTTTGGAACAGTTTCTCTTTCTGATTTTGAGGTCAGATGAATTGCTTTAATTCCGATTATACCTTTGATGTTTCCAATTCGTACCTTTTTTGAAATTATGGCTCTTGTGTCAATTCCGCCGACACTCATAAATTCCAAATATCCCTCTTTTGTAATTTTGGATATAATAAAACCAACCTCATCAGTGTGGGCTGAGAGCATAACTTTTTTGGAACTGTCCTTGCCTTTCTTAAATGCTATGAGATTTCCGATATTGTCAACAGTTATTTCGTCAGCAAATGGTGAAATTTCTGATTTAATAAAGTTTCTGACAGCACCCTCATTTCCGCTTACACCATCAAGATTGCATAATTTTTCTAATAACATAACCAATCCTCCGAAAAATTATCTGACTCTTTTAAGAACTTGTCAATTAATGTAACTAAAGAAGAAAAATCGTCAAGATTCATTGTTTCAACAGATGTGTGCATATATTTTAGAGGGATTGATAAAAGTCCTGTAGGAATACCATTTCCCGCAACCTGAATTGCCCAGGCATCTGTTCCTGTGTCACCATTTGATACCTCAATATTTGTTTTAATTTCATGTTTTTCTGAAATGTCTATAAGTTTTTTGGAGATTTTCGGATGGATGTTCGGACCGACAGTTATAACGACACCGCTTCCTGCTTCAAAGGCTTCCTTTGAATTGTCAGGAGTTATAGCGTGACATACATCTATTGCAATTGCATAATCGCACATAAGAGAAAAAGCACTGACTTTAGCACCGCGAAGACCAACCTCTTCCTGAACGGAGATTGATGCATAGAGGTCAGCATCAATTCTTTCTTCTTTTTTAAATATTTCTAAAATTGCAGCAACCCCTGCTCTGTCATCAAGTGTTTTCAGGCTTATATTATTGTTTAAAAGCTTTCCGACAGATTGGGAAAGTGTCACAGGAGAGCCTATTATAACATTTTCTTTTACTTCGTCAGCATCAAGACCTGTATCTATGGACATATCAGATATCTTTATAGTTTTATCCTGCTCATCTGATTCCTGCAAATGAGGAGGCTTTGCACCGATAATGCCTTTTATATCTTTTTTTCCGTGAACAATAACCTCTGAGGACGGCAAAATTCTTGCATCAACTCCGCCGATATTAACAAAGGACAAAAAACCACGTTCATCAATATCTGAAACCATAAGCCCGATTTCATCACAATGAGCCTCTAACATTATTTTTCTATTTCCCTTTTTACCCTTTTTTAGAGCTATTATATTTCCTAATGCATCAGTTTTAATCTCATCACAATATGGCGAGAACAGTTTTATTATTTCATCGGATATTCTATATTCAAAGCCCGAAATTCCTCTTAAATCAGAAAGGGCAAAGATAGTGTTTTCCAAAATTTTCATTCCTTTCACAGTTCGTTAACAAGAGTTTTAAAAAGATTTCCTCTTTCTTCAAAGTTATTGAACATATCAAAGCTTGTGCTTGCAGGGGAGAGAAGAACGACATCATTTTCTGATGCATTTTCCTTTGCCATCTTCACTGCATCCGGGTATTGTGATACTCTTATAACCTTTACACAAGGCTCGATGTTCTGGTCTTTATATGCTTTATTCAAAGCATTTTCAATCGCATCGGATGTTGCGCCGATTAGAATTAAAACCTTAACCTTTTCAATTATTGCAGGACCTATCTCATCATACTCAATTCCTTTGTCTTTTCCGCCTGAAATCATTATAACTTTTTTGGGAAATACTTTTAATGTGTTAATTGTTCTGTTTGGACTTGAGTCGATTGAGCTGTTGTAATAACGAACACCATTAAGTTCTCTTACAAGCTCAATTCTGTGAGAAACTCCGCCAAAAGTTTTTGCAACCTTATTGATTGAGTCTTTACTTACCAGTTCGCCCACTGCACCAATTGCAGCCATATAGTTTTCGACATTGTGCATGCCGGGTAATTTTATATCGGAAAGCTTTAAAATTTCTGAGCCTTTTAAATATATACTATCGTTTTTAATGCATATATCTGCATTTTCTTTTGATGAAAATTCCAACAGTTTTCCTTTTGCAGACGCTCCGATTTCCTTAGTCACATCATTTGAAGAATTGACAATCAAAACATCATCACTATTCTGATATTTCATAATGTTTTTCTTTGCATCAATGTACTCGGCATAATCCTTGTGCATATCAAGATGGTTAGGAGTTATGTTAGTCATAACCGCAATGTGAGGAGATTTTTTCATTGTATGAAGCTGAAAGCTTGAAAGCTCTAAAACAACAATATCGTTTTCCGACATCTGACCTACATCTGTCAATAACGGATTTCCGATATTTCCTCCCAGCCAGGTTTTATATCCCTCTTCAGTCAGCATTTTATGTATGAGAGTTGTTGTTGTGGTTTTTCCGTCACTGCCTGTTACTGCAATTATTTTAGCGGGACAAATGTCAAAAAACGCTTCCATTTCAGATGTCACAACTGCACCATTTTCTTTTGCGGCTAATAGTTCAGGTACATCAAATCTCATACCAGGAGTTTTAAAAATTATTTGGGCATTGATATTTGAAAGATAATTCTCGCCAAGATTTAATAAAACACCAAGTTCTTTAAGTTCATCAGCGGTTTTTCCAAGCTTTTCGCTTGTTCTTTTATCACACGCAGTAACTGATGCACCCAACTTCACAAGATATTTAATCAGCGGAAGGTTGCTTATACCGATTCCGATAACGGTGACTTTTTTACCTTTCATATTCTTTTCAAATTCAATTAGCTTATTATTCATGGTTTGCCTCCAAAAATACTGATAAAAGAGAAATTACTGCATCTAAGTCATTCTTGTTAATCATCTCAGACGGAGAATGAATATATCTTGTCGGAACAGAAATTCCGCCTGTTTTAACACCTGTTCCTGATAATGAAATTGCACCTGCATCAGTTCCGCCATAATTCATAACCTCAAGCTGATATGGGATATTGTTTTCTGATGCAAGCTCTGCTAATTTACTTCTTATATATGAATCACACAAAATCGAGCGGTCCATAACTTTAATAGCAGCACCGCCTGAGAGCTTTGTGGCCATTTTTATTCCGTTAGGAGTATCGCCTGTATCAGTCACATCAATTGCTAAAGCATAGTCGGGAGCGATTGAGAAAGCAGAGGTTTTAGCACCTCTCAAGCCCACCTCTTCCTGAGATGTGAACACAAAATATAAGTCATTTTCAGATTTTATATTCTTTAAAACTTCCAAAAGTACATAGCAACCGCATCGGTTGTCAAGTGCCTTTGATATTATGCAATCGTTATTTTCATAAAAATCTGCGCAGAAAACTGCCATGTCTCCGACTGAAACCAATTTTTCACAAGCTCCCTTGTCGTTTGCTCCAATATCTATATACATTTTTAA
>JAZOTJ010000050.1:0-2754 GCA_045657585.1 Clostridia bacterium | reverse complement strand
AAGCATCATAGCTCTGACCTTTAATGGTAAACCAAAGAGGTTGATAAATCCTTCTGAATCTTTGTGTGAATACAACTCACGACTATCACCAAAGCTTGCAATGTTTTCATTATATAAAGAATAGTCACTCTTTGCACCTGCGGGTGTAACGCTTCCTTTATAGAGCTTTAATCTTACTTCACCTGTAACAGTTTCTTCCATTGAGTCAACCATAGCTGAAAGAGCCTCGCGAAGAGGTGTGTACCACTTTCCGTCATATACCAATTCAGAGAACTTGATTGCAGCCTGACGCTTAAAGCTTTGAGTATCTCTGTCAAGACACAAGTATTCCAATTCTTCTAATGCTTTATAAAGAATTGTTCCACCTGGTGTTTCATAAACGCCTCTTGATTTCATACCAACAAGTCTGTCTTCAACTATATCAGCAATACCTACACCATATGCTCCGCCAATTTCATTTAACTTTTCAACCAATGGTCTTGGAGCTAATTTCTCACCATCAACTGACACTGGAACACCCTTTTCAAATCCGATTGTAATATACTTTGCTTCATCAGGTGTCTTTGATGGAGGAACTGTTAACTTTAACAAGCTTTCCAACTGAGGTTCATTTGCAGGGTCCTCCAAATCCATTCCCTCGTGGCTGATATGCCAGATATTTCTGTCTCTTGAATATAAATCCTTCTTTGTTACAGGAATTTCAATTCCATGAGCCTGAGCGTAATCAACTGCATCTTCTCTTGATTTGATATCCCATATTCTCCAAGGAGCAATTATCTTCAAATGTGGAGCCAATGCCTTGATTGTTAACTCAAAACGAACCTGGTCATTTCCCTTTCCTGTTGCGCCGTGACAGATTGCAGTTGCACCTTCTGCTAAGGCAATCTCAACAAGTCTTCTTGCAATAATAGGACGAGCGTGTGAAGTACCTAACAAATATTTTCCTTCATAAACTGCTCCTGCTTTCAATGTTGGGAAAATGAAATCCTTAACATATTCATCTCTTAAATCTTCTATGTAACATTTTGATGCACCTGACTTAATTGCTCTTTCTTCAAGTCCCTCTGTTTCTTTTCCTTGTCCGACATCTCCGCAGACTGCAATAACCTCACAGTCATAATTCTCTCTTAACCAAGAGATTATAATTGAAGTATCAAGACCTCCAGAATAAGCTAATACAATTTTTTCCTTTGCCATGGTTGCATTTCCTCCTTTTTTGTTGTAAAATATAGATAAACATAATATTTTCAAAAATTTTAAACCATATGTATATTATACAACAAATTTTATAATTATGCAACAGAATAATATATACAAAAATTATAAGAAAGCGAGGTCTTTTTTTGTGATAATTTTAGGTATTGACCCCGGATATGCTATTGTAGGAATCGGGGTGGTCGAATATAAGGGCAATAAATTCAGACCAATTGAGTATAATGCAATTACAACAAATGCACATACTCCTACAACTTTGAGATTGAAAACGATTTATGACGAAATCAATAATTTTCTTGATAAATACAAGCCTGATGCGATTGCTATTGAGGAATTGTTCTTTAATAATAATGCAAAGACCGCAATTGCAGTTGCACAAGCACGAGGTGTTTTAATTGTAAGCGCAACCAATAAAGGTATTCCTGTTTATGAATATACTCCCCTTCAAATCAAACAGGCAGTAACAGGTTATGGTCGTGCTGACAAAAATCAGGTTCAGCAAATGGTAAAAATGTTATTGAATCTGAATGCAATTCCAAAACCTGATGACGCTGCAGATGCATTGGCAGTTGCAATTTGTCATGCTCATTCAGGTGCAATGAATGATAAACTTGGTCTTAACAAGCTTTGATGTTACAAACATTTAATAAAATCGTAAACGCTATACAATTGACTATACTTTTGACATATTGTATTATATACTTAGGTTATTTTACATAATCCGAACCACAAGAAAGGATATTTTCAAATGTATTATTATATTAAAGGAAAATATATAACAAAAGGTGATAATTTTATAGTTCTTGAGACAGGCGGAATTGGTTATAAAATTTTTACATCAGCAATAAATCTTGAAAAAATGCCATTACCAAATGAAAATCTGATGATGTATACACATCTTTATGTCAGAGAGGATATTCAGGATTTATACGGATTTGTTTCATCTGATGAGTTAACACTGTTTTTACAGTTATTGTCTATTTCCGGAGTTGGTCCAAAAGCAGCACTTGCAGTTATGTCTGCTCTTACATATGAACAGTTGGCTCTGGCAGTTATGACAAATGACTCTAAGACTCTTACAAAGGCACAGGGCATCGGTCCTAAGGCTGCGCAAAGAATTGTATTGGAATTAAAAGACAAATTAAATGCTGTTGATGCACTACCTGAAGAAATCAAGACAGTTAATGAAGAGCAACAAAATCAGATGTCTGAAGCTGTAACTGCCCTGACTGTTTTAGGTTACTCCGTAAATGAAGCAAAGCAGGCAGTATCAAAAGTCAACTCTGATTCAGGGGTTGAAAATATCATAAAAGAAGCTTTAAAAATTTTAACAAAGCAGGTGTAAAAATTGATTTTTGATGATAATGAAAGAATTGTTACAGGGGATTATATTGAAGAGGATATTGAAATTGAGTCAGGACTCCGCCCTCGTCAATTATGTGATTATATAGGTCAGGAAAAGGTTAAATCAAACCTCGAAATATACATAAAAGCTGCCCTCGACAGAAAAGAAGCCCTTGACCACGTTTTGCTTTACGG
>JAZOTJ010000049.1:0-5723 GCA_045657585.1 Clostridia bacterium | reverse complement strand
ATATGTTTGGTACAATGGATATCACATATACCAATAAAAACAGTGTAAATCATGCCGATGTCGGCGGTTGGGCAGGAGATTTGGTTGACCTTATGAGTTGTTCGGATTCTCACACAGTGACAGGAACAGTTGAAGAAATGATTGAAGTTGTTTCCCAAAACTACCTTATGGGTAATTGTCAACATTCAGACACATTCAGCCGAACAGATATGTATGGTGACCTTGATGCCTATTATATAATGAATGAACTCAATAAAAATGGATATGGTGAATTTGTTGAGAATGAAGATGTGGGCATGCCAATTGGTCCTTTAACTGCCTTAATAATGGAATATTTTACTCCTGAACTTTCAGAAAAAGACAGAGCTGAATATCTTTTGAAAAACCGTCTTGGAAATGTCGGAACAAGGGAACAGGTAAGACGGGCTGTATTTAATGCATATACAGGTAACAAGGTGGTTACAACTCTTGAGGAAACAAGAGAATTCACAACAAGTCAGGATAACATCGGTAATTTAAGACGAGCAGTGTGTAATGCTTTTGCTGATTATATATGTAAGCTTGCAGGAGATTACATAGAAATCGAAAGTAATCCGTATTATGAAGATTTTGACTATGAAACATCTTCTCTTGCACCAGGTGTCACATATGAAAAACACTATGCAACATCAGCAGACGAAAAACAGATGGTTTACTATATTGCAACTGCTGACCTTTCAAATGAGAATGTAACAGTTTATGCAAACTATAACAATAATGACCCGACTCAGGGCTGGGCAATGCAAAGAGTTTTAGACCAGGCAAATGCGGCACAGGAAAAGTATGGAAATCCTGAGAGTGCACAATATATCGAAAACTATCAGGTTGTTGCATCAATTAATGCAGACGGATATGATATGAAAACAGGTGAGCCTGGTGGTGTGTTGGTTATGAATGGTTTTGAACACCATCCTATAAATGCTTCTGGTTTCTTTGGTATCACAAAAGAAGGTAAACCTGTTATAGGTACCACGGAAGAATACAACACAATATATCAAGACCAGATTCGTGATGCAGTCGGTGGTTTCGGTGTTACTCTTGTAAGAAACGGAAGAATTGCAGTAGGTCATGATGAAGATTATTATGATGACCGTGCATCAAGAACTGCTGTCGGCATAACAAAAACAGGAAAAGTTGTATTTATGGTTTTAGATGGCAGACAGGAGCCTGTTTCATGCGGCGGAAGTATGCAGGAAATTGCGCAGATAATGCTTGAGGCCGGTTGTTATAACGCAGTCAACCTTGACGGAGGCGGTTCAACTACTTTTGTTGCAAAACCGGAGGGAGAAACCGAATTAAAGGTTGTAAGCAGTCCGTCAGACGGATTTGCCCGTTCAGTAAGTACATCACTTATGATTGTTTCAACTGCTCCGTCATCAACCAAGTTTGACCATGCGAGATTAGATTGCGATTATTCTTATGCAACACGAAATACACCTGTTAAAATCACACCTGTCGGATTGAGTGCAACAGGTAATGTTGTAGAACTTCCCGAAAACTGTACATGGAGAGTTGCAACAAATGCAAGCTATGCAAATATAACAGAAGATGGTGTGTTCACAGGAACAAGAGAGAGAACATTTACTGTTCAGCTTTTAAGCGGCGATGAAGTAATAGGACAGACAGATATTAATGTAGTAAATCCGGACAATGTGTATTTCAAGAAAAAGTCATTGGATGTTGTCTATGGCTCAAGCGTAGACCTTCCTGTTGTTGCTACTTATGAGGGCAAGGCTGTTGCAATAAGTCATAATGACATTTCCTTTGAAACAATGCCGAATTCTGCGGGAGCAATTGAAGAGTTTAAATTCACAGCGGCACAGACAAGCTTAAGGTCAGCTCAGATAGTTGCAAGTCTTGTAAACGCATCTGATATAACAAATACAATATCAATCAATCTGTATAATCAGGGCGACAACACCTTTGACTTTGATAAGGCAATCGGCGGAGACAGACAATTTGCATGGGATCGTAAGGTTTCAAATGCAACAACCGATGATGCAATATCTTATACATCAATTAATTCAGAAGAGGATATGGTAACCTCATACATCTTTGCAATAGATATGAGAGAAATTCCAATTCCGACACGACTTGCTGATTTGACTTATATGCTTCCCGGTGCTGATGCAATAGATGCTTCAGCGTGGAATTTTTTGTTACAGTTAGCAGAAAGAGTAAGTACTCTTACAGAGGTTAAGCCTGTTTTACAATTTGATAAACGCTTTATCGTTGATTATAAAGATGTCGAGATTATAAATGATTATTTCTATCTTGATAAAACTGAACTGAATGAGGAAACAAATGAACTTACTCTGACACTTAAATGGCACGACCAGACAGCAGCCATAAACCATGAGGACGCAAATCCATTGTGTATGCTAAAGGGAATTAAGCTTATTCCGAAAAGAGAAGTCTGGAATGATACAGGCAAGATAAATGCAGTTCAGAAAGGCTCTGTCGGATATACAATATATTTAAGAGCAAATGCTCTGTATTCTTTCTCATCAAAAGCAGAGAATCAGGAAATATATGGACTGAAACCTTTTGACAATCAGGCAGTTATTGTTGGCGGAACTTCTGAAAAAGGCGGATACTTTGCTGATATTTATAAAACCTTTGAAGACCATTACACGCTTTCAAACTCATTGAAGAATGGCTGGGTTAACGAAGAGGGCGGATTTGCATATTATGTTGACGGTGTAAGATTTACAGGAGTCAAGAATGCAGACGGATATTATTATGACTTTGGAGAGAATGGAATTAATGTCGGTCAGCAAAAATACACAGGCCTCTTTGAAGATGGCGGAAAGACCTACTATGCAAAAGTTGGTGTGCTGATTAAATCTGCATGGCAGCTTGTTGGCGGAGATATGTATCACTGCCACACTGACGGAACTGCACACACAACCTTTATTCAGGATAAAAACTTTACCTGTGTGAGAGGCGGATATATAAGATATGAGTGTAATGACTGTCATCAAAGAGAATTGAGCGGATATATTTATCCATCAGGTCACGAATGGGATGAAATATACCATGAGTGCAGAGTGTGCGGAACAGTCGGAAAAGATATTAGAAATATCACTATCAATTTTGGAACATTACAAAATCCTTGGACAGGCGGACTTGCTCATGTCACATTTAAAAAGGGCGGAAACTACCCTGTATTCTATGCGACCGAGGATGGAATAAATACACTTACCTGGGGACGCGGTGCACGACCTAATGATGATGGTACTATGAAAGATTTGGATATCACATTATCAAATGCGGAAGGATTGGGTTATGCAGCTGTGAATTTCAAGGGAATGGGTAATTACTATGGAGAAAGGTCATTGACTTATTATCTTGATGCTCCGAAAGTGGAAGAAATTAAAGCGGATGTAACAACAAATTCAATAACACTCAGCTGGAAATATCCATATGGAATGCCTGAGAGTTTCTCAGTATATAATTCCGCAGGCGAATTGTTGGGAAATACCACAGAAAAGAGCTTCAGAGTGGAAAATCTTTCTGCAGACAGAGAATACTCATTCTCAATTAAGGCAACAGCAAGAACAACAGATGGCGAAAACAGTTTATTAGTATCAGCACCTGTTTACTTTACAACATCAACAGCTGCTATGCCTGAGGCTATACACTACCTAAGCGATGTCAAGGTTAGCGGCGCAAATTATGAGGTAAATCTTATTAAGCAAGGAGAAGAATACTACATAATGTTGCCATCTTGTGCAGATTTGAACTTATTGAATTTGAGTTTTGATGCAAAGGAAGAAGTAGATGGAGAGACTGGAGTTATTTCCGGAGCTAATGAAAATCACAGCTTTAATGTTACAAATGGAAAAAATATTTGTAATATAAGCATAAATGCCTTGACATTTCTGGATGAAGAGTGTTATAATATAAGTATAAAAATTGGTAATTCTAAGCAAACTCAAATTAAGATTATGCAGGGTGCCAACATACCATCAATGTTTATAACCAGTGATGATGAAAACAAGGACAGAGATTTTGTTGACAGTGTAAAAGGAAATGAATCAACAGGAGCTATGACCTTGGTAAATGCATCAGGCGAAGCTATATATGATGGTGCATTGACTCAGATAAAAGCACGTGGTAATACAACATTTACATATTACGATAAAAAAGCTTACCAGATAAAACTGAGTAACAAGTCAGATTTGTTGGGAACAGGCGAAGAAGTTAAAACATGGGTGCTTTTAGCAAACTATGCAGATGCAACTCTTATGCACGATAAGCTGATTAAAGATATGGCTAAGCAAATGGGTATGAGTTATGTTGCAAGCAGCGGTTGGGTAAATCTTTGGTATGATGGAGAATACCGCGGAGTATATTTGATTAGTGAAAAGAATTCCGTTGGTTCTGCATCAGTTGATATCACTGATTTGGAAAAAGCTTATGAAAATGCAAATTCCGGTTATGGCGAAAGTGCTGTGACTGCAAAAGGAACTAATGTGTATGACTGCGAATATCAATACACAACAGGACTCACAGATCCTGAGAATATAACAGGCGGATATCTTCTTGAGCTAAACAAAGAAGAGTATGACGAGGTTAATGGCTTTATCACAAAGAAAGGCAAAGGCGTTAACATTAAATCTCCTGAATGGTCAAGTGAAAACGCTGTTAAGCTTATAAGTGAATATTATCAGGAGTTTGAAGATGCAGTATATTCGATTGATGCATCAGGCAAGTACACAGGTTTCAATCAGGAAACAGGTAAATATTTCTACGACTATGTAGATATTGATTCACTTGTTAAGATGGTTATATTGCATGGAATTGGTGCAAATCCTGATGGTTTCTATTCATCAGTATATTTCTATAAGGATGCCGGAGATGACAGTAAAATGTATATCGGACCTGTCTGGGACCAGGATTTAACTCTCGGAGCAGGCTGGACAATGGCAAATCCTTATAACACAGATGTTTATACCAATAGATATCTTGTTGAAGCACTTATACAAATACCAATCTTTAAACAAAAGCTGGCAGAGTTCTTTGAAGAAACTGCAGAGGATATTATTGTGGATACCTATAAAGATGGCGGAATGATTGATAATCTTTATAGCAAGCTTTATAAAAATGCAGAAATGAACTATAAGCTCTGGCCTTATGTTAAAGTTGGTTTACCAACACAAGCTGGACACATCTGGAATAATGCGGATTATAGCACAGTTGTTGAGGATATGAAAGACTGGATGAATAATCGTCTTGGATATCTCAAACAGAAAATTGTTCCTGAATTTAAACCAGGCGATGCTAACTGCGATGGATACATAAATAATAGAGATGCATATTTAGTGTTAAGATATTCAGTTGGATATGAAGATAATAACTTCCATTTAGAATATGCAGACATAAATAGTGATGGATATATCAATAACAGAGATGCATACAAAATTTTAAGACGTTCAGTTGGTTATGACGATTAGTCTTAATAATGGGATATGCGGACATAATGTATGTTGCTGATTTTAAATCAGTCGAAATATAAAAAAGAAAGAGGAGAAAAATTATGAAAAGAATCTTATCAATTTTAATGACCATCTCAATGATTTTTATGCTGATGGTTCCTGCTCAGGCAACAAGTGATGTTATTGTTACTGTGGAGTCTGTTGCAGAGGCTTTTGAAATAGGAGAAGATGTAACATTAGCAG
>JAZOTJ010000048.1:0-4686 GCA_045657585.1 Clostridia bacterium | reverse complement strand
TGCTGAACTTAACGAAAAGCTTTTAAAAATTTCACGGGTGTTTAGTAAATACAATAATCCATATCAGGACAGCTTACCTATATCCTGCTATCCGTTTGAATATACTTTTTCAGATAATAATGGAGATGGAAAAACGGATGACGAAAAAGAGCTTTGGTTTTCAAAAAAGAAAAAAATAAAAGCAGATATGACTGCAGAAGAAGTAATAGATTATTATTGTAAAAATTTGTTTTATGTTGACGATAAATATACTGAGGATGAGAAACGAAAAATTGTCGGACTGAGATATGATATGAGTATGGCAGGTTATTCAATATCTCAACCATTTAAAATTGCAGAGGATGTTAAGCTTGATATCATAACCGAATTAAAGGAAAGACAAAACGAGTTTGAAGGTATAATAGTAACCGAGGAATATTATCGAAATTATGAACAAAAAGATATTGCAGCACATATACTTGGCGGAATTGGTAAAATGACAGCGGAGGAATATGAAAAATATTCTTCTATGGATTATGGATATAATGACCTAGTGGGAAAACGCGGAGTTGAAAAAATTTTTGAAGGATATTTAAGAGGAAAAGACGGAGTTCAGACTGTCGGAATGAATGTAACAGAAGAAGATAGCAATGAGGAGGCAGTACCTGGTAATTATGTTCAGCTGACAATTGATTCGGACATTCAGAGAGCTGCGGAAATTTCACTAAAGTACTGGATAGAAAAAATTGCTGCAAGCGGGGGAGAACCAAAGGATAATAAAGGTGCAGATGCAAATGCAGGCGCAGCAGTTGTTCTGGATATTAAAAACGGAGATGTTTTGGCGTGTGCATCATATCCTACTTTTGACCCGACAACCTTTAATGCTGAGTATAATAATCTTGCTGCAAATGATGCTAAGCCGATGTGGAACAGGGCACTTAGCGGAGTATATACACCAGGTTCTACTTTTAAACCTCTTGTTGCATTGGCAGCTCTTGAAATGGGAGTTGTGAGTCTTGATGAAATAATCGAGTGCGAGGGTATATATAAATTCTACGAAGACTATCAGCCTAAATGCTGGATATGGTCAAGTAAGCGTGAAACTCACGGAGAAATCAGAATTTCTGAGGCAATTGAGTTTTCGTGTAACTATTTCTTCTATGAACTGGGAAGAAGACTCGGAATTGACAATATTGCATCATATGCAAATGAATTTGGACTGGGCGAGGTAACAGGAATAGAACTTTCCGAGGAAAAGGGAAATGTATCAAGCAGGGAATACAAGAAAAAAATCGCAACCACAGATTATGATGCATCGTGGTATGCAGGAGATACAATTCAGACCGCAATAGGACAATCATATTCCTATTTCACACCAATCCAGCTTGCCAATTATATTGCAGGTATTGCATCAGGCGGGACAAGATACAAAACTCATATATTAAAAAGTGTTCGTTCATCAGTCGATGGAAGCATTATTTATGAACCTCAGCCAGAACCCTTGGGAAGTACTGAGATATCTCAAAAAAATCTTGAGGCTGTTAAAAAAGGTATGCAGGGAGTTGTTGAAGAGGGCTCTGCAAGCGGAATATTTGATGATTATGTTGTTACAATAGGCGGAAAAACAGGAACAGCTCAGATTGGGAAAAATGTGTCTGACAATGCATTGTTCGTTGCATTTGCACCGTTTGAAAAACCTGAGATTGCAGTTGCAGTGGTAATTGAACACGGAGCAGTCGGAAGAAATGCGGCATATGTTGCAAAAGACATCTTTGATGTATACTTTGAGAAATCTGATAATTCATCAACAAATACTATAATTGGAGAATTATTACCATAATTTTACCAAAAGGTATTTACAAATAAAAAATATTTTGGTATAATATTCACATAATTAGTTTTGAGGGGGGATTTTATGAATATAGCATTTATCGCACACGATATGAAGAAAGAACTTATGATTCAGTTTTGTATTGCTTATAAGGGCATTTTGGAAAAGCATAATTTGTATGCTACAGATACAACAGGCAAAATGATAACAGAAAATACAGGAATGAATGTATATAGATTTCTTCCGGGACATCAGGGCGGCGACCAGCAGATTGGTGCGAGAGTGGTATATAATGAAATAGATTTAATTTTCTTTTTCAGGGACCCGACCCCAAAAGATTCAAGTGAGCCTGATGTTATGAATTTATTGCGCCTTTGTGATATGCATAATATTCCGATGGCGACAAATCTTGCAACAGCGGAAGTGTTAGTTCATGGACTCGAAAGAGGAGACCTTGACTGGAGAGATATAGTTAATCCTAAAAACATATAAAAAAATCGACCATATGGTCGATTTTTTGCTATTATTTATGATTTTCAAAGCATTCGCTGCAATACACAGGCTTATCGTTTTTAGGCATAAATGGAACTTTATCAATTTTTCCGCAATCAGCACAAACAATTTCATACATTTGTCTTGATTGCTTTATGCTATTCTTCTTAGCAATTCTGCATTCCTTGCATCGAATTGGCTCATTTTCAAATCCTTTTTCAGCATAGAATTCCTGTTCTCCGGCTGTGAATATGAATTCGTTACCGCAATCCTTACAGATTAGTGTTTTGTCTTCGTACATGTTTTTTTCCTCGCTTTACTTTGTAAAAAAATTATTCCTGTTCGGATCGGGCTTGCACCGACATTTATACCATATGTATTGCTTTACTGTTAAGCTACGCGAACAGATGTTTAACGGAGTAATTGTTCAGATTAAAACTTTTTCAAGCTTTTTTTTGATTCTCTGAATTGCATTGTCAACAGCTTTTTTGGTAATATTAAGCTTATTTGATATGTCAAGATAACTCATACCGGCAAGATAACATTTTAAAACATTTATTTCAAGCTCGCTCAAAGTATTTTTGATTTTTTCTTCATAGGAGTTGAGAGTTTCGTTTGAAATAAAGATGGTCTCAGGATTATGCTCGTCTTTTGCAATTATTTCCTCATCTGAAATAATTGCATCAAGAGATAATGAGGTATTTAGCGGAATATGTTTTTTTCTCTTTGTTGATTTTAAAAGAGATATAATTTTTCTTGATATACACAGAATTGCAAAATTCTTGAAGGACTTTTCATTAATTTTATAGTCCTTGATGGCATTGTATAATCCAATCATTCCCTCCTGATATATATCATCTTTTTCCATTCCTGACATATAATATTTAGAAGAAAAATAGCCGACATAGTTTTTGTAGCGATTAATTATTGCTTCTTCAGCGGAACTGTCACCAAGTTGAGCTGATTTAACAAGCTCTTCTTCAGACAGGGAGTTAATTGAATCAACTGTCATCATAGTATAAATCCTCCGTTTGCAACAACGCATTTTTATTTTAACACATAGCATAATATTTGTCAAGAAAATTTTATGTAAAATAAACAAAATTGCTTTGTATTAAAATTAGAAATTATATATTTTGACAAATTTTGTCTAATAATGATATAAAATAATAAAATTTCTAATTTACTTGATTTTTATAATGTATGTGGTATAATTATTATAGTCAAAGTTTTATTACAAAAGGAGATTTTTAATATGAGTGAATGCACACATGATTGTTCAAGCTGCGGGGAAAATTGTTCCGAAAGACAGAGTTTGATTGCACCATTGAATAAAGATTCAAGTGTCAAAAAAGTTATTGCAGTTGTCAGCGGTAAGGGTGGAGTAGGTAAATCTATGGTAACATCACTTATGACAGTTCTTATGCAAAGAAAAGAATATAAGACAGCTATTTTAGATGCAGATATAACAGGTCCATCAATTCCGCAGGCTTTTGGAATTAAGGAAAAGGCATCATCAAATGGCGAGGCGCTTTTGCCTGTTTCATCAAAGTTTGGAACAACTATTATGTCAGTTAACCTGCTGTTGGAAAATTCAACTGACCCTGTTATATGGAGAGGTCCTATTCTTGGAGGAACTGTAAAACAGTTCTGGACAGATGTAATCTGGAATGACGTTGATTATATGTTTGTTGATATGCCTCCGGGAACTGGAGATGTTCCGCTGACCGTATTCCAGTCATTGCCGATTGACGGAATTATTGTTGTCACATCGCCTCAGGAATTGGTTGGAGTAATTGTTGAAAAGGCTGTTAAAATGGCTGAGATGATGAATATTCCGATTCTCGGTCTTGTTGAAAATATGTCTTATTATAAATGTGATGATTGTGGTAAGGAGCATAAAATATTTGGAGAAAGCCATATTGACGATATCGCAAAGAAATATAATATAAACATTGTATCAAAATTGCCTATGAATGCAAAGCTGGCAGCAGCCTGCGATAAGGGAACAATCGAACTCTTTGAGGGAGATTGGCTTGATAATATGGCAGATATGATAGAAAAACTTTAATAAAAAAATCCTACTGAAAAGTAGGATTTTTTTATTGGTGCGGATAACAGGACTTGAACCTGCATGAAATCGCTTTCACATGGACCTGATGGTCTCGCCCACTCGGTGAAAAATCAAAAATCGCATAAAATCAGGGGTTTTAGGCTAATAGAAGTCTTGAAAATCTCTAATTTTTTATGCAATTTTCATTCTACGGAATTGGTAGAATGAAATTGAAAATGAAATAGAATTAAAATTAAAACAAATTAGTCGTATCGAAAAGATGCGACTTTTTTGTTGCAGAAACGGAGGAATTAAAATGCCAAAATTAAAA
>JAZOTJ010000047.1:0-19214 GCA_045657585.1 Clostridia bacterium | reverse complement strand
ACAATTTCTCCTGATAATGACAGTATGATTTTAGCAATAAAGAATAGTGACTATTTGGGAATTTGCAAAAATCTTTCAAATGTTTTTGAGGAGGTTACTCCAAAGGTGCATAATGAAATCAATCAAATCAAAGAAAAAATGTTATCATGTGGTGCAGACGGAGCAATTATGAGCGGAAGCGGTCCGACAGTTTTTGGATTGTTTTCCGACATAAAAAAAGCAAAAGCTGCACATGACAGCCTTTGCAGAATTTATAAAGATACCTATTTGACTACTACTTTATAAAACCATACCTGAACTTAAGTTCAGGTATTTTTATTTTCTCTTGGTGGTCTTTCTCCGAAATACTGATAAATATTACACTTTATCATTCCATTATATAATTTTCTTTTCTTGTTGGCAACCTTTCCAAATGCCTTTTCAAAGTCTTCGTTTGAAGTAAGTATATAATAAGACCATTTATCAAGTTTTCTAAAAGCCTTTCCCATTGATGCATATAGTTCCTGACACATTTTTTCATCACCCAGGCGTTCTCCGTATGGAGGGTTGCAGATAACTGTACCATATGGAACATCGGTATAAAAATCGGCAGCATTTAAAACCTTTGGAACAACTGCATCACCTACCCCTGCTAAAACAGCATTTTTCTTTGCAATTTCTATTGTGTCTGCATCTATGTCAGACGCAAAAATTTCAAGCGGAACATTCTTCTCAAGACTCTTAGCTTCTTCTCTGCATTCTTTCCATAATCCTTCAGGACACTGAGAAAATTGTTCACTCAAAAAATTTCTCGTGAGTCCAGGCGCAATATTTCTTTTAATCATTGCCGCCACAATCGGAATAGTCCCTGAGCCGCACAAAGGGTCTGCAAGAGGATACTCATATTTCCAATGACTTAGCATAATCATAGCAGCTGCAATCGTTTCCTTCAGAGGTGCTGCATTTGAAACTGCTCTGTAGCCACGCTTGTGAAGTCCGTCACCTGTTGTATCAATCATCAGTGTAACTCTGTCCTTCATTATTGAAAAGCGTATCTGATATACTTCCCCAGTTTCTTCAAAATGAGTAATTCCATATTTTTGCGACAGTGAATCAACAATTGCTTTTTTAATAATAGACTGACAATCACGCATACTTGCCAAGGTGGATTTTAAGCAAAAGCCTGTGACAGGAAACTGAGAATTCTTACCAATCCACTCTGACCAGTCAACTGCCTTTGTTGCATCAAAGAGCTCAGTGAATGTACGGGCTTCAAATTCAGCAATTTTTATAAGGACCCTCTCCCCTGTTCTCACCCACAGATTTGCTCTGCATATTGCTCTTACATCACCCAAAAATGTTACTCTTCCATCTTCAACCGATGTTGTTTCATATCCCAATGCTCTTATTTCTCTTGAAACAAAAGCCTCAAGTCCGAATATTGTCGGAATTATTATTTCAAATTTTTCCATTTATCTTTTCCTTTTATTTCTTCCAAAAGATTTTTTCTTTCGTTTCCCTGGAATGCGCTCTTTTATATTTCTTTTTATAATGTTCTTATTAAAATCTTCTTTCCTGACAAAATCAATCTGTCTCTCAGAAAGCTTACAGCTTGTTAAAACAACATCTATTTTATCCCCGATTTTGTATTCTCTTGATGTTTCTTTTCCCCTTATAAGCTTTTCATTGTCATAAAACTCATAATAATCATCTTTCATATCTGCAAGACGAATTAACCCTTCAACCGTGTTCTCAAGCTGAACAAAAATTCCGAAATTTGTGACTGATGAAACATATGCACTGAATTCTTCGCCAATAAACTTTGACATATAAAATGTCTTCATCAAATCATCAACATCTCGTTCACAATACTCTGCATCAATTTCCTTGTCACTTGACTGCTTTGATGCTTCCTTGACTATTTTTTCATATTTTGACACATCGCCACCATCAATATATTCTTTTAATACCCTGTGTATCATCAAATCAGGATATCTTCTTATAGGCGATGTGAAATGACAATAATATTTTGCACTAAGTCCGAAATGACCAAGATTTTCGTCCCTGTAATCCGCTTTCATCAGGGAACGAAGCATATATGTTGAAATCATTACTTCTTCTTTTGTTCCCTTGATTTTTTCAGCAATCTGTGCAAAAGCTTTCGGATGAACAGGATTGTCCTCATCAATTTTACCTTTTAAGCTATAACCAAAATTATATAAAAACTTATTAAAATCCTGAGTCTTTTCTATTGACGGAGGTTCGTGAACTCTGTAAACAAATGGTAGTTCTGCCCAGAATGCAAGCTCTGCAATCGTTTCATTTGCGCATAGCATAAACTCCTCAATCATCTTATGCGACACTCTTCTCTCGCTTTTTACAATATCAATCGGCTCGCCGATATCATTTGTAATAATCTGTGCCTCAGGAAAATCAAAGTTTATTGAGCCTCTCTTTTTCCGCTTTTCATATAAAATTCTTGCAAGTTCTTGCATATTTAAAAGCTCAGGCATAATATATTCATATTTTTTTATCAACTTTTTATTTTCCAACATATCAGCAACATCATTATATGTCAGTCTCTCACAGGAACGAATAACACTTTTGTTGAGTGATTCAAAAGTAACATTTCCATTTTTATCAATTCTCATAAAAACTGATAATGTAAGTCTGTTGACATTCGGATTAAGACTGCAAATTCCATTTGAAAGCTCCAATGGAAGCATTGGAATAACCCTGTCTGCAAGATAAACGCTCGTACCTCGCAAAAACGCTTCATCATCAAGAGCAGAATTTGGTTTTACATAATTTGTGACATCTGCAATATGAACTCCCAAAATGTAATCATCATTATCCATTTCAACCGATACTGCATCGTCAAAATCTCTTGCATCATCGCCATCTATTGTAAATATTTTCTTATCTCTTAAATCAAGTCTTTTATCAAATTCCTTTTGTCCAACTCTCTTTGGTGCATTCTCTGCCTCAACAAGAGTTTTTTCTAAAAATTCTTCTTTTATAGAGTGTTCTTCGATTATCGCATCAACATTACTTTTTAACTCATCACTATCGCCTAAATTTTTTGTAATTACTCCGAGAATTTCTGTGTCCCCATTATAGTCTGTTATCTCAACTAAAACTCTGTCGCCAACATTTGACTCCACACCTGCAAATACATCTGTCTTTATGATTGAGTATATTTTTTTATTATCGGGAACTATTATAAATGTTCCTTTATACTCCTTTTTGACAACACCTGTAAGTCTTTCGTTTCCTCTTTTTAAAATTTTTGTTATGTGTCCCTCTTTTTTGCCTGATACAGGATTGTGAACATCAATCACTGCCATGACTGTATCATTATTAAGTGCACCATTTAACTTATCTCCGCTGATAAAAATTTCTTCATCAGAATTAATTGATTTTAAAAATGCAAATCGACCGTGAGCATTACATTGTAACACTCCCATCATCATATCAGCTTTTATTGCTTCATATCTTTTCTTTTTAGTTTGAAATATTCTTCCCTCTAAAATAAGCTCGTCTAAAATTTTTGAAAACTCATCAAAGTCTTCTTCAGGAACACAAAGAACACTTGCCAGTTCTTCAAACATTAACGGCAAATATTCTCTGCTTTTTATATATGAATAAATTTTTTCTTTTCTCTCGTTGTTCATACTGATTACACCTACTATATTTATGGTTATTATATATAAATTATTAGATAATGTCAACCTATTTATGCACCAAAAAAAGAAGGACCAAAAAAGTCCTTCTCATCTTTTAATAATCTGAGCTTTTTATCATTGTTCCAATTCCTGATTTAGTAAATATCTCAAGAAGCAGACAATGCGGAACTCGTCCGTCAATGATATGCACGCCTTTAACGCCTGAATCAATTGCATCAAGACAGCCTGTAACCTTTGGTATCATTCCGCCGTTGATTGTTCCATCGTCAATCATTGCTAAAATTTCTTCTTTTCCTGCTTCATAAATTATATTATTATTGGCATCCTTAATTCCCTCAACATCAGTCAAAAGAATCAATTTTTCAGCAGAAACCGCCTTTGCAACAGCTGCTGCAACATTATCTGCATTTATATTATAGCTTTGTCCGTCATCATCAATACCAATCGGTGCAACAACAGGAATGTATGCATCCTTACTGATATACTCAAGGATATGCTTATCTACATCAATGATTTCTCCGACAAATCCTAAATCAACTTTTTCCCCATCAATTTCGGTAAACTTCTTCTCACACTTAATAAATCCGCCATCAATTCCGCAAAAACCAATAGCTTTTCCGCCCTTACAATTTAAGAGTGAAACAATTTCCTTGTTAGTTTTTCCAACCAAAACCTCTTGTGCAATTCGCATTGTGTCAGCATCCGTCACACGAAGTCCGTTAATAAACTCACTTTTTATATTGTTATCTGCTAATGCCTTTGAGATGTCAGGGCCACCGCCGTGAACAACAATCGGGTTTAAGCCTATGAACTTTAAAAGTATAATATCTTCGATTACAGAGCTTTTCAACTCCTCATTAATCATGGCATTTCCGCCATATTTGATTACTACAGTTTTACCTGCAAATTTTTGTATGAAAGGCAATGCTTCAATAAGTATGCCCGCTTTTTTGATAAGTTCTTCCATTTGTCCTTCTCCTTACAGATAAAATCCAGGGTTTTTAAGTCCTGTTTTTTCGTCTAATCCAAACAATATGTTCATATTCTGCACTGCCTGACCTGCAGCACCCTTGAAAAGATTATCTATTGTTGAAACAACTACTGCACGATTTAATCTATCATCAACAACCACGCCGATATCAACGAAGTTTGAGCCTGCAACATGCTTTGTTTCAGGCAAATCTCCAATATCCCTGACTCTTACAAAATATTCATCCTTATAGTATTCCTTATAAAGCTTTACTATTTCTTCTGTGGTGTGCTTTTCTTTAAGATTTATATAGATTGTTGAAAAAATTCCTCGTTTTTGTGGGATTAAGTGAGGCGTGAAAGAAATCATAATTTCTTCCCCTGCAATTTTTGATAATTCCTGTTCAATTTCAGAGGTGTGTCTGTGTGTTGCAATCTTATATGCTTTTGTGTTTTCAGTACATTCACAGAAGCTATATGCTAAATTTGTGTTTCTTCCTGCACCTGTTACACCTGACTTTGCATCAACTATGATATTCTTTGTTTCTGCCAGACCGCTTGCCAGAAGCGGGGCTGCGCCAAGAATTGAACAGGTTGTGTAACAACCTGGGTTTCCGATTAGTCTTGCATCCTTTATTTTATCTCTGTGCAATTCGCAAAGACCATAAACTGACTCAGCTAAAAGTTCAGGCGATGAGTGTTCCTCGCCATACCACTTTTCATAAACCTTGATATCATCATAACGGAAGTCCCCGCTTAAATCAATAACCTTTATTCCCTTTTCCACTAATTGCGGAATAACAGTCTTTGAGGCTCCGTGAGGCAAAGCTGTGAATGCAACATCACACTTTGCAACCTCATCCAAATCCAATTCCTTACATTCGTTATCAAGTATATGAACAAAGTTTTTATAAACATCTGCCACCTTTTGTCCGTCAAATGAATGAGAACCTAAAAATTCAATACTTACTTCAGGATGTGTTGATAAAATTCTCACCAATTCTATACCTGCATATCCTGTAGCTCCCAATACTGCAACTTTAATCATAACAATCCCCTCTCTTATTCATATTCCTTAATCAACAAAGCTCTTATGTAGCCCTTTGACTTATCTGTAGAATCAATATAAAAGCCTCTTCCATAGTAAAAACGAATGAGTGATGTAATTTTTGCAGCAGTATGCAAAGATATTTTCTTGATACCATTCTTCTTCATAATTCTGTCAACCAAATTCATTATAGACTTTCCGATACCATTGTTCTGAGATGTCACTTTTACTCCAAATCGACTGAAATATGCAGTGCCATCATCAAAGACCTCAACTCTTACACTTCCTACAGGCACGCCATCAGATAAAGCAATCAGAACAATTTTTGTATCTATATCCCTTTTAACATCTTCATAGGTTTCTGTGAGTGCGGCAGTTGTTTCAATTCCTGCAAGCTCTGCATACTTAATAAATGCTTCCTTTGTTATACTCAAAATGTCATCAATATCATCATATGTAGCCATTCGCACTTCAAAAACTGACTGATAATCCATCATTTTATTTGTCCCCCATTAATGTTGCCATAATTGCTTTTTGAGCGTGAAGTCTGTTTTCAGCCTCGTCAAAAATAACACTGTTTGCACCGTCAATAATATCTTCTGTGACTTCATAGCCTCTGTAAGCAGGCAGACAATGCATAAATATTGCATCTGACTTCGCATTTTCAAACAATTCCTTATTAACCTGATATGGCATAAATATTTTAAGTCTTTCTGCTTTTTCAGCTTCCTGTCCCATACTAACCCATGTATCTGTATAGACAATATCTGCATTTTTGATTGCTTCAACAGGGTCAGTTGTGATAACTAAATCAGACCCACTCTTTTTCGCATCATCTTTAGCATTTAATGTTACTTCACTATCAGGCATATAACCCTCAGGAGATGCTATTGCACAGTCAATTCCTACTTTAGCACAGCCATACATTATTGAATGTGCCATATTGTTTCCGTCACCTATGTATGCAAATTTCAATCCCTTCAGAGTGCCTTTCTTTTCATAAACTGTCTGCAAATCTGCCAAAACCTGACAAGGATGCAAAAGGTCTGTCAATGCATTAATAACAGGAATATCAGCGTGCTTTGCAAGCTCTAATACATCATCATGAGAATATGTTCTTATCATAATACCATCAAGATATCTCTCCAGTACCTTTGCAGTATCATAGATTGTTTCTCCTCTGCCAAGCTGAATATCGCTTGATGATAAGAATAGCGGATATCCGCCAAGCTGTGTCATTCCGACTTCAAAAGATACTCTTGTTCTTGTCGATGACTTTGAAAAAATCATTCCAAGTGTTTTATTCTTTAAAACTTTATACTCTATCCCGTTTTTTAAGTCTGTTTTTATCTTAATTGACAAGGAAATAAGATTTTCAATCTCTTCCTTTGTCAAATCATGTAGGCTGATAAAATCTTTCATTCTTATATCTCCTCTAAAGTGGTTTTTAAAGCATTAACAAATCCGTCAATATCTTCTTTTGTTATAATTAACGGCGGTGCAAGTCGTATTGTGTTTTTACAAAGACTTGTTAAGTATTTTTTCTCAAATAACTTTGTAAACACTTTCTTTGCACAACTCTCTTCTATTTCAATTCCAATTAAAAGACCTGCATCTCTCAATTCAACTATTTTTGATGATGTCTTCTTCAATTCCTCAAGACGTTCCATAAAATATTTGCTCATTTTCTTGACATTATCCAAAATCTTGTCTTCTTCATAGATTTTGAACACTGCAAGACCTGCTGCTGTTGAGAACGGATTACCTCCGAAGGTTGTTCCGTGGTCACCCGGTTCAAATGCACTTGCCACAAAATCCTTTGCTCCGATTGCTCCGATAGGAACGCCTCCGCCCAATGCTTTTGCACAGGTAAAAATATCAGGCTCAATTCCATAATACTGATGAGCAAAATATTCTCCGCATCTGCCCATTCCTGTCTGTACTTCATCAAAAATCAGAATAATCTCTTTTTCATCACAGAGCTTTCTCAATTCCAAAACATATTCCTTGTCCATCGGATAAACGCCCGATTCTCCCTGAATAAGCTCAATCATAATTGCAGCTGTTTTATCTGTGATTGCTTCCTTTATTGCATCAATATTATTTGGCTCAACCTGTTTTGTTCCCGGAAGCAATGGTCTGTATGGTTTTTGATATTTTTCCTGACCTGTAAGAGCAACCGTTGCTAAAGTTCTTCCGTGGAAAGACTTGTCAAGTGAAATAACCTCATACTTTTCTTTATTCTGCTTATAAAAATAAATTTTCGCTAATTTCACTGCACCTTCATTAGCCTCAGCCCCTGTTGAGCAGAAAAATGCTTTATCTGCACAGGAATGTTCGCATAACTCTTTTGCTAAAAGTGCCTGATTTTCTATGTAATAAAGACTTGATGTATGAATAACCTTATCAAGCTGATTTTTCAATGCACAAATAAATTTCGGATTGGAATGACCGAGTGCATTAACTGCGATACCACCCAGAAAATCGTTATATTCCACACCATCTGTTGAATACAGCTTCATACCCTTTCCTTTTTCAAAAGCAACGCCCAATCTTTCGCCGAATGTATTCATATAATACTGTTTGTCAATATTCTTAATCTCTTCTAAATTCAATTTGATATCCTCCGAAGTATGTTATTTTATAATTATACATCTCTTTGCATAAAAATTCAAGAATTATCTGTTCTGTTTTTATATTTTTGTATATATTGGCAAAATTGTTCCAAATACCTTACTAAATATATGTAAATTGCATAATTCTATTTGAAAATATCTGTATTTCTGACCAATACACTCTTACCTCTCCAGGCATATGCCTTACTTCCGAAAAGCTTCTTAAACTCAGAGTTTGACATATCCTTTGTGATCTTTTCGATATCATTATCATTATGCATAAATTCGTGAATATTTGTATGTTTTATTGAATAATTATACGGACATACATTTTGGCATATATCGCAGCCCCAAATATATCCGCTTTTTTTTATTATTTCTTCTTCATTTTCAGAAAACTCACCTTTTTTCTGAGTCAGATACGAAACACACTTGTTCTCATCAAAGCCAAAATCATCGCTAATTGCACCACCAGGGCAGGCATCAACACATTTCCCACACTTTATGCAAATATCATTGTCAAGAGGCTTGTCCTCTTCCAATTCACAATCGGTCACAATACCTGCTATAAATACCTTGCTCCCAAATTCTTCGTTTATCAGCATACCATTCATACCGAAAAAGCCCAGTCCTGCAAGATATGCAAGATGCCTGTCCGAAAGAGGAGAATTGTCAACAAAGCATTCTGCCCTATATCCATTATTCTCAAATAATTCAATCACAGTCAAAAGCCTTTTTTTGATTACTGTATGATAATCTTCTCCAAGAGCATATTCCGAAATTATACTTTTTTCCCCTGTGTTATAACTAAATAAACACATAATAATACTCTTTGCGAAAGGATATGTCATAAAAGGATTAATTCTTTTTTGAACATCCTCCTCGCAAAGACTGACCTTGCCTCTTTTATCTGCAATCGGTAAAAATTCATCAAAAACTCTTGCGCCGACAACTCCAAAATCACACGCACCAGCACTTTTTAATGCATTTTTTATCTTGGATTTCATAGTAAATTATCAATCATATCACAGAAATCGTCTTTTGAGCGTGCACCAACAATCTTTTCAACAACCTTACCATTCTTAAAAATCATTATTGTCGGGATTGAAACAATTGCAAATTCAGACGCCAATTCCCCCTGTTCATCAACATTGACCTTGCCGACATTAATTTTTCCTTCATATTCTTCTGCAATTTCGTCAATTATAGGAGAAACCATTCTGCATGGTCCGCACCAGCTTGCCCAGAAATCCACCAGATAAGGTAACTCCGATTTTATAACTTCACCATCAAATATTTCCTTTGTTAATTCTATCATTTTTATCTCTCCTTTTTATTCATAATCAGGAATAGAAGTATATAACTCACTTATTCCATGCTTTGATGTTCCATCAGTTGTGTAACGTATTCTTTCTTCAAAATCCTCTCCATTAAAGCTATACTCCCTTATTTCATTATGAGTATTTGCATAAATATGAAGATTTATCAAAGTTTCTTCCGAATTTTCATTATATGATTTCATTACCTTCATATAAGCTCGTCCGTTAATTCTGCTGTTGTAGAGCATATATATTCCATCAGACATCCTGGCAGTCAAAACCCATTCCTGAGAATCATCCCACATAAGATTGCCTTTTTTATCTCTCTTGGCAGATGTATAAAGACTGACTTCCGCCTTTTCGTCTGTTATATAATGACCTAATAGCTCATAATCATCATAGTTTATCTCTTCGTTGCTTTTTGCGATTACATTAACACTGTCCTCAGTCTGAGGATTGTCAATTTCATTGATAACAGGCTCTGTCCTTGTGCAAGCACAAAGCATAAGCATTGCCAAAACCAAACACAAAATTTTCTTCATTTTAATCAATTCCTTTCAAATCAATATACTTTTGTTCCGTAACAGTACATACTGCTCTTCCGTAAGTCAACTCCGTTATATCCTTAATCAGTTTTTCAGTATCTTCAATCATCGCGCATATGTAAAAAGTCACATCATCGCCATAGGTTGTATCTTCGCATATCAGATTGTTTGCTGAAATCATGTACTGAATTTTTCCCGACATAGTGTAGTCAACCTTGACACATATGACATTTGAGAGCGCTCTTGTTATTATATCAGCCTCATAAAGTCCCTGCTTTGCAGAGGAACCATAAGCGTGAACAAGTCCGCCTGTACCAAGCAAAGTTCCTCCAAAATATCTTGTCACAACAACACATACATCAACAAGTCCCTCTTTTCTGATTGTGTCCAGTACAGGCATCCCTGCAGTTCCGCCCGGTTCTCCGTCATCAGAATATCTGAAAATATTATTCTCGTCAATTATATATGCATAAACATTGTGTGTTGCATCAGGATATTTTGATTTGATTTCCTTTAAAAATTCAAGAGCCTCTTCCTCGTTATCTGCAGGAGCAACACTTGCAATAAACTTTGATTTCTTTTCAATCATCATTGTGCTCGCACGATGTTTTACTGTCTTATATTTTGCTTTTTGTGATATTTTAATCACCCCACTATATAATCTCTTAACTTGTTATAGGTTATACCATCAGCCAATAACACAAGCTCTGTTCCGTCTTGCGTATATTCTTCAGACAAGACTTTCTGAGTGTCGTGCAACTCACTTACCAGCGACCCGTTTGAATAAGGAATTAACACCTTGATTTCCTGCTTTTTCCCTGGGGCAACATCTCCGACTACTCTTATAAGCTCTTCCAATCCCTCTTTTTTCTTTGCCGATATAAAGACAGCCTCAGTTGAGCCCTTTACAATTTGTTCCTGAGTTTTATCGCATTTATTATAAACAATAATCTTAGGTTTATTGTCAGCACCAATATCTGATAATACCTCGTCAACAACAGTTATCTGATTTTCGTATTCCTCATTCGATAAATCCACAACATGCAACAAAACATCAGCAACAACTGCCTCTTCCAAGGTCGATTTGAATGCCTCAACAAGATGATGCGGCAACTTTCTGATAAAGCCGACAGTATCAACCAATAAAATCTTTCTTCCGTCATCTAATTCCAACGCTCTTGAGGTTGGGTCAAGAGTCGCAAACAATTTATCCTCGGCAAAAACATCAGCATCGGTCAACGCATTTAAAAGCGTTGACTTTCCTGCATTTGTATATCCGACAAGAGCAACACTTATAACTCCATCCTTTTTTCTTCTAGAACGCAACAACTCCCTGTGCTTTTTCAGTTCTGAAAGTTCTTCTGAAAGTGCCTGTATTCTTCTGTGTATATGTCGTTTGTCAGTTTCAAGCTTTGTTTCTCCGGGACCTCTTGTTCCGATTCCACCGCCTGTTCGGCTCATCTCGACACCAAGACCTCTCAGTCTTGGAAGTCTGTATTTTAACTGGGCTAATTCAACCTGAATTTTTCCCTCTCCGCTTTTTGCTCTCATTGCAAAAATGTCTAAAATAAGCATCGAACGATCAAGCACCTTGACACCTAACAGCTCGGATATATTTCTTAACTGAATAGGAGAAAGCTCATCATCAAAGACAACACAATCAACCGAAAGCTCATCAATTGCCATTTTAATTTCCTCAAGCTTTCCCTCACCCATATAGGTTCCTGCTTCCAATTCAGCCTTATTTTGTATAACCTCACAGACAACCTCTGCACCCGCAGTTTTTACAAGCTCTTTTAATTCTTTGATTGATTCCTCGGTTGTGTCTTCAATCACATTCCTGAGTCCCAGGTGTACTCCTGCCAACAGAACCCGTTCTTTTTTTATTTCATTAGATTTAATTTCCATAATTATTTATCCTTAATATACAGGTATTCATTATAATTATAACAAAAAATTTCTTTTTAGTATACCCTATTTTAAAAAAAATCTAATTTTTTTTAAAAATAATCTTGTAAATTTATTTTTTTATGGTATAATGTTTATGATATACTTAATAATTTTATGTTTAGGAGGCAAATCAAATGGTTACTTTATTCAAGGTTTTGCATATAATTGTAACAGTTTTACTTATCGTAGTTGTACTTATGCAGGAAAGCAAAGACCCGGGACTAAAGAGCATCGCAGGTTCTTCCCCTGATATGGGAGATTCATTCTTCAGCAGAAATTCAGGAAGAACAAAGGCGGCATTTTTGTCAAAGCTTACATGCGCTCTTTCAATTATGTTCCTTATAACAACACTTGTGTTAGTTGTTCTTTAATCAATTATTAAAAAGCAGATTGCATATGCAATCTGCTTTTTTATTTTGTTCATTTAAATTCTTCTGCCAGTTTTTTTAACGCTTTTTTCTCTATTCTTGAAACATAGGAACGCGAAATTCCCAAAATATCAGCAATTTCCTTTTGAGTCTTCTTTTCTTCGCCCCCAAGACCGTAGCGCCAGCTGATGATATCCATTTCATTTCCCTTTAAAACTCTTCCCATAACCCTGTAGAGTTTTTTTATATCTGCCTTTGCGGAAATATCTTCAACAATATCCCCGTTCTCTGCAGGAATAATATCGGCAATTGTAAGTGTGTTTCCGTCTTTATCGCACCCAATCATTTCATCAAGCGACATTTCGTTACCTTGTTTTTTTGTACTTCTTAAAAACATCAGAACTTCATTTTCAATACATCTTGAAATATAGGCTGCCATTTTGGAATTTTTCTTCGGATTAAAGGTATTTATTCCCTTAATTAGTCCTATTGTTCCTACGGAAATCAAATCGTCAGCATTGTATTCATTACTGTATTTTTTTGCAATATGGGCGACAAGACGAAGATTGTGTTCAACCAAAGTATTTCTTGCATCCATATCTCCATTTAAAAATAACTCTAAATATTTCTTCTCTTCCTCACTTGAGAGCTGTTTCGGAAAAGCATTTCCGTTTCCGACATAGCCTGCCAAAAACATCAGCTCTTTAACTAATCGAAATAATAACTCAAGCATATAACCACCCTTTTTATAAAACTATAATAAATTTTATTCGGGAATTTTTTAAAATTTACTTGACGCTTATCCCTTTTTAAATGAATAATCTTAAAAATCAGGAAAATAATAATAAAATCAAATATTTCAAAAAGGGCGATTAAATATGATTAAAATAGGAATTCTTGCTCCCGATAACTGTGAGGAAATCTCAAAAACATTTTTAGATATTTTCAAGGCAAATCATATTATTGCTGCCATCAAAAAAAATTCGAGAGACATAAAAAGCAAGGTTTCTTTTCTTGAAAGTAACGGAATTGAATATACATTGATTATATTTGAAAGGAATTTAATCTATCCGATTGATTTGGATGTTTTAATTCTTGACAATGCGCCCAACACAAGGCTTGTGACATATAGCCTAATCGAATGTATCGGCGAAAAGACAATATTAATCTATAACACTGATAACGGGTATCTTCCCAAATTAGAGCATCCCAATGCCATTGATTATGGCTTTTCTCAGGACTCAAGCGTGACAGTATCATCAATTAATTATTTCTCCGACACAAAATCATTCACGCTATATATCCAAAACAATATTTATAACCCGTTTTACGGGGATATAGCAATAAGTGAGTTTCCCATTACGCCCATAAACAATTATGAGATATCAAGCCAGCTTCCAGCTGTTATTACCGCACTTTTATTTGATATTCCAATCTGCAAATCGGGAAATAAACTTGAAATTTAGCATAAAGGCTTTTTAATCGGAATAGAATAATTTATAAATGAGAATAACGATTGCAGCTTGGCAATCTGAAGGAGGAATAAATTTATGGAAACCAATACAGGCAACAATATCGCACAGGTTTGCGGAATTGTTGATGATGAACTTCAATTTAATCACGAAATTTTCGGAGAAAGCTTTTATACCTTTACCCTGAAAATCCCAAGGCTATCGGGCACGAGTGACTGCATAAAGGTTATGGTGTCTGACAGACTTCTATCTGATTTTCCGCTTACCACAGGCGATTGTGTTAATATTTCGGGACAATTCCGTTCATATAACAGCTATGAAAATGGTGACAACAGGCTTATTTTAACTGTATTTGCAAAGGACATATGCTACTGTGAAGAACTCCCTAAAAACTCAAACTCTCTCTTTTTAAACGGATATGTCTGCAAAGAGCCAGTCTATCGGACTACTCCTTTTGGCAGAGAAATAACTGATATTCTGCTTGCCGTCAACAGAACTTATAACAAATCTGACTACATACCTGTTATTGCATGGGGACGAAATGCCAGGTATTGCAAAGGCTTCAATGTCGGAGATAATGTCAAAGTCTGGGGAAGAATTCAATCAAGAGATTATCAGAAAAGGCTTTCCGAAGACGAGGTTATAACAAAGACTGCATATGAAGTATCGGTAAGCAAATTAGAGCTTGTTGAAAATGAAGAAGAGGAGATGTGAAAACATCCCCTCTTTATTATACTTCCCAGCCGCCATTTATGCCTATAGTCTGACCTGTTATATATGACGCCTTATTTGATGCAATAAAATATATCAGTTCAGCACATTCTTCGCCCGTTCCCATTCTAGCCATCGGTATATCCTCACAAATATCGGAGATATCCTCCTTACTGAATGCACTGTTCATATCAGTTTCTATAAAACCTGGTGCAACGCAGTTTACTCTTATGCCTGAACGCGCAACTTCCTTTGCAAGCGCCTTTGTGAGTCCGATTACCCCTGCTTTTGATGCAGAATAATGTACCTCACACGAAGCTCCGCACTGTCCCCAGATTGACGATATGTTTACAATTGAGCCTGAATTATTTGAAATCATATTCTTTAAAACTTCTTTAGTGACATTATAAATTCCGCTAAGATTTATATTGATTATTTTGTCCCATTCACTGTCCTCTAAATCAATAAACAGCTTTTGTCCTGCAACTCCTGCATTGTTTACCAAAACATCAATTTGCCCTGCATCATTTATAATCTCTGATATAACTTTTCTTATTGCAACTCTGTCTGAAACATCTGCTTTGTAAATTTTACAACCAAATTTATCCGAAATTTCCATTGCAGATTTTTCATCATTGGAATATATCGCATATACATTATATCCGTTTTTTACAAAAATTTCAGTACAGGCGGCTCCGATTCCTCTGGTGCCGCCTGTAATTATTACATTTTTACTCATATCAGTTGGTATAATTATCAAAATATCCCTGAACCAATACAATCGGTGTTCCCTTATCACCTGAACCGCTTGTCAAGTCACAAAGTGAGCCGATAAGGTCTGTTAATTGTCTTGGAGTTGTGCCTTGTGATGCCATATTGCCGACAAGGTTTGAGTCTTTTTTCTTAATACTTTCAGAAATTGCTTTCTTAAGTTCTTCACCTGTCAAGTCTTTAAAATCGTTATCAGCAAGATATTTTAATTTAATTTCGTTAGGTGTTCCCTCAAGACCATCTGTATAAGCAGGAGATACAACAGGGTCAGCAAGCTCCCAAATTTTTCCTACAGGGTCTTTGAATGCACCATCGCCATAAACCATAACTTCAACGTGCTTTCCTGTTCTGTCAAGAATGTTCTTCTGAATATCCAAAACCAAATCCTTACATTCTCTTGGGAAAAGCTTTATCTTATCCTCAGTTGATTTATTAGAGCCTAAAAGTCCATACTTTTCATTATAACCGCTGCCATCAATTGATGCTGTCATAATGTCGCTGAGACTCAAAACAACCTTTGCGCCTGCTTCTTTTAAAATACGCTTTGTGCGTTCTCTTGTATGGATATCACAGTTTACAACACAATCTGTATAGTTTAAGATTGTTCTTGCCTGATTTGCAAAAACAAACTCAACCTCTGCTCCGCACTCTCTGATTAATTCCCCATAATATTCAACATAATCAACACCTGTGAAGTGATGCTTATTATAACCAAATAATTCTCTGTATTTTTCCAATGAAAGAACATCTGAATATGGGTTAATTCCTGCTTTATCAATCATATCAACAGTTATCAGCTCATTTCCAACCTCATCTGATGGATAGCTGAGCATCATAATGACCTTTTTAACTGATTTTGCAATACCTCTTAGGCATATAGCAAATCTGTTTCGGGACAAAATAGGGAAAATTACACCAACTGTATCACTTCCAAGCTTTGCTTTTAAATCGCTTGCAATATTATCAACAGATGCATAGTTACCCTGAGCTCTTGCAACAATTGATTCAGTTATGGATATAACATCTCTGTCACGAATTTCAAACCCTTCATATTCTGCAGCCTCAATAACACTATCAGAAACAATCTTTGAAAGATTATCTCCTTCTCTGATTATCGGACAACGGATACCTCTTGAAACTGTTCCCACTCGTCTTTCATTATTTGACATTTTCATTACCTTCAATCCATTAAATTTTTACTTATCCTTTGTTATTATAAAACAAATTGACAATTTATTATACTACATATATTTAAAAATTTCAATACTTTATTGACCAAAAAATAAATTTGTGCTAAAATATTTAAAAGATTTTTTAAGGGGAGTGTTTTTATGCACACAATCAAGGAGGCCATCATAGTCGAGGGGACTTATGACCAGATAAGACTGTCAAATTTCATTGATGGGGTTATCATAAAAACAAATGGCTTTTCTGTTTTTAAGGATAAAAACAAACTAGAAACTATCAGAACACTTGCTAAAAAAACAGGTATTGTTATATTGACCGACTCCGATTCTGCAGGCTTTAAAATAAGAAATTTCATTAAGCAATCAATATCTGACGGAGAAGTAAAGCATGCATACATCCCCGATATAGTCGGAAAAGAAAAACGTAAAAGCGAGCCTTCAAAGGAAGGTCTTTTAGGTGTTGAGGGAATTAATGATGACATTATTTTAGAGGCTTTAAAGTTGTCCGGCTGTGATATTGACGGAGAAAAAAACAGCCATACCAACAAAAGACTTATACAAAAATCAGATTTGTTTCTTCTTGGCTTATCAGGCGGAGAAAATTCAACAAAAAAACGCAATGCACTATGCACTGCGTTAGGTTTGCCTTCAAAAATTTCTGCAAATATGCTCATAAATGTGCTCAACAAACTAATGAGCTATGAACAACTGTGTCAATGGGTCCAAAACCTTTAAAATCTGAATATATCATCAACACTGTCAATCGCGCCAACTGCTGCAATACACAGTTTATCAGTATCCAAAATTTTCTCAACTATTTCAGAAACCGAGTCCATTGAAACATTGTTTATCTTTTCAATCACTTCTTCAGGAGATATTATAGGTCTATCAAGCAGCAGATTTCTTCCTGCCGCCTGCATTCTTGACCCTACACTCTCATAGCTTAAAATATAGCTTCCCTTTAACTGCTCCTTTGCCATTTTCAGTTCGTCTTTGGTTAGAAGCTCTTTTTTTATTTTCACAATTTCATTTGTTATAAGCTCTGCTACAGTTTTAACATTTGCGGGCGCCATTCCTGCGCAAATACTGAACATTCCTGTGTTTATATATGCTGCGTGATATGCATAAACAGAGTATGCAAGTCCATTCTGTTCTCTTATATTCTGAAACAATCTCGATGACATTCCGCTGCCAAAGATGTTGTTAAATGCCAAAAGACTGTAAACTCCATCATCCTTAACATCAATACTTTTAAAGCCTGCAATCAACTGTACCTGCTCACAGTCCTTTGTTTTTACAATTCTGTTTCCCGATTTATAACTGCTGTCAGGAATTATGACTTCATTATTGCACATTTCTTTTGTTGAAAAGTATTTTTCCAAAAGGTCAAACAATCCGTCATCAAAATTCCCCGATATAGCAATAACAGTGTTTTTGGTAGTATAGTGAGATTTTATATATTCCCTCATTTTCAAAGGATTGATTTTTGAAAGACTCTCTTTTGTACCAAGAATCGGTCTGCCCATTGAATCATCACCATATGCCGCTTTCATAATAAGGTCTGCACACAGCTCCTCAGGCTCATCGTCATACATATTTATCTCTTCACATATGACATTTCTCTCCATATCCATCGCTTTTTCATCGAGTTTTGAAGAAAATATCATATCACTTAAAACATCAATGGCAATTTCTGCATGTTCATCTAATGTTTTTGTATAATAGCAGGTATATTCTCTTGTTGTAAATGCATTTATCTGACCGCCAATAGCGTCAATTTCATAAGCAATAGCCTTTGCATCTCTTTTATCTGTTCCCTTAAAGAACATATGCTCAATAAAGTGTGACATACCATTTTCGTCTTTTGTTTCGCACCTTGAGCCATTTCCAACCCACACTCCGATAGATATTGATTTTACATATTCAATTTTTTCAGATACTACCCTTATACCATTGGATAAAGTGGTTATTTTATGCATACAAAAACCCTTTCTAAATTTGAGGACGCCAAAAGGCGTCCTTATTATTTGTTTTCTTTAATGTATTTAACTGCTTCGCATTTTGCATCTTCAATTGTCATTTCAACAGCACCCTCTGCAGTTCTCAGCTTATATTCAACAATTCCGTCTGTGCATTTTTTGCCAACAACAATTCTTAATGGAATACCAATCAAATCAGCATCCTTGAACTTAACTCCTGCTCTTTCGGCTCTGTCATCCAACAACACTTCAATTCCCTGCTTTTTCAAATCTTCATAGATTTCTTCTGCAAGTTTCATCTGTGCTTCTTCCTTGTTGTTTACAGGAACGACACTAACTTCATACGGCGCTATTGCAACAGGCAACACAATACCATTTTCATCGTGCATCTGCTCAATTGCAGCTGCAACACATCTTGTTACACCAATTCCGTAACAACCCATTATAACAGTTTTTGCTTCTCCGCTCTCATCGGTGAATTTTAGTCCCAATGCATCAGAATACTTTGTTCCAAGCTTGAAGATATGACCTACCTCGATACCCTGAGCAGTCTTTATTGGCTGTCCACACTTAGGACACTTATCTCCATCTGTGATAACTCTTATATCTGCAATT
>JAZOTJ010000046.1:0-5511 GCA_045657585.1 Clostridia bacterium | reverse complement strand
ATGTAGAGCTGACACAAGAGGTTGAAAATATAGAATTGTCTGTTGCACATGACGATGTTGAAGTAATTGATAATCAGGCAAATTGGAATGAGATAATTGCTGTGTTTGCAACTAAAACAGCCGGGGTTGAAGATGATACGGCAGAGGATGTGGTTGTGTTCGATGCGGCAAAGGCTGAAAAGCTAAAAGAGGTTTTTAGAAATGCAAATACTGTCAGTTATACAACATCCACTTATACCGATGCAGAGGGTAATTCAAAAGTAAAGCTCACAATTACCGTGACAGGTAAAACAAAAGATGAGCTTATATCAATGTATTCTCTTAACACCAAACAACAAGAAGCAGTTGAAACATTGCTTGAGCATGGTGATATTTTAACTGCATCAAGTCATAGTCTTGCGATTACTGATGCGAATGTTAATGCAGTTGTTGATGGTCTGCCTGATAGCTTACCTCAAAAGCGAAAAGATGTAGTAAAAAATGCGGCTTCGCTTGTAGGCAAAGTCAATTATTTTTGGGGCGGTAAATCATCTGCAATAGGATGGGATAGTGCTTGGGGAACAATGCGTAGAGTAACTGCGGCAGGAAGTCCGTCATCAGGCTCAATCAGAGCTTTTGGTCTTGACTGCTCAGGCTTTGTAACCTGGGCATTTAATAACAGTGGTATGGGATATGCAGTAGGACACGGTACGATAGGACAAAAAGGTGCAAGCACACTTGTTTCTGCATCTACTGTACAAGCCGGAGATTTAGCCTTTGTTTCTGATTACAGCCATGTTGGAATTGTTGTAGGTCAGGACACAAGCGGAAATATACTTGTTATTCATTGTTCAAGCGGTGCTAATAACGTAGTTTTAGCTACAGCTTCAAGTGTTGGATTTAATATCTTCAGAAGACCAAATTGCTATTAAAAAATCGGAGGTGCAATGTTGCATCTCCGAAGTATTTTTTTACATCAAGCATACTACTTAAATATCAACAACAAAAAAGTTGTGAAATGTGCTTAAAATCAGGGATTGACGTACCCTTTATACAAAAATGTATGGTAGAATATATATAGTCAATTATACCATATATGTACTCAAAAATCAATAATTTGGGTATAAGTTTGTATGATTTGCCGTCAGAAATTTAGTCAGAAAGAGAGGTTTTATTTATGGCTCGACACGGTGAAAATATTTACAAAAGAAAAGATGGTCGGTGGGAAGGCAGATATATCAAAGGATATGATGCTGAAGGTAAGGCAAAACCCGGATATGTTTACGGGAAAACCTACAAGGAAGCAAAAGAAAAATTAACCTTTGCAAAAGCAAATACAAAGGCAGAGAAAAAAGTTGTTTCATCAGATATGACAGTTTCAGATTGGTTTGACAGATGGCTTGAACGTCAAAAGAGAATAAAGAGGTCATCCTATACAACTTATTCATCTAACATAAACAAGCACATCAAAAAGAAGCTTGGAAAAATTAAGCTGAAAATGCTCACTGAAGAACATATACAGAAGTTTGTTGATGAACTTTTAGGTGAGCTTGCGCCAAAGTCTGTTCGTTCTGTCTTTTCGATTCTCAGGTTAGGACTTGATGAAGCCTATGAAAAGAATTTTGTTTCAGATGTATGCAGAAAAACAAAGCTTCCAAAGGTGAAACGTAAAGAGGTAAAAGTCTTTACAAAGCAGGAACAGAAGAAGATTGAAAACTATATCGATAAATCTGAAAAGATGAATGATATAGGTATATTAATATGCTTTTATACAGGCATCAGAATTGGTGAGTTATGTGCATTGACGTGGGAAAATATAGATTTAAAAAGAGGTGTTATTTCGATTGAGAATACTTTGTATAGAGTTAAAAGCGAGAAGGGCAACAAGAAAACTGAATTAAAAATCTCTACCCCAAAAAGTGAATCATCAGTAAGAGAAATACCACTTCCAAAGTTTTTGATTGCAAAGCTTGAAGCAATTAAATCCGGGAGTGGTTTTCTTATTAATAAAAAAGGGAAATTTATTGAACCGAATGTCTATTCAAGAAGATACAAAAAGATTTTAGCAGAACTTGATATACCGTATCGTAAATATCATTCTACAAGACATACTTTTGCTACAAGAGCTTTGGAGATTGGAATGGATGTGAAAACACTTTCAGAAATTCTTGGTCATTCATCACCGACAGTTACGCTCAATCTTTATGCTCATTCTTTGCCGGAACATAAGAGAAAAGAGATGGATAGGCTCGGAAAGTTGTATAATCCGTCAAACTAATCCGTCAGAAATTCTAAAAGTTAAGTTTTGCGATATAATAGATGGTAAAGGTCATTAAGTAGTATGCTTAAAGACCTTTATTATTCGCATAAAATCAGGTATTTAATCAATATGACGGATAATTTGATAAGGAGGTTTTATTTTTGATAGCAATAGTTTGTATTGACGATAACGGAGGGATGATGTTCAATAACAGGCGACAGAGCAGAGATGTCATTCTTCTTGAAAAGATAATAGAAATAACAAAGGGTAGTAAACTATGGCTTAATAAGTATTCGTATTCTTTGTTTGAAGAAAAGAATGTTTCAAACATAAATGTAGATGAATCCTTTATTTTAGAAGCTGCTAACGGAGAATATTGTTTTGTGGAAAATGTCAGTTTGAAAGGTTATGAAAAATGGATTGAGAAACTGATGATTTTTAAATGGAACCGGGTATATCCAAAAGATTTTGAATTTGATATTGATTTGTCAGAATGGAAACTTTCTCAAAGCTCGGAGTTCAAAGGAAGTTCGCATGACAATATAACTATGGAGGTATATGTGAGATGAAAAAGTTTAATTCTTTGTTAGCTATACTTTTATCAACATTGTTTTTGTTAAGTGGTTGTACAACAGATGTTCCTGAACAAAGTATAACAACCCAAGAGCCGACACAAGTTGAAAGTCTACAAACAACACAAGAACCTGAAGAACAGATAGAGAAAAAACAAGAATCTGAAATACGGACAGAAGAAACTCAAAAGCCTGTAACAACAGAGAAACCAATACAAGCAACTGCACCAAAATTTGATTTAAGCAGCATTCCTGAATATAGCGGAAAGCCTTATGTTGCAGTAAACGGAAATGTACCGTATTTTACACAAGCAGATTATACAACAGCACCATTTGAAACATTTTCAAAGCTTGATTCTCTTGGCAGATGTGGAGTAGCTTATGCAAATGTCTGTATTGATATAATGCCTAAAGAAGACCGTGGTTCAATAGGTTCAGTAAAACCTACGGGATGGCACACAATCAAATATGAAAATGTTGAAGGGAAATATTTGTATAACAGGTGTCATTTAATAGGCTTTCAATTATCAGGCGAAAATGCAAATGAAAGAAACCTGATAACCGGAACACGGTATATGAATGTGGATGGTATGCTTCCGTTTGAAAATATGGTTGATGACTATGTAGAAGAAACTAACAACCATGTACTGTATCGTGTAACACCTATATTTGAGGGTAGTAATCTCTTGGCATCAGGCGTTCTAATGGAAGCTTGGTCTGTGGAGGATAATGGTGACGGAATTTGCTTTAATGTATATTGCTATAATGTGCAACCGGGAATAGAAATTAACTATGCAACAGGAGAAAGCAAAGCACAAGATGGTTCTGCTCCTTATGGCAGTTCTGCGGTTGTAACTCCTCAAAAACAAGAAACTCAAACAAATAGCACTACTTCGATTGAAACCTCATATATCGGCAATAAGAACACAAAAAAGTTCCACTATCCTCATTGCGGAAGTGTAAAGCAGATGAGTGAACATAACAAAGATTATCTGAATTGCACAAGGGACGAAGTGATTTCAAGAGGATATGTAAGTTGTAAAAATTGTAATTCATAATCAAAATAAAATACAAAGGGGAAAAGAAAAATGAGAAAGAAGATATTTTTTAGTTTAACAGTATGTATGTTGGTTATTACAATGCCTTTTATGGCATTAGCTCATGGCGGTAGAACCGATGGCAGTGGCGGTCATAAAGACAATAAAAATAAAAGCGGTCTTGGTGGTTATCATTATCATTGTGGTGGTTATCCCGCACATCTTCATAATGGTGGTGTGTGTCCATATAAAGGAGGCGGTTCATCAAGCAGTTCTACATCGACTAAGACAACAAGTGTTCCTAAAACAGTTTATGCAAGAAGTATAACAGCACAAAATGTTCCCACACAGATAGATGCAGGTGGGACCGCAACTCTTGAAGCAAGTGTATATCCATCAAATGCAGAAGATAAAGAAATCACTTGGGAATCCTCGGATACAAGTATTCTTACAGTTAGCAAAACAGGAGCATTAACAGCGGTTGGGGTTGGTACAGCTACAATAACTGCAAAAACTTCAAGAGGAACATCTAAAGCTTTTACGATTACAGTAAATGAGGTTATGGCTGAAAGTATCAGTATTGCAGATAACAAGAAAGAAATTCTGATAGAAGATTCTGCAACTTTAAAATGTATATTTGTGCCTGATAACACGACAAATAAAGATGTAGAATGGAAATCAGATAACGAAAGTATTGTTGCTGTTTCGTCAGACGGTGTTATTACGGGAAAAGGTATAGGACAAGTTGTAATAACAGCGGCTCATAAAGAGCTTACTGATTCTATAACAGTTGATGTAAAACCTATCGAAGCAGATAAAGTAGAAATCATTCTGCCTGAAGATATGGAAATGAAGGACGAAATAAAGCCTGTAATGAAAAAAGGCACATCAATTCAGTTGAACTGTCTGATAGAGCCTGAAAATACTACATATAAAGAAATTGAATGGACTACAAGCGAAGAAGGACTTGCAAGCATAGATGAAAATGGAGTGCTTACAGCAAATGCGACGGGAATAGTTATTGTAACTGCAACAACCCAAAGCGGAAGAACTGATGAAATTGAAATAGAAATTTATTCAAACACAGGATTAGGAGTATTTGGTATAGGAGGTTCATTAGCGATAGTTGGAGTTGGTGTGGCTTTATGGTTTAAGAAAAGAAAAAAATGTTAATATGTATGATATGAAGATTGTTTTAATGAGAATTATCTCAAATAATAGTTGCCATCTTTAACAAATCAAAAGCAGATTAATCAGGAAGAATAGTGACTAATCTGCTTTTGATAAATGTATAATCAAGGGTTTTTTAATTTTCGATATTACTCTTTTTTTGACTCAATCCTTTTTGTTGGATATAATGTTTTGGGAAGAGCGATAAATCAGCAGAGATATTTTTGTGTATCAACAATGTTGAAAAGCACTGTAAAAGAAAAGGGATGAGTGATACAGTGGCGTTAATATATGCGAAACTATTCATTTTTTTATATAGTGTGAAGGGGGATTTCCATAATATGAAGAGAAAGCCTCACGAAAACGGCGTTCGCTATCATATCCTACCATTTCCATAATTTCTTGAATTTTGTATTTGGATGATTTGATAAATTCAAGAGCCTTTTGCATACGTACATTTCTGATAAATTCACTAATACTGATTCCATTGATA
>JAZOTJ010000045.1:0-3352 GCA_045657585.1 Clostridia bacterium | reverse complement strand
CTAAATGATATGGGCGTTGATGCGGTCATAATTCAGGATATAGGGATGGCAAAAATGGTACATAGAATGTATCCTGATTTGCCAATTCACGCAAGTACACAAATGACTTGTGCGTCTTCAAACACTGCTAAAAAGTTGACTGATATGGGCTTTTCAAGAATTGTTCTTGCAAGGGAACTGAGTAATTTGGAAATAGAAGAAATCGTAAAATCAACATATGCCGAAATTGAAGTTTTTGTTCATGGCGCAATTTGTATGAGTTATTCGGGACAGTGTCTTATGAGCAGTATGATAGGCGGAAGAAGCGGGAACAGAGGAATGTGTGCACAGCCTTGCAGACTATCGTATAAATTCTTACAAAATGGAAAAAATGTAAATAGCGGATATTTGTTAAGTCCGAAGGATATGTGTCTTGCCAAGCATCTTGACACACTTAAAAAAATTGGAGTTACCTCATTAAAAATTGAGGGTAGATTAAAAAGAGCAGAGTATGTATCAGCTGTTGTAGGAGTTTACAGAAATTGTATTGATGAAGGAAGAAAGCCGACAATTGATGAAAACAAAGAACTGACAGATGCTTTTAACAGAAGTGGATTTACTGATGGGTATTTTATTAATAAACTTGGGAAGGATATGATGACATATGAAAATCCTTCAAATATCAGTCAGAATATATTTACAGATGGTGCTAAAAACAGATGCAGAAAGGATATTGAATTAAAGAAAAATCCTGTAAAAATAAAAGCTTTATTGGAAAAGGACAAGTCTTTGGTTTTAAATATAGAGGATTTGGATGGTAACTGTGTAAATATATATGGGGACACTAAATCGGAAGTTGCAAATAACAAACCGCTTACAAGCCAAAGGTTAGAGGAACAATTATCGAAGCTTGGACAAACACCGTTTGTTGCATCAGATATTGATGTTAAAATTGATGATGGAATTGTTATTCCAATCGGAGAAATAAATTCATCAAGAAGAAAAGCAATTGAAGAATTAATAGCAAAAAGGAAAGAAATGCCGAAGCGAAAAACGGTTGATTGTTCACTTGATGTTAAAAATGTAAAAAACTCTGAGCCTATATTATCAGCAAGGGTCAGAAATATTAATCAGGCGCATGCTTGTATTAACAGAGGTATTAAAAGGATTTATGCTCCTAATGAAGTTATAATGAATTTAACGGATTGTGATGATTTGTTTATACAGACTTTGCCTCCGATTGATAAGGATAAAAATGATACTTTACCTTGTTGTGATAATGTACTGATTAATTCGTTAGGTCAATTTTTGGATAATAAAAAACGATATTATGCAGATTACAGGTTAAATATATTTAATTCATATACTGTAAAGGCTTTGGATAATTTCGTGGGAGTAACACTTTCGCCCGAACTTACAATAAACGAAATAAGAAAAATTAAAAAGCCAATTGATACAGAGTTAATAGTGTATGGAAGGATTCCGCTTATGACATTTGAAAATTGTCCTGTTAAGGCAAATTCAAAGTGTGATAAAGGTAAGTCATACAATGAGCTTATTGACAGGAAAAATGAGAGTTTTCCGCTAATATGTGGAGAGGGATGCTTTTGTGAACTACTAAATTCAAAGCCTGTTTATATGGCTGATAAGCTCTCAGATTTAATGGGACTGGACATAAAATCATTCAGACTTGATTTTACAATTGAAAATGAGTCGGAATGCGATGAAATAATAGCTGAATATCAGAGAGCCTTAAAAGGAGAAAATATTGATTCTCCAAAAGAAAATACCTTTACAAGAGGTCATTTTTACAGAAAAACAGATTAATTATACAAAGGATAAAGGAAATGGGAAATTTTATTTTAGCATCTGCATCTCCAAGACGCAGAGAATTATTAGAACAATTGGGACTTGATTTTGATATTATGGTTGCCCCGATTGATGAGAGTGGAATTGATAAGAATATGTCGCCTGATTTATATACAGGTGTGCTGGCAATGTATAAAGCTGCTGCAGTTGCAAAAGTTTTAAGACAACAGGGAAGAACAAAGGAAATTGTAATTGCAGCGGACACAATTGTCTATCTAGATGGCCAAATTCTTGGAAAACCAAGTGACGATAATGATGCAAGAAGAATGCTTATGAGTTTGTCGGGAAAAGACCATGAGGTATACACTGGATTGTGTATAATGAGAATAAAAGATGGTTACAGTGTTTCAAGAAGCGTCAAAACAACGGTATCCTTTAAAGATATCTCTGTATCAGAAATAGATGCATATATAAAAACAAAAGAGCCATCTGACAAGGCAGGAGCATATGCAATTCAGGGAAAAGCAAGTGCATTTATAAAGGGTATATCAGGCGATTATTTTAATGTTGTTGGATTACCGCTGTCCGAAATGTATGACATCTTAAAAGATGAATTTAATATTGAATTATTTTATAAGGAGTAATTTATGAGTAAAAACAAAATCTCTTTGGGGTTTTCTAAAACTATTGGAATTGATTTGGGAACTGCAAACACATTGGTGTATATAAATGGCAGAGGTATAATTTTAAATGAGCCATCTGTTGTTGCTTTGGACAGAAATGATAAAAAGGTTATGGCGGTCGGAAATCAGGCTGATGAAATGCTTGGCAGAACTCCTGAGAATATAGTTGCAATAAGACCTTTAAAGGATGGTGTTATTGCAGATTTTGAAATGACAAGGTCAATGATAAAGAGCATAATCAAAAAAGTTTATACAAACAAATTTGGATTTATGAAACCAAAAGTGATTATATGTGTTCCTGTCGGAGTGACAGATGTTGAAAAAAGGGCAGTTGAAGAGGCAGTTATGATGTCAGGGGCAAAGTCTGTAAGCCTTATAGAAGAGCCTATGGCAGCGGCTATTGGTGCAGGGTTGCCTGTTGATAAGCCTGTAGGAAGTATGATAGTTGATATTGGCGGAGGAACGACAGAGGTTGCTATTATATCACTTGGCGGAATTGTGACATCAAAATCAATAAGAGTTGCGGGAGATTCATTAAATACAGCCATTGTAAACTTTATCAAGCACGAATATAATCTTTCAATAGGAGAAAAGACTGCTGAGGAAATTAAAATTGCAATCGGCTCTGCGATGCAATATGAGGATGAGGGGTATTTCGATGTAAATGGAAGAGATTTGTTGCAGGGACTTCCGAAAACTGTAAGAATTTTATCCTCACAGATAAGAGATGCAATGAGTGATTCTATTTATCAGATTGTAGATACCATCAAGGAAACATTGGAGCAGACTCCGCCTGAGCTGGCATCAGATATAATGAATTATGGAATTACAATAACAGGCGGTGGCTCGTTAATCAGAAATCTTGACAATCTGATTTATCA
>JAZOTJ010000044.1:0-6891 GCA_045657585.1 Clostridia bacterium | reverse complement strand
CCAGGGCATTTTCCAATCCATTTTGGTGTCTGATATCCACATTCATTGCATATATACATTGCTTTAGTTTTCATAGCATTCTTCACTTTTAAACTGTTATAAGTCTGACATCATTGTCTTCTAATGCTTTGTTCCATTCTTCGTCAAGCTTGATGTCAGTGATGAAACAGTCTATTCCTGATAAGCTTGATATAACGGGAACGCCCAGTCTTCCGAGTTTTTTCTTATCACACAAAAATATTGCAGACTCCGAGCACTCAATCATTGCCTTTTTAATCTGTGCCTCTGCTTCTGTGGATTCCATCAGTCCACGGGCAAGTGTGACTCCGCGACACGAAAAAAACACTTTGTTGGCAAAATAAGTTGAACGAATAGTGTCCTCAACTATTCTTCCGATATATGACATATTCTTCTGATGTAGTATTCCGCCTGTTGATATAACGCGTATATCGCTGCATTCCGACAATTCAAGAACAACCTTCTGGGCATTGGTTATTACAGTTATACCCTTTTTGTTTTTGATGTTTCTTGCCACATGAAGACTGGAGGTACTTGCATCAAGAAAAATTGTTTCTCCGTCATTAATCATCTCGGCAGCTCTTTTCCCAATGCTCTGCTTTCCCTCAAAATTCACAGTTTCCCTCTCGTGAATTTCCATATCTGCATCCTTTGTTTCAACCAAAGTGGCTCCACCATAGGTCCTTACAAGGACACCCTGTTTTTCAAGTTTTTCCAAATCACTTCGGATTGTTTCGGTTGTAACATCAAACTGCTTTGCAAGCTCGGGCACCAAAACACTTTTATTCTCAACTATTATCTGTTCAATTTTACTTCTTCTTTCAACAGCTAACATAACGAAACTCCATCATTTTTCCAGTTTTTCAAAAGCCTTTAACCATTCGCGTTTAATAAGCTCGTGTCCCATTGCTGAAGGGTGGACACCGTCAATTAACCAATAATTGTCCGATGCTCTCTTAGTGGCTTCATCAAATTTTTCCATAAGCGGAACAAAAATAAGATTGTTCTTTTCGGCCACTCTCTTTGCAGCAGCCGCTTTTTCCTCTGCACCGCTTCTGAACTCATCCCATTTTTCTTCAGTGGCAGACGCTTTTAAAACAAATGGCTCTAAAATCATAATTTTTATATCAGGCAAAGCTTCTCTGACCTCTTCAATCAGCATGTTATAATACATTTCAAATCTTTTTGTATCGACACCATTCTGACGGACAATTTCATGCCACACATCATTAATACCTATTAAAATACTCATATAATCAGGCTTTAGATTAATTATATCTGCCTTAATTCTTGCAATTATATCAACAATTCTGTTTCCGCTTATACCCTTATTGATAAACTCAAATTCATCAGGTCTTTCAAATCCAAGACTTGCAGATACCAATGTAGGATATCCTCTTCCTCTGCTTGAGTCGTCTTCTCTTGATCTACCTGCGTCAGTGATAGAATCCCCTTGGAATAATATTTTCTTCATAGTAATTTCTTCCATTTTATTATTCATTTTCAAGTTTTTCAAAGGCTTTCAGCCATTCGCGCTTAATAAGCTCGTGTCCCATTACTGATGGATGAACACCATCAGCTGACCAATACTCGGCAGATACTTTTTTTGCAGCCTCATTAAATTTTTCCATCAGAGGAACAAATAAAACATTATACTTCTCTGCCACTCTCTTCGCTGCCTCTGCTTTTTCCTTTGTACCCTTTTCAAATTTATCCCAATGTTCTTCTGTGCCGCTTCCTTTTAAAACAAATGGTTCCAAAATCATAATTTTTACATCCGGCAAAGCATTTTTAATCTCTTCAATCAGCATATCATAATAGAGTTCATATCTTCTTGTAGGAATATTATGATCAGCATCATGCCATACATCATTAATACCTATCAGAATACTTATATAATCAGGCTTTAATTCGGTGATTTGCGTTTCAACTCTTGAAAGCAAATCAATTACTCTATTCCCACCGATACCTCTGTTTATAAATTCAAATTCACCAGGTCTCTCAAATCCAAGCTTTGCAGAAACTAATGTAGCAAACCCACATCCCTTGTTTCTTTCATCTTCCTTTGATCTTCCTGCTTCGGTGATTGAATCACCCTGAAATAAAATTCTTTTCATAATATAATTCCCCTCTCTTATAAACAAAAGACTGCCTTATATAACAGTCCTTTTTATTTAATGTTATAATACTGCTTCCCACAACTCAGGGTGTGGATTTGCAATAACTTCAGTATTAATCAAAACACCTGTTTTTGCAGCAATCCTAGCACCTGCTTCGACTGCGGCTTTGACATCAGCAACATCACCTGTCATTGAAACAAAGCATTTTCCGCCCATTCCTCTTGCAACCCGCACTTCAATCAGACTGATAACTGCAGATTTAACTGCTGCATCAGCAGCTTCGATTGCAGAGGCTGCGGTAAATGTTTCGATTATTCCTAATGCTTTTTTCTCTTTTACAATGGCCGTTCCGCACATTGCTTCAAATACCTTTTCGCCAAGGTTTCCAATAACAAATTTATCAATCAATGCATCCTCGGCAATAAGCTCGGCTCTTTCAACCGCTGCCTGAATAGAAGATAAATCTCCACCAATTATGGTAACAAATTTACCCGGACAAACAGCACCCGATTGAATAAGCGTAACTCCTGCACTCTTTAGCATTTCATCAGTTATCTTTATTCCCTTGCTAACATTCTTAACTTCAATCAATCCAATAGAATTCATAGTCCTCATCCTTTATTTCAGATTACTGAAATTACAATCTCTTTGTCAGTAACAGATTTAACAACACCATCTATACTTGAATGAATTGTTGTACCCAATGCATTCTCATCAGTTTTTGCAATCATCTGTCCTTTTTTAACATTATCTCCAACATTGACAATTGGAGATGCTGGCTTTCCGATGTGCTGTGACATCGGTATATATACAGTTTCGGGATAAAAGTCTATATATTCTCTTGTGACTTTATCCTTAACATATTTTCTTATTCCAAGTCTGTCAATTAATGTATCAGAAGGAATTAATCTTCCCTCTCTCTCAGGCCTTGGTTTATCAGGCCTAATTGACTCTGTTCTTCTGTATCCTTTTTGAGCAAGGATTTCTTTTGCTTTTGTTGCAATTTCCTGTGGATTTAACATCTGCTGACAGCCCATAACTGTGCAAGTTCCGCATCCGCAACATAGTGTACTTTGCAAAAATGCCTCAGAATCATTCACCTCACTGTGTGATGCTGCTCTTAGGATTTTGTGTACCTGTATCGAATGTCCTAACAGATGTCTTGGACAAACATCCGTACACATAGTGCAGTAGCAACAAGCTGCAGAAGCTCTTTTAAGAATTGTTGAAATCGGCATTCTTTTTCTCTGAATAATGCTATGTGTTTCAGGAAAAACTAACAGCCCCTTTGTTGTCTTTGTAACAACATCATTTTCCAGGTCAACAAGCTTACCCATCATTGGTCCGCCATTGATTACAGCTTTGCCTGTCATATCACTATATCCAAGCTCTTTGAACAATTCCTTTATCTTCATTCCGACAGGAACCTTGATAGTAATATCTTTTTTAACATCTCCCGCAATTGTCACATATTTCTCACAAACTGTTTCCCCGGTATCAAGTGCTTTTCTGATATTATAGAGTGTTTCAGTATTTATAACAATTACACCAACACTCATAGGAATTGCACCCTCGGGAATAATTTTACCGGTTGTTTCGTATACTAAAACAACCTCATCCCCTGCAGGATATATATCAGGTATTTCCTTTATGCTGACTCTTGTATTTTCCAAGCCTTTGACAACATTCTTATCAAGTAACCACATATTTTTTTTCTTGATACCAAAAATCGCCTCTTCTGCTCCTAAAATATCAAGAATTATATTCAATGTATCAATTACTGATTGAAAATGCTTTGCAAATATATGATGGTCAACCATCATAAGTGGCTCACATTCTGCAGCATTGACTATTACCTGCTTCACACCTTTTGCGAGTTTTTTGTGAGTAGGAAAGCCTGCACCGCCGGCACCAACGATACCGGAATTATATATTAATGACTGTAATTCCTCTAATGTCATAAAGCTTTCCCTCCTTCTAAAATTTTAGTTTATTTTATAAATTTCCTTGTTTTTCGTCTACAATACCAACAATAACTGCATCTACAGGCGCAGTGTTATCAGGCATTGCAAGTCTTGCCGAACATCCTGTTGTTATAAGAACTTTTTCGCCAATACCTGCACCAATACCATCTACTGCAACCATAAATCTGTCGGTTAATTTATTATTTTCAATTGTTTGCACAGTCATAAACTTGCAACCAATAAGTTTTTCGTTTTTACTTGTGGAAACTATACTTCCCGTTACCTGAGCTAAAATCATATCTTTTCTTCCTTTCAACAAAACGGAAGTTTTTTAGTGTTTTGTGATGATTTCAACATGATCGCCTTGCTTAATTGCGGCTGCGTTGGCATCATCAGTGTCAATATGCATTTCCGTATTAAAATCTGCTCTGACTCTTACCTGAACATTATAATAACGAGTTGGTTTTGAATTCTGAATTTCAACATCAACTACATCATTATCCTTGACTCCATATTTCTCGGCATCTGCCGGTGTCATATGGATATGACGGTTTGCAATAATGCAACCCTCGTTTAAAAACACGCTACCCTTTGGTCCAACCAAAGCCATAGGTGCACTTCCCTTGATTTCTCCAGACGGACGAACCGGTGGACTTACTTTTAATTTGAACGTATCTGTTCTTGAAATTTCAATCTGTGATTCACTTCGAACAGGGCCTAAAACCCTAACTCCCTCAATAGTTCTTAATGAAGGGCTCACAAGTGTAACACATTCTTCTGCAGCATACTGGTCACCCATCAACATCTTTTTCGGAGTCAATTCATGTCCTTTTCCAAATAGAGTTTCTAAGTCCTGTTGTGAAAGATGAACGTGTCTTGCTGATACTCCTACCTTTATACCCTCATCTTTTTCCTGCTGCTTTAATATGTCAATAACACTCTTTGTTACAATATTTAATAATTTTTCGTCAACCATATGTTTACCCTCCGTAATTTTGTGGGTAGTGGTCATGTTCTGGGGCAGAGAAACTCCCTGCCCGAACATCTAACCCCTTTTCCTCATTGATTATTTCAATGCAGGAAGAATTTTTTCAACGTCACCGTGTGGTCTTGGGATTACGTGAACTGATACTAATTCACCCAATCTTGAACCAGCTTCTGCTCCAGCTTCTGTTGCTGACTTAACTGCACCAACATCGCCTCTTACCATAACTGTTACCAAACCTGAACCGATTCTCTCTGTTCCGATTAATGTAACATTTGCAGCTTTAACCATTGCATCTGCTGCTTCGATTGCTGCTACCAAACCTCTTGTTTCAACCATTCCTAATGCTTCCTGAGCCATTTTAAACTCCTCCTATTTCTTTATTTTGCGTTTATAACGCTTTTTTACTTATTATTTCTTTGCCCCTTTTTTTGAAGGTGCTTTTTTATCTGAAACTGCTTTTGCAGTTTTAGAAACTTTTTTCTCAGGAGCTTTTTGCTCCTTTTTTTGCGGTGCTTTTGTTTCCTGCTTAGCTTCCTTAACAGGTGTTTGCTTTGCAACAGGCCCTGTGTGAGTAGCTGCTGTTTCGGAAACAGGGATAACATCGCCATTTTCATCAAGATGTAAAAACTTCAGAATTTCATTATGTGGTCTTGCAATAACCTCACATGCCTTTAAGCATTTAAACTCATTGGCAACCTGTTTTCCGGCTTCAATTGATGCTGTTACTGCAGACACACTGCCCTTTATAACAATTGTTACCAATCTTCCGCCGAGTCTTCTCTCTGTTGCAACAAATTCAACATTTGCAACCTTTGTCATTGCATCAAGCACATATATTGCGTTTCCCAAAGCTTCAATCTCTATCAAGCCTAATGAAAAACTCATTTACCTATACCATCCTTTCCCTGATGTATGGGATTATCTTCAGATAGTTGGCAAAATCTTTTCAACATCACCGTGTGGTCTTGGAATTACATGTTGAGCAACTAATTCGCCAAGTCTTGATGCTGCTTCAGCGCCTGCTTCAACTGCAGCCTTAACTGCACCAACATCGCCTCTTACAATTACGCTTACCAAACCTGAACCAATTTTCTCTGTTCCTACCAATACAACATTTGCAGCCTTTGTCATTGCATCTGCTGCTTCAATTGAAGCTGTCAAACCTCTTGTTTCAATCATTCCTAATGCTTCCATTTTTTTAACCTACCTTTCATAAATTACCTTGTCTTTATGCATTGTTCTTTATATGTCCTAATCTGTCTCTTCCAACACTTGATCTCTCTGCCATTTTCAAAGAATCCTCAGTTGGTCGAGCAATAATGTGCTTTTGAATTAATCCTGTACAACTTTCTGCTGCCGCTGCTGCAGCCTCAACCGCTGCCTCAACTGCTGCAACACTCCCCTGCATCTTTATGCACATAATCAGGGGAACTGCAACCTTTTCTGCATTTGCAGGCTTGTTTGAGTCGATTGCTATAATCTTGACATCTGCTGCCTTTGCAGCTGCATCTGCCGCTTTAATTGCACAAACAAATCCAAACATTTCTACAATTCCGATTGCATCCATCTTCAAAAACCCCTTTTCGTTCTAATTAGTCTTTGTTGATATATACAACCTTAAGTCCCTTTTGTGCAAGGTTTGTTTCTAATGCCTCATTCATTTCTTCAAGACTGAATCTGTGAGTGATTAATTCCTTTATTGGTAAACCAATTCCAATCGCTCTCTTCAAGAAATCAAATGTAGTTGCATAATCTCTTAGTGTATATACCCAAGAACCAACTAATGTGATTTCCTTTGAGC
>JAZOTJ010000043.1:0-26638 GCA_045657585.1 Clostridia bacterium | reverse complement strand
AAATAAATGTTACAAAAAGTGATAAAACAAAGTAGTTTTATCAAAAATAATTGTTAAAATTAAGATGAATTACAGGACTCCGTAATGACGTATTTATGCGGTGTTTCAGAGTGTTTGTTACAAAAAAATTACAAAAGTTTTAAAAAAATAGGCCAAAAACCTTGACATTTGGGTATTGGTGTAGTATAATATTTGTGTAATAATTAAGTAATAAAGAGGAGAAGATATAATGAGAAACTTCAAACATACGCTTGCCGCTATGCTTGCAGTAGTTACAATTGATACTCTTGCAGTTAATCAGGCTGCAGATATATCAGCTGCAAAGGCAAACAAAATGGATGATGATAACGAATATTTATCAGTATCTGAGATTAGTGAAAATTCAGAACAGGAAACAATAGTGATTGATGAAAAAACTGTTTCTCCTGTAGATTTCAAACAATACAGTTTTGAGGCAGAAAAGGAAAGGCTTGAAGATTTAAGACCATTTGAACCTGTTGCAGGTTATGTTATAACAACTACAGGTTCATTAAATATCAGAGCAGGGGAAAGCACAGACTCTGAAATTCTCGGAAGTATTACATATGGTCAGATGATTGATATCATTGATGAAACAGATGACTGGTATGTTATACCTCATGGCGATAATGGTCAGGTTGGATATGTTTTAAAAGAATATGTAACAACATCTTATGATGAAGCTAAAAAGGTTTTATTGGAAAGCGTAATGTATGAAACAGGTGTTGTCAAGGTTGACGGAAGTGCGCTTAATATAAGAAGCGGAGTTGGCACAGATGACACAGTTATAATAGATCAGGTGGCAGATGGTGACCCTGTAGTTGTTATTGAACAGGTTGAGGGTGACTGGCTGAAGGTTTATTATGGAGATAATTATGATGTCGGATATGTGACATCAGAGTATGTAAGTCTTGGCGGAATGGTCAGCAGAGAGGAAGTCTCAAAAAAGAGAATCAACAGAATTAATGCCATTTCAAAGGAAGGTATAATTACTAAGAGTAATGCTGAATGCAAGAGTATGCCAACAGACAAGGCATCAGTTTATAAAACTTTTGCAAAAGGCGATTCTTGTCTGATTGTTGATACAGGTTCTGAATGGACAAAAGTTGCTTATGGTGCAAACAGAACAACAGGTTATGTTAAGTCATCAGATGTTATGACAAAGTCTGCATACAACAATCTCAATAACAAATCAAAGAAATCTTCTTCAAAAGCAAAGTCTGCAAATGTTAATTACAATCCTGCAACAAGCTCTAAAGGTCAGGCAATTGTAAATACAGCAAAAAAATATATTGGAGTAAGATATGTATATGGCGGAATATCTCCTTCAGGCTTTGACTGTTCGGGTCTTGTTCAATATGTCTGCAGACAGAATGGAATATCTGTAAATCGTACATCAAGATCACAGTATTCTAACGGTGTTGCAGTATCAAAGAGCAATCTTCAGGCTGGTGATTTAGTGTTTTTCTCAAAGGGAAGCGGTATTTCACACGTTGGTATTTATGCAGGTGGCGGACAGGTAATTCATGCACCAAGCCCTGGTAAGAGAGTGTGCATTGTTCCACTTTCAAAAATTTGTAGCTATTCAACTTATGTAGGTGCGAGAAGAGTATATTAAAAAATAAAACTCTGAAATATAAATTTCAGAGTTTTTTTGTTGAAATATTGGAAAAAATGTTGTATAATTGTTATATATAGATAAAGGATACTTTGCAGATTGTTGATGCAAAGTAGCAGAATGGAGATTGTTATGGAAAAGAAAAGAGGTTCATTTACAGGAAGTATAGGATTTGTGCTGGCTGCTGCAGGCTCAGCAGTAGGTCTTGGAAATCTTTGGAGATTTCCGTATCTTGCTGCAAAGAATGGCGGAGGCGTGTTCTTATTGGTTTATATAATTATGGCACTTACATTTGGATTTGCCTTAATGATTACTGAAATTGCAATCGGAAGAAAAACAAAGCTAAGCCCTATAAAAGCATATGCTGAGTTGAATAAAAAATTCTCATTCTTAGGGTATTTATCATCAATTGTACCATTTATAATATTTCCTTATTACTGTGTAATAGGTGGATGGGTTACAAAGTACATGGCTGATTTTATTATCGGTCGCGGAATGCAGACAGTTCAGGAAGGCTATTTCACAGGGTTTATAACTGCACAGTGGGCTCCTATTTTCTGGTGCGCTGTCTTTATGGGATTGACTGCACTTGTTGTTTATAAAGGTGTTGATAAGGGAATTGAGAAAATTTCAAAGATTCTGATGCCTGCATTGTTTTTGCTTATTATCGGAATAGCAATATTTACTCTGACTATCAAAGGACCTGTTGCATCTGCAGTTGAAGGTTTAAAAATATATTTTGTTCCTGATTTTGATGGAATGACGGTCAGAAAATTCTTTAATATAATGCTTGATGCCACAGGACAAATATTCTATTCTATGAGTCTTTCTATGGGAATTATGATTACATATGGTTCTTATACTAAAAAAGAAACAAATCTTGTTAAATCAGTTAATCAGATAGAAATATGTGATACAGGTGTTGCATTGTTGGCAGGTATGATTATGGTTCCTGTTGTATATGCATTCCAGGGTTATGAAGGATTGGAAGCATCAGGCCCGAGTCTTTTGTTTGTGTCATTGCCTAAGGTATTTGAAACAATGGGATTTGTTGGTAATATAGTTGGTGCAGCATTCTTTATTCTTGTATTGTTTGCGGCTATGACTTCTGCTATTTCATTGCTTGAGGCAATTACATCTGTTGTAATGGATAAATTTTTATGGGAAAGAAAAAAATCATGCACAGCTGTAATGATTTTATCAGGAATAATAGCATTGGTAACTTGTCTTGGATATAATATGTGGTATTTTGAATATACATTGCCAAATGGTGCAGTAGGTCAGATCCTCGATATATTGGATTATGTTTCAAATAATATATTGATGCCTGTTGTGGCACTAGTGACTTGTATACTTGTTGGCTGGATTATAAAGCCAAAAGTTATTACAGATGAGGTTAAACTGAATGGAGAAAAATTCGGTAGAGAAAAACTATATAATTTTATGATAAAATATCTTTGTCCGATATTCTTGGTGTTGATATTTACATCATCCTTTATAAAATTTTAGTTTATAAAAATTATGGACATTTTTTCAGGTATATGATACAATATAATAAGAGATGTTATAAAAGGGAGGTTGTATTATGGATGCATTATTTGATAAGATAAAAAAAGTTGCTATACAGGTTAAGGATGAAGGCGAAAGATTTACAAAGGAAGCGGTTGACAAAACCAAGAAGGTTATAGATAAAACGAAGTATAATTTTACTGTCTCATCAATTGAGTCAAGATGTAAGGACAATTTAGCAGAGCTTGGAAAGATATTGTATGAAGAATATCAAAACGGTACAGAATTTGATGGGGATGTTTTAGAAATCTGTCAGAAAATTGATGAGCTCAACAAGGAAATTGAAGAGATAAAGGGAAAAATCGCCGACATAAATGATGGGACTGTGTGTCCGGACTGCGGAGCAATAATAGACGCTGATGCATCATTTTGTAAGAAATGCGGAAATAAGATTGATTAATTAAAGGGGTATGCTTGTAATGCATACCCCTTTTTACACAAAAAGTCATAAAATAGACACATATTAGACAATAAAAGTTTAAATTTGAGGATTTTTAATATGTTGACTTGAATAGAAAAATAATATATAATTTATGTATGGATAATGATACAAAAGAAAGGAAGTATTCTTATGGCAAATACAAAAATTCTGATTGCAGATGATGACAGAAATATAGTTGAGCTATTAAGATTATATATTGAAAAGGAAGGCTATTCTACTGTTATAACTTATGACGGAAAACAGGCTATTGAGGCGTTCAGAACTGAAAAGCCTGATCTTGTTATACTGGATGTTATGATGCCTGAGGCAGATGGCTGGCAGGTATGCAGAGAAATCAGAAAGACGAGTGAAACTCCGATAATTATGCTGACAGCTAAGGGAGAAACCTTTGATAAGGTTCTGGGACTTGAACTTGGGGCAGATGATTATATGGTCAAGCCATTTGATACTAAGGAATTAATTGCAAGAATCAAGGCGGTTTTAAGAAGATATGATTCAAAAGAAAAGGTTACACCTGATGAGGTTGTATATGAAAATCTGAGTGTTAATCTTGTTAATTATGAACTGAAAATAAATGGCGATATAATAGAAATTCCGCCTAAAGAACTTGAACTTTTGCATTTTCTCGCATCTAATCCTAACAGAGTCTACACAAGAGAGCAACTTTTAGAGGAAGTTTGGGGATTTGATTATTTTGGCGATTCAAGAACTGTTGATGTTCATATCAAGAGATTAAGAGAAAAGATTGAAAATGTTGAAGGAAACTGGACTTTAAAAACTGTCTGGGGAGTAGGATATAAATTTGAGGTGAGATGATTTGTTTAAATCTTTATTTACAAGGCTGTTTTTAAATAACATTATAATAGTTTTTGTTTGTCTTACTACATTTTTGTCCTCTATGATTTTGTTTATAATTGATTATATTGATGACAGACAATTTGAAACTGATATGAAGGCTGCTAAAAATATTGAAAATATGACGATTGTTATGCAGATTGAAAATTCCAATCATTTTAATAACAGGATATACAATAACTTTCTTATGCAATATTCGGGTTTTACAGAGTCAGATATAACAGTTATCAATTCTCTGGGAGAGGTTTATGCAACAACTGCAAGAATACAAAAAACTCCTGAGGAATATAACAGACGTGTTTTGAATGGAGAAACAATAAAGCATAAATCACATTTTGGAAAGATATACAGGAATAAGGTGTATGTAGTAGGAACACCGATAGTATATCGTAACAGTGTTGTAGGTGGAATATATTTTAATACAAGAATTCCTTATGTAAGAGATAAGCTTGGAGAATATACATTTATGTTTTTCATAGCAGGAATTCTGACAATTATAATCGGATTTATTATATCTTATATACAAAGCAGGCGAATAACCAAGCCCATCAAGGAGGTTAATAAGGTTGTTCTGGATATTGCTGCAGGCGATTATTCAAGACGAATTGAGGCAGGGAGTGATGAAATAGGTCAGCTTGCGTCAAGCTTTAATTATATGGCAGACTCAATTGAAAGACACGAAAAAACAAGAGGAAGCTTTATTTCAGATATTTCTCACGAACTAAGAACACCTATGACCTCAATCTCAGGATTTGTGGGCGGAATTTTAGATGGAACAATTCCAAAGGAAAAGCAGGAGGAATATCTAAAAATCGTATATGATGAGTCAGTAAGATTGACAAAGCTTGCAAATGATATGCTTGAGATGACAAAAATGCAGTCATCGGAATATAAGCTTGATATATCAGAATTTGACATAAATGAGCTTACAAGAATTTGTATAATTCAGCTTGAGAAAAAAATTGATGACAAAAATCTTGAGATTGATGCTGAATTTGAAAATGATAAACTGATGGTTCTGGCAGACAAGGATGCGATAAAGAGAGTGATAATCAACATACTTGATAATGCAATAAAATTTGGTTATGACAGTACAAAAATAAAAATCAAAACTCAATGCATTAACAGGCGCGCATATATTTCAATAGGCAACTTTGGGGGCGGAATAGCCGAAGATGAGATTGGAAATGTTTTTAATAGATTTTATAAAACTGACAAGTCAAGAAGCGAGGATAAAAAAGGCGTTGGGCTTGGTATGTCTTTTGCAAAGAATATTATAAATCTTCATAAACAAAAAATATGGGTTGAGAGTGTTGATGCAAAAGAGGGAAGCGATGTTAAATATACGCAATTTTTGTTTACTCTTGAATTATCTTAAAATACTTGATTATTTCTGGAAAATAGTGTAAAATAATTATAGTTATATTAAAAGGGGATTTAATATGTTAAGCAGTATATTTAATTATGGTTGGTGGCTTGTGCTTTTAATTCCATTAAGATTATTGGCGCTTGTTATTCACGAATATTCTCATGGATATATCTCAACAAAATTAGGTGACCCTACTCCAAGATTAAGAGGAAGACTGACACTAAATCCTCTGGCACATCTTGATTTATACGGAACAATTCTTATGCTGTTGACGGGCTTTGGTTGGGCAAAGCCTGTTGAAGTTAATCCGATGTATTATAAGGACAGAAAAAAGGGAATGGCGTTGGTGGCGGTTGCAGGACCATTGTCGAACTTTATATTGGCAATTCTTTCTCTTGTTATATATGCAATAGTGCTTGTGATTTCAGTTTATCTTGAGTTGCCGTCTGCATTACTAAATATTGTCGGAACAGCCTGTTCATATTCAGCACAAATTAATTTGTGCTTTATGGTATTTAATTTAATTCCTATTCCTCCGCTTGATGGTTCAAGGATTCTGGGAATGTTTTTGGGAGACAGAACTTATTACTCAATTATGCAATACGAAAGGTATTCGATGCTTTTAATAATTGTTCTGTCTTTATCGGGAATGTTGGATACTATAATCGGAAACGGAGTCGGATTTTTATATAATGGAATTGCAGGTGCAATATCAGCACTGTTGAATTTGATATTGGGTTGGAATTTGGGGTAATATGGAAAAAGTATTATATAAATTAGAAAATTTTGAGGGCCCTCTTGATTTGTTGTTGCATCTCATAACTAAAAATAAGGTAAGCATTTATGATATTCCAATTGTTGAAATAACTGACCAGTATCTTGAAGCAATATCAGGTATTGAGGAGTCACAGCTTGATAATACAAGTGAATTTTTGGTTCTTGCAGCACAGTTATTGTTGATAAAATCAAAGATGTTGTTGCCTAAAGAAGAAGTCCTGGAGGAAGAAGAGGACCCGAGAGAAGAACTTGCAAGAAGGCTTATTGAATATCAGAAATACAAAGAAGCGTCACAGGAACTCAGAAAAACAGAATTCTGGTCAAGATATATGTTCTTTAAAGAAAGCGAAAAAATTGATTTTCCTGTCCCTGCCTATGACAGACATCACGATACAGAGGAGCTTTTAGATGCATTCAATGCAATTTTACAGAGGCAAATCAGGAAGGAAAAACCTAAGAAAAAAGCATTTTTGGGAATTGTCGGAAGAGAAAAGGTTTCTGTTGAAGATATGGCAAAAAAGGTAAGTGCTATGCTTTCCAAGAAAAAGAACTTGCCATTTCGCTCACTGTTTAAAAAAAGCGATTCAAAGCCTGAAATGATTGCAACATTTCTGGCATTGCTTGAAATGATAAAATTAAACAAGATTTCAGCAGAGTATGACTATTCCAAAAAAGATTTTATACTAAATCAAAACTGATGAGAGGAATATTTATGGATAATAAAAATATTTCGTGTGCAATTGAAGGAATTTTATTTGCAGCAGGCGAGCCTGTGAAAGCGTCAAAGCTTGCAGCAGTTTTAGAGATTGATATAACTGAGGTTGAAGAGGCGGTAAAGCTTTTAAAGTACAATTACGATACTGAATTACGAGGCTTGATGATAATAGAAATTGATGACGGATATCAGCTTTGTTCAAGACCTGAATATTATGCATATATTCAAGAGATACTTGGAGAACAGAGGCGTCAGGCCCTTTCAAATGCAGCTATGGAGGCATTGGCTATTATTGCATACAAGCAACCAATGACAAGAGGTCAGGTTGAATATATAAGAGGTGTCAACTCTGATGGTGCAATCAATCGTCTGGTTGAAAGAGATTTGATTGAGGAAAAAGGAAGGCTTGATGCTCCCGGCAGACCTATCCTTTACGGAACAACACAAAATTTCTTAAGATGCTTTGGACTCAAGAATCCTGAGGATTTGCCTGAGGTTGATTTATCAGAGCTATCGAAAGAATATGAACAGTATGAGATTAAAGCGGAGGAATAGGAGAGAATTGTATGGGTTATCTTATAATTCTTGTCATTTTGGCATTGTTCGCTCTTTTGTGTTTTATGCCAATTACGTTTGAATATACTCTTTTTTATGACGGAAACCTAAAGAACAGGTTTTCGATAAGATTTTTATTTTATAAAAATAATTTATCAAAAAAGGCTATAAAAAAGGAAGAAAAATCCAAAAAAGAAAAGAAAAAAATATCTGAAATAATTGAGGATGTTAAGTATTATAAAAAGTTTTACGGTGTAGTTAAATCAGATATAGCAAATATATTGAAGTTTGCAAAAGAGAAGGCAATCAAAATTAAGAGAGTGGGAATTGATATCTCCTTTGCAGGAAAAGATGCGATGCAAACAGGTATTTATACAGGTATTTTAAATGGTGTTGTGTATAATGCAGTATCGGTTGTGGAAAATTCAGTTGGAATAGAGGACTGGAGCGTCAATGTTGTGCCGGATTTTCATAACAATGCCTTTGTCGATGCTAAAATTCATTGTATACTAAATACCAAATTTGCACATATTATTGTTGTACTTATAAAGTTTTTAAAAATCTATAAAAAGCATAAACTTATGAGAAAAAATATCAAATGATGAAAGGAAGATTTATTATGGCAAACCATCCTATTGAGGGACTTATGGACACAGCGATGAGTAACATAAAATCAATGATAGATGTCAATACTGTTGTCGGCAGTCCTGTCACAACTCCTGATGGAACAATGATAATTCCTGTTTCAACTGTCAGCTTTGGCTTTGGTGCAGGCGGAAGTGAGTTTGAATCAAAGACAAAGACAGTGCCTGTCTCAACTGATGGACAACCAATGTTTGGAGGCGGATGTGGTGGCGGAGCAAATGTCAAGCCAATTGCATTTTTGGTTGTTGGTAATGGAACAATTAAACTGTTGCCTGTTACTCCTGAAGCATCTCCTGTCAATAAGATAATTGATATGGTGCCCGAGGCAATTGAAAAGGTAAATAATGTTGTTTCTGATTTTGCCCAAAAGAGAGAAGAAATGAAAAAAGAAAAGGAACAACAATCAGCACCGGTTGATGTAATGTAAAAAAATGACAGGCATTGCCTGTCATTTTTCTTGTATTGGAGCATAATTTCTGTCAATTGTTATTATGCAGTTGTATTCTGGATGAACTGATTTAACTGCATCAGATATTGCATTTTTTAATTCATAATCACTCATCGAAAGCTCAAAGTTTGCTAAGCAATCGAACACGAGATTTGTGTGGGAAATACCAGGCACAACTCTCAAATCGTGAATTGTAAGCGATTTGTTTACTGACTGTACTATCTGAGTGATTTCATATCTCATATTGTTTACAACATCATTTTTTGTTATAATCGGGTCGTAGTGGACTATCATATTGAGCCCGAATTCGCCCATAAAATCATATTCAATATTATCAATAACATCGTGACTTTTTAATGGGTCATCCTCAGCCGCCATTTCAACATGCACGCTTGCAAATTTTCTGCAGGGGCCATAGTCGTGAATGATCAGGTCGTGAACACCTAAAACTCCTTCGTAGCTTATAATTTTATCGTGAATTGTTTTAACAAATTCTTCATCAGGAGCCTTTCCAAGCATTGGGTCAATTGTATTCTTTATAAGTCCGAATCCGCTTATCAGAATAAATATTGCAACAGCCAGACCAATCCATCCATCAAGCTGAAGTGTTGTGAATTCTGAAATTGTTGCAGCAATTAAAACTGCAAGTGTTGTTATGACATCATTTCGGCTGTCTTGAGATGTGGCGATAAGGGTGTCTGATTTTATGGCGTCACCTATTTTCTTGTTAAAAAACATCATCCATAGCTTGATGAATACCGATAATAATAAAACTGCTACTAAAATAAGATTAAATTTTACATCAACAGGATTTATGATTTTTCCGATACTTGTTTTCAAAAGCTCAAAACCTATGAGAATTATTATGACTGCGACAGAAAGAGCAGATAAGTATTCGTATCGTCCGTGTCCGTATGGATGTTCCTTGTCAGCAGGCTTTTCTGATAATTTAAAACCAAGCAGGCTGATAATGCTTGAAGATGCATCAGAAAAATTGTTTATTGCATCAGCAGTAATTGAAACAGAGCCTGAAATTGTTCCGATTAATATTTTTGATGCGAATAAAACTATGTTGCAGATAATTCCGACATATCCTGCAAGTTTTCCATAGGCTGTACGGGTTTTTGGATTATCTGTCCTGCTATAATCTTTTATAAACTTTTTTATAATAAAATTTGTCATATTTATTATTCCTTAATAAACTTTAATTTTTTTGACAGAGAATAAATTTTATTTCCCATAGGGAGCATTTCCATCTCGTCTTTTGAGATAGAGTTTGTCGCTAATATCATAATGGCATATATGACGGCTGCTATGACGATGGATACTATAACAGAAATCATATTTATATCTGTTATAAGCATAGTCAGTTTATAGGTTAAATATGCTGAAATTCCCATAATTACTGAACACAGGAGTGGTTTTAGTATATACTTTTTAAAGCTTAATGAAAGTGATACAGTTTTTGAAAGAATTGTGAAACTGTATGCAAAGGATATAATCTGGCAAATAATAGAGCCGATTGGTGCTCCGTAAATGTTTATAGATGGTTGCCTTATTAAGATTGTGTTTAGAATAAACTTTGCAATACATCCCAACAAAAGACCTGTTGCAGGTACATAGATTTTTCCGATTCCCTGTAATGAGCCTGAAATTGTCTGATTTAATGCTATGAAGATAAGAGACAGGGCGCTCAGCTGTAACAGTTGATATCCGTCTGGAACATTAGGGTAGAGCATCTGATAAATTGGCTGTCCCAAAGCAATATATCCCACTGCACAAGGCATTATAATAAGTAGTGATATAAGTAATGAATAGGAAACAAATCTTGATGCTTCTTTCTTTTCGCCTCTTGCAAGAGCAGCAGAAATGGATGGAACCAAAACTGTTGCAAAGGAAATATTCAGTGAAGTCGGAAGATTTATCAGCGTATCGCTCTTTGCCAAAACTCCTGCAAGACGTACTGCCTCTTCGCCTAATTGCTCTAATGTTGGATTTATAACGGCGGCTACCGAGCCATGAGCAGGGATAACAGACTGAAAAGCTATCTCAATGCCTCTTGTAATTGTCGCAGTATCAACTATTCTGTTTATTGCCGCTATGATAGAACTCAATGAAATAGGAATAGATATCAAAAGAATGCTCTTAAACATCTTCAAAACAGGAACAGATTTTGATTCTGTTGTTGATGATTTGATTTTCTGATATATCCCGTTTCTTCTTCTTAAGTAGAAAAATATTATATAAATGGTGCTGAGAACGGCAGAAATTGTTGCGGCAAAATTAGCGCCTGCCGCCATCATAGCCGCATTTAAGTCTTTGTCATTGGGGAATAAGGTATAAATTGACATAAAGTATACTATTCCGATTGTAAACACACATTTAAAAATCTGTTCCAATATCTGAGAATTGCTGGTTGCTTTCATATTTTGCATACCAACAAAATATCCTCTGATAACTGATGAAACACAAACAAAAAATATTGACGGAGCAAGTGCCATAAGGACATATTTAGCATTATGCATTTTAATTACATGGTCAGCAATTATTTCTGAACCAAAGAACAGGAGCGATGATGCTAATATGCCTATTATTGAAAATAGAATTAAAGCGCTTTTATAAATTCTGTGAGCACCTTTGTAATCTCCGACTGCATTTTTAGCGGAGGTCATTTTTGAGATGGCATTCGGAATGCCGACAGAGGAAATTGCAAGTAATAGAGTGTAAATCTGATAACCTGCAGAATTATATCCGCTACCCTCATTTCCAAAGCCCTGTGTATTTGTGGTAAATAGTGTATATACAACACCTAAAAGCTTTACCACTATCTGAGAAAACAAAATTATGAGCACATTGCCCATAAACATTGTTTTTTTATTTTTATTTTCCATAACTGACCTTCTTTTTATTATTTAAGTTTTCTGATATATGCAAAGGTTTTTTCCTCGCCTTGTTCTGAAAGCATAACTAACCATTCTCTGAGCATTTCGGCATTTTCAGGATGCATAAAATTTTTCGCCTTTGAACGATTAAAGTATTCCAATGGCTGAGCATTGTAATAGTCTTTTCCCATATATGTCTTGCTTGCGGCAATTCTGTCACAAATCATTTCCTTCATATATCTGAGTGGCATTTTAACAGGCTCAATGTTATGAGTTACGGGATTATAGTCAGTCCAGAACTCGAAGTGGTGCTTGTTTCTGCCTTTGTGATGCAACCATGCAGTTGAATACCCATATATCGCACGTTCCTTGTCGTTAGGACTCTTTATTCCCATATAATATTTCATTCCAATACGGAATTCAGTGTATGAGTACTTTGAAAGGTCATGAAAAAGCCCCTGAAAGCCGATTCCTACCTTAAATGCGTTTTTAATTACCTCATGTCTGTGATGAGTTATTGTTATAAAATGATTTATAAAATTCATAATCTGACCTCTTTTATATTATATATGAGAAATGATACCATAAATGATAAGAAAAGTCAAATATAAAAACAGGATATGTAAGTGATACATACCCTGTTTATCCTATATAAAATCAATAGCTGCGCTTATAAATAGTGCGATGCTTAAAATCACTACTGCACATTTTAAACCCAAATTACTCTTTCTTCCCATATTGCCTGACGGATTGTGTGGAGAATGTTTATTAAAGTATTCTGAAACCACCTTTTCTGCTTCAGCAATAATCTTCTGATGTTGCTCAGGTGCGTAGTTCTTTAATATTATTATTGCCTGATGAATATATGGGGAGGATAAATTATCTAAAATAACCACTTGTTTGGATAAATTTTTCATTACAAAAATTACACTTCCTTTTAACAAATTTGTAGCATATTTTATGCTGAATTATATGGATAATTTTTCCCTGTACAAAGTGTATTTATACTATGTTTTGAATAAAAAAGCCACATTTTCATCAGAAAAAACGACAAAAATTGTGGTTCTATATATGGATTTGCATGAATAGGATATTTGTAAAATTAGTTAAAAGTATATAAAGAATGGGCCGAAAGGAGTAAAAAATCACTGCAGTTTTTAGGCAAATGTAACAACTTTTTAACAAATTCATTGACATTGGATGGAGGTGAGTATATAATAACCTCGTAAAATTGCGTGAGGTAGAAGTCTCGAAAAATTCGGGCTTTTAAGAAAGGACAAGCAGGCAAATAAAGTTTAAAGGTTTCGGTCTTTGAATACGCCGGCTTATAAATAAGGTCTTTTCGGAAAGGAATAATTTTATGAATTTTCTAAAGAAAATCTACCCCAAAAATTTTAAGCGTGTAATTCTTGCAGTTGTTTTAATCATATCTGTGACCACAATAACTATGGGTGCAGTTTATGATGTGGCATTGAAGAATGTGACATTAATACAGATTGATGAGTTTAATGATTTTGATTCAAATGATAAGGTCAAAACCAGAAAAGTGACAGTCGGTGAGTTTTTAGAAGAAAAGAAAATTGAAATTGGAGAGAACGATTTGGTCAGCAAGGCTCTGGAAGAGGAAATTGTTGATGAGGATGTTCTGGTTATACGCAAGGGTAGAATTGTAGAGCTGTCTGTTGACGGTAAGGTTGAGATTGTTACAGCAACAAAGGCAACTGTCGGCGAAGCAATAAAAGAAATGGGTATCATTTTGTCAGAGACTGATGTAGTGACACCTGGGATTGAGAGTGCAGTTGAAAATGGAATGTCAATAAATATTGACAGAGTCTTAAATGAAGAAGTAATTGAAACTCAAGAAATTGCATTTAACACAAAAAAAGTTAATGACAAAACTTTGGCAAAGGGAAAAACAAAGGTTTCTCAGAAAGGTCAGACTGGACAAAAACAACTGAAATATTCTGTTAAAAGGGTTAATGGAGAGATTGTTTCAAAGGAACTTGTATCTGAAGAAATAATCAAAAAGCCTGTTGATGAAGTGATAAAGGTTGGAACAAAAACAATCAGCAAATCATCAAATAAGAGCATTACCACAGGAAAAGCTAAGGAAAAGGATTTTACCTATTCCAGAAAAATTACAATGAAAGCCACTGCTTATGACAGTTCATTAGCAGAGAATGGCGGAAACACAAGAACAGCTTATGGCTTGGTTCCGCAATTTGGTGTTGTAGCTGTTGACCCTAAGGTAATTCCGCTAGGAACAAAGCTTTACATTGAATCATCTGATGGTGGAAAGTCATGGGTATATGGATATTGTATAGCAGGAGATACAGGCGGTGCAATTAAAGGGAATAAGGTTGACTTATGCTTTAATTCAAAGAGTGAATGTATCCGATTCGGAAGAAGAAATGCTACGGTATATGTTTTAAATTAATATAAAAAGGTGCATTGATATGCACCTTTTTTGCGAAAGGAAATAAGTATGGAACTAACATCAATTAAGACAATAAAGGAAATCAAAACAATGTTTGGTTTTGATTTTTCAAAAGGACTGGGACAAAATTTTCTGACAGATGCAAATGTTCTGGACAGTATTGCCGAAGCTGCATCAGGTACAGCTGGCGTCCTGGAAATTGGTCCGGGATTTGGAGTTTTGACCAAGACACTTTCACAGAATTTTGACAAGGTTGTTTCAATTGAGATTGATAAGTCATTACTGCCTGTTTTGGATTTTACTCTTGGAGAATGCGAAAATGTTAAAATAATAAATTCGGATTTTATGAAATTGAATTTGGAAGAATTGATAAAGACTGAATTCAATTCAGAAAAAATAAGCGTTGCTGCAAATCTTCCTTACTATATAACAACTCCAATTATAACAACTCTTTTAGAGGGTGGATATGATATAGAAAATATAGTAGTTATGGTCCAAAAAGAGGTTGCACAAAGATTTTGTGCAAAAGAGGGAACAAAAGAATATGGGGCTATAAGTGTATTGTGCCGATATTATACAGAGCCTGAAATTATTTGCAATGTTCCTGCTTCAAGCTTTTATCCTGCTCCAAAGGTTGATTCAGCAGTTGTGAGAATGAGAGTGCTTGATAAGCCCGCCGTTCAGGTTATGGATGAAAAACATTTCTTTAAAGCTGTGAAAGCATCGTTTGCTCAGAGAAGAAAAACACTTTTAAATTGCTTGTCAAATGGGTTTGCAACAGATAAGGAAACAATTAAATCAGTTCTTGATACAGTTGGAATTGATGCATCAATCAGAGGAGAACGACTGGGGATTTTTGAATTTGGAAAAATTTCTGATGAGATGTTAAAAAATGGAATTAAATAAAAACAAGCTGTGAGTTTTGAAATTACCAAAACTTACAGCTTGATTTTTTGTATAAAATCGTGTAACATAGTATTCGTGGTTAACATAAAACATAACTTATTGTAAACCACAAAATATACATTCGGATTAAATTCCGAGAAAGTGAGGATACAATATGAAATCAATCAAAAATATTGTTATTGGTGTTTTGGCGTCAGCCTTTACAATGGCTCCGATATCATCATTGACATCATATGCATCAATGCTTCCTGAGGAAGTTGCAGGCACAAGATTTGAAGAGCCTGTTCAGATATTGGCTGCATTGGACATTATGGTCGGTCATGATGATGGAAAGTTCAAACTTGACGATAACATTAAAAGATCAGAGGTTGCCAAGATGGCAATTCATGCATTGGGCTTAGAGGAAATTGCTGACTCAAATAAGGGTATTTCAAAATTCCCTGACGTATCAGTTGACCACTGGGCAAACGGATATATAAATCTTGCAACTGCACAGGGACTTATCAAGGGTGATGACAATGGTAACTTCAGACCAAACGATTCAATCACTTATGCAGAAGCTATGGCGATTTTTGTAAGAGCATTGGGTTATGAACCAATGGCAGAAGATAAGGGTGACTACCCTAACGGACATGTAGTTGTTGCAGGAAGCATTGGCTTGTCAAAAAATGTTCAGGGTGCAACAAACGTTCCGATTACAAGAGGAAATGTTGCTTATCTTACAAACAATGCATTGACAGTTGGTTTGATGGAGAAGGTTGGTTATGGCAACAATGCTTCATATGAAATCACTGACAAAACTTTGTTGAAGGACAAACTTGATGTTGAAAAACACACAGGACAGATTAATACAATTCCTTATACAAGCCTTGAGGGCGAATCAAATCTTAAGGACAATGAAATTAAGATTGGCGACACAGTATATGAAACTGCATATAATATGAACAACCTGTTTGGTTATAATGTAACTTATTATGTAAGATCAGACGATAATGGCGATGTAGTTATTCTTGCGATGCCTCAAAAAGACCAGAATGCAACAATAACAATTGATGCAGACTTGTTTGAAGGTGTAACTGAAAAGGCTGAGAAAAAGGCAGTTGAATATTATGAAAAAGCAGATTCAAATAAAACAACTGTCACAGCTTTAGAAGATTCTGCAAAGCTTATCTATAACGGAAAAGCTGCAGAGTTGACAGATGAGAATCTTAATATAAAAGATAAATCAGGTGAAATGACACTTTTAGATACTGACAGAAATGGTGTTTATGATATAGTATTTGTTACAGATTACTACAATATAGTTGTAGAAGAAGTAACATCATCAGGTAAAATCATTGACAAGTTTGGTGCACCTACAATCAAACTTGGTGACGATGAAAAGGTAAGCTACAGAATTTTAAGAGGCTTGCAGGAAATTGAAGTAAAAGACCTTAAAGAATATGATGTACTTTCAGTTGCTCAGAGTAAAGACAGTGAATTGTTTGACATCAGAGTTTCTAATGAAACTGTAAGCGGTAAGGTTACAGGTAAGGATTCAGAGGGAGTATATATTGGTGGTAAGCATTATAAGGTAGCAGCTAACTATCCTGAAGAAATCACAATGGGAACAGAAGGAATGTTCTATCTTGATGTAAATGGAAAGATTGCCGCTATCAATGATAAGGTTGTAGTAAGCGATAACTACGGATACCTTATAAAGGCATATGCTTCTGACGAAACAGAAAAGGCAACCTTCAGAATATTTACAAAGGAAGGTAAGGATATAACCTTTACTGCAAATGAAAAAATCAGATATAACGGTGCATCAGGTCAGAAGGCTGTTGATGTTGTAGATAACTTTATCGAAGACGGAAAAACTGTTAAGCAACTTGTGACTTATACAACTAACTCAGCAGGAAACCTCACAGCAATTTATACTGCAGAGGATAATACTGAGACAGGTACTGCAAAAGACGGTCGTTTCACTCTTGACTACAAGATGGATGAGGCAGTCTTTAATGAAAAGACAAACAGTCTTGGGTCTATCAGACTGACTGAAGAAACACACATCTTCGATATTCAGGAAGATGTCAGTGATTACAGCATTGCTGATATAAAAATGTTTGAAGATAAACAAAAATATAATGTAATGGTATTCGATACAACAGAAGAGTTTACAGCAAAAGCAATCATAGTAACAAATGCAGAGTTCCAGACAAATTCAGAAGCTCCTATCGCAGTTGTTGATAAGGTAACTACTGAAATTGATGAGAACGATGAAGAAACAGATAAGCTTATCGCTTACCATGATGGTAAAAAGGTAGAAGTTCTTGCAGAAGAAACAGGAATACTTGTTAAGGGCGAGGGAGCAGCTTTGGAAAATGGCGACATTATCCAATACAAGACAAACGACAAGGGTGAAATTGTAAGCATCAGAGTATTGTTCGATATAGACACAAAGGCTACAGAAAAGAATGAAACTCCTGTTGAGGATCTTGAAATAGTTTATGGTAAGGTAACAAAGAAATTCTCAAATTCTATTAATGTAACAGTTAACGGAGGAAGCGTCAGAAACTTTGTTCTTCCATCAGACGTAATTGTTTACACTGTTGATACAACAATAACTAAGAATCAGATAGCTGTCGGAACAACAGGCGATATCCAGGCATTTGATGAAGATGAAGGTAACAGAGTGTTCATCAGAGTTCAGGATGAGGTTGTTAAGGAAGTTGTTGTTATAAAATAATTCACTGCTAAATCCTAAAATATCTTCTCTATACAGTTTCTAAAAAACAGACCGCGTATGCGGTCTGTTTTTGTGCTTATATTTTTAAATATGCACTTGAAAAGAAAGAGAAAATGTGATAGAATTAATTTGTTAAATAAGTATAAAAGAGAAATGGAGATTTTACTATGAAAGCTATAAAAGCAATGCCGATTACTTGTGAGGAATTTGCTCCTTTTGGACAATTTTATTCAATGGACACACCTGATGGTTATGCCCTATGCGGAGAAATTCACAGATTTTATCCTGACAGAGTGGTTGCTGACAGTAATCACAGAATAGGCTATTCGCCGATTGTTGTCAGAAAACCTGAAAAAATGATAATTACTCAACAGGAATATCACACAACAACATGGGAAATGATTATTCCTCTTGATGATGATATGATTATTCATTGTGCACCTGCATCAGCAGGAGCAGTTGTAACAGATTATGTGAAAGCATTTATTGTTCCTAAAAACACACTTGTTAAAATCAATTCTGCAATCTGGCATCTTGCTCCGTTGCCGGTAAACAATGAACAGCTGACAGCTATGATAATTCTTCCTGAATGTACATATGCAAATGATTGTACAGTTGTGGACCTTGCACCCGATGAGCAATTTGAAATTGTGGGGTAAATAAATGAAGAAAAAATATTTAAAACTCATATACAGGTTTGAACTGAAGAATTTTATTCTTTTGTTCATTGCAGGTTGTATCAATGCGTTTGGAGTCACGGTATTTTTAGCTCCCGTGAATTTGTATGACAGCGGTATTTCAGGAACTTCAATGCTTTTGTCACAGATAACACCGGATTATTTGTCATTGTCAGCATTTTTGATTATATTAAATGTTCCGCTTTTTATTTATGGTTTAAAAAGGCAAGGTAAGGTTTTCACAGTTTATTCTTTGTTTGCGGTTTCAATATATTCAATTGCCGCGTGGCTTATTACGGATGTATTGCCGATTGATGTATCAATTGCATCACCGCTTGCAGGAGATGACTTATTGCTTTGTGCACTGTTCGGTGGTTTGATATCAGGCGTGGGAAGCGGTATGACAATCAGATATGGCGGTGCCATTGATGGTATAGAAGTTATGTCGGTTATATTTGCAAAAAAGATGGGTATAACTGTAGGAACATTCGTCATGATATATAATGTGATTTTATATATTATATGCGGTTTGTTACTAAACAGTTGGATTTTACCTTTATATTCAATAGTGACATATATGGCAGGACTCAAAACTATTGACTTTATCGTGGAAGGTCTTGACCGTTCCAAAGGTGTGATGATTGTAACCGAAAAGGCTGATGATGTAAGTGAAGCGCTTATGGAAACCTTTGAGACAGGAACAACTATCTTAAATGGTAGGGGAGGATATTCAAAAGAAGAAAAAAATGTTGTTTATTTTATTGTGAATCGTTTTCAGATTTCAAGGATGCGAAGTGTGGTGCATACTATTGACCCTGAAGCATTTATGACAATTTCAGAGGTGGCTGATGTGTTCACTCATGAACATGTAAAATAATGATATTAAAGAAAATATGGAGGAATAAAGAAATGGTAAAACATGTAATTTTATGGACTTTAAAAAGCGAATATTCAGAGGAAGAAAAAACAAAGATAAAAGAAAATATCAAAAAAGAGATTGAAGCATTGATGGGAAAAATTGAAGGGCTTACAGAAATAAAAGTCTATATAGATAAGCTCGAAACATCAAATGCAGACCTGATGCTTGATTCAACCTTTGTTAGTGAACAGGCACTAAAGGATTATGCAGTGCATCCTGACCATGTTGCAGTTGCAGATAATTTTGTCCGTCCATATACCCAGACAAGAAGTTGTCTTGATTTTATAATTTAAAGGGAAGTTAGAAATGAAAATATTATGTGTGGGAGATGTGTTTGGAAGAGTGGGAAGAGATATGATTTTTTCCTACCTTGACAGATATGCTCAGGATATTGATTTGGTTATCGCAAACGGAGAAAATGCAGCACATGGCAGAGGGATAACAAATAATGTTTATTTTGAATTGAAAAAAGCAGGTGTTGATGGAATAACTCTTGGAAATCATACCTGGGGATGCCCTGATGTTGTAAATATTTTAAAACATAATGATGACATAATAAGACCATTGAATTTTGACAAGACATGCCCCGGTAGAGGCAGTATGGTTTTAAAAGCAAAAAATGGAATTAGTGTGGGCGTTATAAACTTAATCGGAAGAGTTTATATGGAACCATGTGATTCTCCGTTTAATGCAGTGACAGAGGAAATCGAAAAACTTAAAAATAAAACAAATATTATTCTTGTTGACTTTCACGCTGAGGCAACAAGTGAAAAAACTGCATTGGGATATTATCTTGACGGCAAGGTATCAGCAGTTTTTGGAACTCATACTCATGTGCAGACTGCTGATGAGATTATTTTACCAAAAGGAACAGGATATATAACAGATTTAGGAATGACAGGTGTTATTCACTCTGTTCTGGGAGTTGATAAAAATATAATAATAAAAAAATTCACAGATGGTATTCCTCAGAGATTTGAACCTGCAACAGGTAAAGGTCGTTTTTCGGGTTGTATCTTTGAAATTGATGAAGAAAGCGGAAAAACTATAGGCATTGAAAGAATTTCAAAGGAATTTTGAAAAAATTTCCTGTTTAAATTTCTGGCTCCTGACATAAAATTAATATATATGCAATATGCTTATATATAATTTTAGATAAAAGGAGTGAGAGTTGTGCTTGACAGAATTGCATTGATATTGGTTATTATAGGTGCTTTGAACTGGGGAAGCATAGGATTCTTCGGCTTTGACATTGTTGGAGTTTTATTTGGCGGACAGGGTTCCGTGTTGGCGAGAATTATATTCGCAGTGGTAGGAATTGCCGGTTTATGGGCAATTAGTCTCCTGTTCAAAGAAAGAGAATATAATACAAGAGTATAATTGAAAAATGTGGCTTGGAGTAAATGCTGAGCCACATTTTTTTGTAAATTCATATTGACATATTGTTTTATTTGTGTTATTATAGCAATAACTGAAATAGGAATAGAGGCGCAATTTTCATCAGTAGCTTGAGTTTATGCTATTCGCAGTAGTTTGGCTCAATGCAAAAGGGAACGTTGCCGAAGGAGTGTGAGGCGAAAACATGTCCTGGGAAAGCAGATAATATCTGTTTAACTGTCGCCGTATGGTATTGCCGTCGGCGTTGAGCTATCATTATTGTTCGGAATACATATTAGTGTGATTTTATGAGTAATTTTGATAGCCGAGTTTTCGGCTATTTTTTTCAGAAATTTTTTGTTATAAAAGAGAGGAAAGATTCAAATGAAAACAAAAACAATTTTTAAAGGTGCAGGTACAGCGATTATAACACCTTTTAACAAAGATGGCGTGGATTATGAAAAGTTTGCAAAACTGATTGAATGGCAGATTGAGAGTGGTATTGATTCAATCATTGTTGGCGGAACAACAGGCGAGGGTTCAACATTGACTGACGAAGAGCACAGAGAAATCATTAAATTTTCAGTTGAACAGGCTAAGGGCAGAGTTCCGATTATTGCAGGAACAGGTTCAAATGACACAGATTATGCTATCAGTTTAACAAAGTATTCTGCAAGTGTTGGTGCAGACGCAGCTTTAGTTGTTACACCATACTATAACAAGGCAACTCAAAAGGGACTTATCAAAATGTATGAAATGATTGCAGATGAAAGTGATATTCCTTTGATTTTATACAATGTTCCATCAAGAACAGGTGTTAATATTGAGCCTAAAACCCTGGCTGTTTTAGCAGACCATCCGAATATTTGCGGAATTAAGGAAGCAAACGGAGATATTTCAAAAATTGTAGAAGAAATAGCTTTGGTTGGCGATAAGCTTGATTTTTATTCAGGTAACGATGACCAGGTAATTCCAATGCTTTCAATGGGTGGCAAGGGTGTTATTTCTGTTTTGTCAAATGTATTGCCTTATGAAACATCACAGATGTGTAAACTGTTCTTTGACGGAAAAATTGCAGAGGCAGCTAAAGAACAATGCAGATTGTTACCGCTTATTAATGCTTTATTCTCAGAGGTAAATCCTATTCCTGTAAAGGCTGCGATGGCTGATATGGGATATTGCGAGGATAATGTAAGAATGCCTCTTACTATTATGGAAGAAGAACACCGCAAAATATTGCGTGATGAAATGAGAAAGACAGGAATAAAAATATGAAATTCATTGTAAATGGTTCAAATGGAAGAATGGGAAAAGAAGTTGTCCGTATGATTAAGGAGGGCTTTGAAGGTAGCGAAATTGTGGCAGGAGTTGATATTAATAATTCTGCGGCAGAAAAATTTCCTATTTATGAAAATATTGAAGATTTTTCGGGCACAGCTGATTGTATCATAGATTTTTCTCATCATAGTGTAACTAAAAAGTTGATGGATTTTGCAGTGGAGAGAAAAATTCCTGTTGTTGTTTGCACAACAGGCCATACTGAAGAAGAGTTGGATATTATTACAAAGGCTTCAGAAAATGTGCCGGTCTTTATGTCAGCAAATATGTCAGTAGGAATTGCATTGCTTGTAAATCTTGCGAAAACAGCTGCAAAAGCATTCCCACAGGCAGATATCGAAATAATAGAAAAGCATCATAACAGAAAGCTTGATGTGCCAAGCGGAACTGCTTTGATGCTGGCAGATGCAATCAAGGAGGAAAGACCTGATTGTGAATATGTTATCGGAAGACATAATGATGGAAAGAGAGATAAAAAAGAACTTGGTATTCATTCGTTGAGATTGGGTAATGTAATTGGCGAGCATGAAGTGATAATTGCAACTGACACTCAGGTAATCAGTCTGAAACACGAGGCTCAGAGCAGAAGTCTTTTTGCAGAGGGTGCTCTTGTTGCGGCAAAATTTCTTGCAGACTGCAAGGAAAACAAAATGTATAATATGAATGATATGTTAAAATAATGGGTGGAAAAATGATTTGTGATAATCTTGGAATTAACGAAAAAGGACATCTGTGCTTTGCAGGTCGTGATACAGTTGAACTGGCAAAAGAATATAAAACTCCTCTGTATCTGATTGATGAAGAAAAAATCAGAGAAAAGTGCAGAATATATAAATCGGCGATGAAAAAGGCATTTGGAGATGATTCAATGCCTTTGTTTGCCAGTAAATCTCTTTGTTTTAAAAGAATTTACGAAATAATGAAAGAAGAAAAGATGGGCATTGATGTTGTTTCTCCGGGAGAGTTATATACTGCGCTTAAGGCAGGTTTCCCTTTAGAGAAAGCTTTTTTTCACGGAAACAACAAGACTGATGAGGATGTTTCATTTGCGATTGCAAATAATATCGGTTATTTTGTGTGTGACAATATTGAGGAATTAAAGGCGATTGATAAAGTAGCAAAAAAAGTCGGAAAAATTCAGAAAATACTTTTGAGAATTACCCCTGGAATTGACTCACATACTTTTGCTAAAATTAACACAGGTAAGGTTGATTCAAAATTTGGAGCTGCAATTGAAACGGGACAGGCAGAAGAAATAACTGGTCTTGCATTGAGTTTTTCAAATATCGAGCTTTGTGGTTTCCATTGTCATATAGGTTCACAGATATTTGAGTATGCGCCGTTTGGGGATGCAGCTATGATTATGCTCAAATTTATAGCAAGTGTAAAAGATAAATTTGATTATGAAGCGAAGATTTTAAATCTCGGCGGAGGTATGGGAGTCCGATATATAGAGGAACATCCTGAAATTGATTATGCAGAAAATATAAGAAAAATTGGTGAGGTTATAAGTGGTGCTTGTGAGGAATATAAGCTTAAAAAGCCAATTATTCTTATGGAACCGGGAAGAAGTATAGTTGCGGATGCAGGTATGACATTATACACTGCAGGAACTATAAAAGAGATAAAAGATTTCAGAACTTATGTGTCAATAGACGGAGGAATGACAGATAATCCGAGATATACCCTTTATGAATCACCATATACTGTTATGGTTGCAAATAAAGCAAACGCACCTGCAGACTGTGTGTGCACAATAGCAGGCAGATGTTGCGAGAGTGGAGATTTAATTCAAGAGGGAGTTAATATACCAAAGGTTCAAAGGGGAGATATAATCGCAGTGTTGACAACGGGTGCTTATAACTATTCTATGGCATCAAATTATAACAGATTAACAAGACCTCCCGTTGTTATGCTTGACAAGGACAGGGAATATGTGGCAGTTAAAAGAGAAACTTTTGAAGATTTGTTGCTAAATGATTGTTGATTTACATAAGGAGAGTAAACTATGAAAAAAAATGCTGGTATTGTTGTATGTATAAAACAGGTGCCAAGTACCAATAAGGTTGAAGTTGACCAGGAGACAGGTGTTCTTAAAAGAAATGGTGTTGATTCAAAAATGAATCCGTATGATTTGTATGCACTTGAAACTGCCTTTGTTCTCAAGGAGAAGATGGGTGGCAAAGTCAGTGTTGTGACAATGGGACCTCCGCAGGCTTCAGAGATTATTAAAGAAGCTTTTTCTATGGGTGCCGATGAAGGGTATTTGTTGACGGATAGAAAATTTGCAGGTGCTGATGTTCTTGCAACAAGTCATGCACTTTCACAGGGCATTATGAAGTGCGGAGATTTTGATATTATTATATGCGGAAAGCAGACGACCGATGGAGATACTGCTCAGGTTGGTACTGAGATTGCGGAATGGATGGGTATTTCATCTCTTTCAAATGTCAATAAGATTATTGAATGTGATGAAAAATCAATAACAGTTGAAATGGAAATGGCAAATTCAGTTGAGGTGTCTAAAATTGAGTTTCCTTGTCTTATCAGTGTTGAAAAGGATATATTCGTTCCAAGACTTCCTTCATATCTGAAAATGAAAGCAACAAAGGATAAGGAAATCTGTATGCTCACATTAAATGATCTTGATGATAAGGATGAAAATGCATATGGATTGAATGGTTCTCCTACACAGGTTCAATCAATTTTTCCGCCACAGAGTAATAAAGACAGAGAACTTTGGGTGGATGAAGAAGATGTATCTTCAAAAATCTATAACAAGCTTAAAGAACTTAAGTTTATTTAAGGAGGACATAGATTATGGCAAAACTTATTTTTAATAAAGATAAAATAACTGATCTTGAAAGTTTCAAGAAGATATGTCCTTTTGGTGCGATTGTTGAGGAAAACGGAGAAATTGTACCATCATCAGCATGTAAAATGTGTAAGCTTTGTGTGAAAAAGGGTCCGCAGGGAGCAGCTGTTTTGGTTGATGATGAAGTCAAAGGTATAGATAAATCTTTGTGGAATGGCATAGCAGTTTATGTTGACCATACAGATGGTGACATTCACCCTGTTACATATGAGCTCATTGGTAAGGCAAAAGAGCTTGCAAAAAAAATCAATCACGAGGTTTTTTGCATATTTATTGGAAGTGATATAAAAGATAAAGCAAATGAATTATTGCACTATGGTGTAGATAAGGTGTATATATACGATAATCCACTTTTAAAGTATTACATAACAGAGAGTTATACTGCTGTTTTTGAGGATTTCATTAATAAGGTTAAGCCAAGTTCAATATTGGTGGGTGCAACAACTGTAGGCAGACAGCTTGCGCCTCGTGTTGCTGCCAGATTTAAAACAGGACTTACAGCAGACTGCACAATTCTTGATATGGCGGAAAACACAGACCTTATTCAGATAAGACCTGCATTCGGCGGAAATATTATGGCTCAGATTTGCACTCCGAATAATCGTCCTCAGATGGCAACTGTCAGATATAAGGTGATGAATGCTCCTGAAAGACAGAAAGAAAAATCTGGTGAGATTATTGTTGAAAATATATCTGATGATAAACTAAAGACAAATGTGGAAGTTATATCTGTTAGGCAAAAGGAAAAAGTTTTGGGAATTGAAAATGCAGATGTGATTGTGGCAGTAGGTCGTGGAATCAAGTCAAAAGATGATATAAAGATGATACAGGAACTGGCAGATGCTCTTGGCGCTGAACTTGCCTGCACAAGACCACTTGTTGAATGTGGATGGGTAGAGGCAAGAAGACAGATAGGTCTGAGCGGAAGGACTGTCAGACCGAAATTGATAATAACATGTGGTATATCGGGAGCAGTACAGTTTAGTGCAGGAATGAATAATTCTGATTGCATAGTTTCTATAAACACTGATGTAAATGCTCCGATATTTAAGGTGGCAAATTATGGTATAGTAGGGGATATTTATGATATTGTACCTGCTCTTACAAAAATGATTAAGGAGGGAAAATAATGTTTGGAGATAATAATTATAAAGATATATTAGCCCTCATTGATGATGAAACGAGAGTTTTGTATAAGGAAAATATTAATGAAGAATATACCCATGATGAATTAGGAGGAACATTTGCCAGTCCATGGATTGTTGTTCGTGTTACTTCTTCTGAGGAAGTACAGGCAGTTGTTAAGTATGCCTATGATAACGAGTTTCCTGTGACCTCAAGAGGTAGTGGAACGGGACTTGTTGGTGCTTGTGTTCCTGTGAAGGGTGGAATTGTACTTGATTTTTCATTGATGAATAAAATACTTGAGCTAGATGAAGAGAATTTAACTCTTACAGTTGAGCCTGGTGTTCTTTTGATGGAAATAGC
>JAZOTJ010000042.1:0-13272 GCA_045657585.1 Clostridia bacterium | reverse complement strand
TCTCTTGTTCTCAATCCGTCTGCAAATGTTTTTCCGTCTTTTAAAAAGTCATAGACTGTATCTGTCTGGTCGCCATTTGTTACTACTGTAACATCGCCTAAAACTCTTACAGGAGAATAGATTATTAAAGATGGGTCTTCCATTTTTGATTCATCAAATGCCTTTGTTTTGTTGCCTTCGCCGTCTTCAACAAAAATTCTGTTTCTGCTGTTTACACTTCTTCCCATAATGAAATATGCGATAACTGCATTTTCTCCATCAGGAGTTTCTCCGATAATTATTCCTCTTCCCGGATAGCTGTTTTGATAAAGTTCTTTAATCATAACGATTTTCCTTTCATTTGTTCAGATATTTTTTCAACTGATAGCGGTAGAATTTTCCATTCAGCTTCCTCCATAACTCTTTTTTGGAGGATTTCAGGGGTATCGCCCTCTTTTATTTCCACTGCTTTTTGCATTATAATCTCTCCGCCATCGGTAATCTCATTAACAAAGTGAGTTGTTGCACCTGTTAACTTAACACCTCGAGCTAATGCTGCTTCGTGCACCTTTAGGCCATAGAAACCATCACCGCAAAATGACGGAATTAATGACGGATGAATGTTTATAATTCTCCTGTCATATTTTTTTACAAAATCTTCGCTTAAAATTACCAAAAATCCTGCAAGTACAATCAAATCAATTTTATATTCTTCCAAGGCGGCAACAAGATTTTTTTCAAAATCTGCATCTTTTTTGATGAATTTAGAATCAATTCCGTTATTTCTTGCTCTTTCCAATGCATAAGCATCTTCCTTGTTTGAAATAACGAGCTTAATCTCTCCGCTTTTAATAATACCCTCATTTTGTGCATCAATCAGAGCCTGAAGGTTTGTTCCTCCGCCTGATACCAACACACCGATATTTGTCTTTAGCATATTGTCACACTTTCGTCTGATTTAACGATTTCTCCGATTACATAAGCGTCTTCGCCATTAGCTTTCAACACTTCCAATGCTTTATCCACATTTTCCTTGTCAACAACACAGGTCATACCAACACCCATATTGAATGTGTTAAACATATCTCTTTCCGAAATACCGCCCTGCTTTGCCAAAAGCTCAAATATAGGAAGAACTTTAACTGCACTTCTGTCTACCTTAACGCCAAAGCCCTCAGGAATACTTCTTGGAATGTTTTCATAAAAACCGCCGCCTGTTATATGAGAAACTGCCTTGACTGTTACTGCATCGAACAGTGCCAACATTGACTTAACATAAATCTTTGTAGGAGTCAAAAGAGTTTCGCCGATTGACTTTCCGCCAAGTTCAGCTAAAGGAGTCTTGATGTCAGCATTTTCAACATCAAACACCTTTCTTACCAAAGAGAAACCATTTGAGTGAACACCGCTTGATGCCAATGCGATAACAACATCGCCCTCTTTAATCTTTGAGTTATCCAAAACCTTTGACTTATCAACCACGCCAACAGTAAAGCCTGCCAGATCATATTCATCAACAGGATAGAAACCTGGCATTTCGGCAGTTTCTCCGCCAATCAATTCACAACCCGCCTGAACACAACCCTCTGCGATACCTGATACAATCTCTGCTATCTTTTCAGGGTAGTTCTTTCCGCAGGCAATATAGTCAAGGAAGAACAATGGCTTTGCACCGCAACAGATAACGTCGTTAACACACATAGCAACACAGTCAATTCCGACTGTATCGTGCTTGTCCATCAAAAATGCAAGCTTTAACTTTGTTCCCACACCGTCTGTTCCGCTTACCAATACAGGCTTTGTGATACCTGTCATATCCAGCTCAAACAATCCGCCGAAACCACCGATATCGTCTGACTTTCCATTAATCATTGTTCTTGCAATGTGCTTTTTCATTAATTCAACTGCTTTGTAGCCAGCTGTGATATCAACACCCGCTGCAGCGTAGCTGTCTGATCTTGATTTGTTATTACTCATTTCAATCTTCCTTTCTTACTCTTTGCCGTTCCAGCAATATGTGCATAGCTTACATGGTTCTAATCCAATCGCTTTTATAGTTCCCTCAATCGACTGGAATTCCAGTGATGAGAAATTAAATTTATCACAAATTGCTTTTCTCAAATTCTTTCCACGCTCAGTTTTTGAGTCACTGTATTCTTCAATATATTTAAATCCCTCTTCGCCCTCAAGCTCAACAATAATCTTTCTGGCAATCAACTCCATATCACTTGTTGCTCTTGAGAAATTCAGGTATTTACATCCGTACATAATCGGAGGACAAGCCGAACGCATATGCACTGAATTTGCACCATTCTCATATAAAAATTCAACAGTTTCACGAAGCTGAGTTCCTCTTACTATTGAGTCATCAATAAACAACAGGTTTTTATCTGTTATCAACTCGTGAACAGGTATCAATTTCATTTTTGCAATTTTATTTCTCTCCGATTGCTGAGTCGGAGTGAAACTTCTTGTCCATGTAGGTGTATATTTTATGAATGGTCTTGCAAAAGGAATTTTACTTTCATTTGCATATCCGATGGCATGCGGAGTTCCTGAATCAGGTATTCCGCATACATAGTCAATATTCTTATTCTTTCCGAGTTCTTCGTCATTCTTCGCCATTATCTCGCCATTACGACAACGCATAACCTCAACATTCACACCCTCATAATTTGAAGTTGAATATCCGAAATATGTCCAGAGGAATGAACAGATTTTCATTTCCTTTCCCGGTTCTGCCAATTGCTTTAAACTGTCAGCAGTTATCTCAACAATTTCTCCGGGACCCAATTCCTTTTCATCGTGATAGCCAAGCTTTTTATATGCAAACGACTCAAAGGACACACAATATCCTTCGTCATTTTTTCCTACAAGAACAGGAGTTCTTCCGAATTTGTCCCTTGCAACAATCAGTTTTCCCTCGTTTGTAAGGATTAATATTGATGCGGATCCGTCAATGACATCCTGAGCGAATTTAATGCCCTCCACAAAGCTCTGTTTCTGATTGATAAGCGATGCAATCAATTCAACTGAATTCACTCTTCCGCCTGTCATTGCATTAAAATGTCCGCCTGATGAGAAAAGATATTTTTCAATCAATTCTTCTCCGTTATTGACACGTCCCACAATGCTGATTGCATATGTTCCTATGTTTGAACGGATTAAAAGCGGTTGCGGTTCCATATCACTGATTGAGCCAATCGCCGCATTTCCTTTCATTTCCTCAAAAATGTGTTCAAACTTTGTTCTGAATGGGGAATTTTCGATGTTATGAATATCCCTCTGCAATCCGCGTTCCTTATCAAATGCCGCCATTCCGCCTCGCTTTGTTCCGAGATGCGAATGGTAGTCTGTTCCGAAAAAGACATCACTTATTGCATCATGTTTGCTGACCGTTCCAAAAAAGCCACCCATTAGCTGTTTTCTCCTTTCAGATTAGTACACCAGATTTTTGTCCTTTTTTATAACGTCCTGTGTCATCTTTTCTCTCATATCCATAAGCTTGTCTGCCAGATTATCATCAGAGAGCGCAAGAATCTGCATCGCTAAAATTGCCGCGTTTTCAGCACCATCTATCGCAACTGTTGCAACAGGAATACCTGCAGGCATCTGAACTGTTGATAAAAGTGCATCAAGACCATCAAGTGCTGATGCTTTTACAGGAATTCCGATTACCGGCAAAGTTGTGTTTGCAGCAATTGCACCTGCCAGATGTGCAGCCTTTCCAGCCGCAGCTATTATAACTCCAAAACCATTGTCTTTAGCATTAACACTGAAATCTCTTGCTGCCTCAGGTGTTCTGTGCGCTGAAAAAACATGAGCTTCAATCTCTACTCCAAAAGCTCTTAATTTGTCAATCGCTGGCTGTACCTTTGGCAAATCACTGTCACTGCCCATAATTATTGCAACTTTTTTCACTATAATCATCCTTTTTATTAAAAAATTTTATACCACTTATATCATACCATATATAAGTAATTTTTTCAAGTAAATATCTTAAGATATTTCATTTTTTGTAAAAATATTTAAAGATTTTATAAATTTTGCCAAATAAAAGGCGGTATTGCATAAATTTGCAACACCGCACATACCTATTTTATCATTTTAAAAACATCTGAAAATGCAATGAATATACCAAAAATCATCAATGCAACCAGACCGATTGTATGAATTAATTCTTCTTTCTGGGCAGAAATTTTCTTTCCGATTATTGCCTCAATTATTAAAAACACAAGTCTTCCGCCGTCAAGCGCAGGAATTGGCAACAAGTTAAAAATCCCTAGATTTATTGTTATGACTGCCGCTAAAAAGAGTATATTGACAAAACCATAGCTTCCTGTCTTAACCGCATCATTCACAACTCCTACAATTCCGACAGGTCCTGACACACTCTCAAGTCCCACATTTCCGCTTACTAAGTCCCACAATGATTTATAAACCATCTTGACAACATAGATTGTATAGTGGTATGAGTATTGGAAAATATTATTTATTCCCACAACCTCACTTTTGGGGTTAAAGCCTATAATAAGTCTTTTTTCTGTCTCACTTTTTCCCACCATACCGGCTATTTCATCTTTGTTTACATCTTGTGAATAATCATACTTCTGAGATGATGTGTGCCCATTTATTGAGGTTATTACCTCAACATAGTTCTCCATATAGTTATATGTCGTCTCACTCACTGTAGGTTTGAATGAAATGATACGCTCTTCTCCATCTCTTTTAACCTTGACTTCTGCTAAAGTATCCTCAGTAAAATCAGCGGTATAAAGTGCAATGTCCTGATAAAATCCGATCTTTTTCCCGTTGATTTCAATTATCTCGTCACCACTCATCAACCCTGCTTCGGCAATATATGAGTTTTCCACAACCTTGTCGACAACAGGGACACTAATCGTGTTTTGTTCCCCGTCAGGATGAGGCATTGTTGCAGTCATCAGAACAAACAACAAATACCCAAGCACAATGTTTAAAAGCGCTCCCGAAATCAGCACCAGAAATCTTTTATATTTTTTCTGATTATTCAATGCCTCAGCGTTCTCTAAATCATCTACAAAACGACAATATCCGCCAAACGGAATAAGTCTTAACGAATACAACGTTTTATGTCCCTGTTTTTTTATTATTCCCGGGCCCATCCCAACAGAAAATTCCTCAACCTTTATTCCTGTCAGTTTTGCCATCACAAAATGTCCGAACTCATGAATTGATATGAGTACCAAAAACATCACTATTGTTATTATAACCGTTAACATCTTATCAACTCCAAAATTAATCAACAAGACCTTTGACAACCTGTCTTGCTTCTTTGTCAACCTCAAAAATCTCTTCAACTGACGGATTTTCTATGTTCTTAATTTTATCCATCGCCTCACTGATGAGTCTTGTTATGTCAAGATACGAAATCTTTTTTTGTCTGAATAATTCAACTGCTGCTTCATCAGCACTGTTGAAAACAGTCGGTAATGAGCCTCCGACTCTTGCTGCATCATATGCAAGTTTTAAAGCATAGAACGTATCCATATCAGGTTCTTCAAAGGTAAGGGTTGAATACTTTGTAAAATCAAGCTCATTATCCTTCATCAAAAGGCGTTTAGGATATGTTATTGCATATTGAATAGGCAATTTCATATCGGGCGCACCAAGCTGTGCCATAACACCGTTATCCATATATTCAACCATTGAATGAACCACGCTTTGTCGGTGCACCAACACCTTAATCTTTGATGCATCAACACCAAACAACCATTTCGCCTCAATCACTTCCAATCCCTTATTTACAAGAGTAGATGAGTCGATTGTTACCTTAGCTCCCATACTCCAGTTAGGGTGCTTTAGTGCCTGCTCCAATGTTACCTTTGAAAGTTCCTCCTTGGTTTTGCCAAAGAATGGTCCGCCTGATGCAGTCAGAACAATTCTTTTTATGTCCCTTTTATCAAAGCCCTGCATAGACTGGAATATTGCAGAATGTTCTGAGTCGACAGGCAAAAGCTTTACATCATACTCCTTACAAAGCTTTGTCACAATATGACCGCCTGTCACAAGAGTTTCCTTGTTTGCCAGGGCTATATTTTTCTTCTGTTTAATGGCCTCAATTGTAGGTTTTAATCCCGAAATTCCGACAACTGCAGTAACCACCAAATCAGCTCCATCAACAGTTGCAACTTCGCATACTCCCTCGTTTCCCGACACGATTTTTGTGTTTGTATCAGAAACCCTTACCTTCAGGTCCTTTGCTTTTTCTTCATCAACCACTGCGGCCAACTTCGGCTTATATTTTCTTATCTGCTTTTCCAGCAAGTCTATATCTGAATATGCCGACAACCCGTGCACCCTGATATTCGGATATGCATCCGCCACTTCAAGAGTCTGAGTGCCGATTGAGCCTGTAGAACCGATTATAGTTATATTATGTTCGTTTTCCATAATTATGCCTCTTTCACATTAACATTTCTTCTATTTTATCACATATAGAAATTCTTGTCAAACAAACAGGCAGCGGACATGAAAACATATCACACTGCCTGTCTGTTTATTTGTCAATATAACAATGGTCCCTACAATTACTTCCCTGTTACATCAAACTAAAAAGCTATTACGATTACAATTATAATATTAAAAACTCCCGAAAACAATAAAGTTTCGGGGAGTTTAGCATACACCATATTAAGTTTTCCAACATTTGACAGTGAGTGTGGCATTATTTTGAGCAACAAAGCCATTTGTTGCTATTATGTCACAGTTTATTGGTATTTCTATGTTTCGTTGTGACATTTAAGAAACATTTTTTGTTATCTCAATCTTTCGACAAAAACACAATATATTGTGGTTTTTTCTCTGACAAAACTCTACATTATGTGCTAACAGCTTAAAATCGCAGTACCTATTTTCCCATTTTCAATCTCAATAACACCAAAATTTCTTGTGTATTTCACACTTCCTGGATTTAATAGGGTAATATTGCCCAAATTAAGGTTACAGGGGATATGGGTATGTCCGAACACAACCACATCTGCCCCAAGCTCTTCTCCTCTTTTTCTTATCGTGTCATATCTGTCAGGCTCTGATTTGACATTATACATATGCCCGTGTGTCACAAAAATTTTCTTTCCTTCAAATTCAACGAGTTCCTCTACAGGAGCAAGCGAAAAATCACAATTACCTCTTACATACTTTATAGGTATGTCGGGAAAATGATTTTCTAATTCTCTTGCATCGCTCCAGTGGTCGCCAGCGTGAATTATTAAATCCATATCATTAATATTTTTAATCATACTTATACAAGTTTCAATGCACTGATGTGTATCAGAAATAACAATCACTCTCTTCAAATCGTAACAGTCCTTTCAACAAATTCCATCCTTTTTCAAGCTAAATTATAACAGACTTTTATAATAAACTCCACACATTACCATAAATTGAAATAAAAATGTCAACGAATTGAAAATCAGGTCGACCTTTTCCTAAAATTTGACATCAGAATTTTACATTTTATTAGATATCAAAGTGTTATAATAGAAAAACTTTCCATAAATACTAAGGAGGAATTATTATGAATCAACAAATTATTAAAAAACACAACACCCAGATGCGCTCACTTATAAGAGCTCCAGAAAAGACGGATATTATATTATCTGTTTTAACACTTATATGTCAGCGTGCTGATATTTTAGGATTTCATCCGTTCGGGTGTGTCTTTCTTGCCACTACAGCAAAACCCCAAACAGCATACCTGTATATTTTAGCAATTCTGGCAGGCTCTGTTTCTTCAGGGGCATCAGTAATTAAATATTTTTGCGCCTCACTTATTATATACGCTGCAAAAATATTTATGACAAAAAAAGAAAACAATAAAACTATAGATGCAATTATTACGCCGTGCTCACTTTTGTTTTGCGGAACTATGGAAACGTTGATAAAGGGGACATATATTATGGGATTTTCAATGCTTATGCTTGAAATAATCTTTGCATCAATCTCCTTTCCGATTTTTTCAAATATTAATTCAATTTTTGAAAAACAGAGAAAAAATGAGCCTGCAACAAAAGAAAATGCAATATCCTTGGTAGTCGTTATTATGGTATTGCTATGGGGACTGTCAGGCATATCTCTTCCATATTCAATAAACCTGAAAACTATAATAAGCATTTATATGGTTCTGTGCCTTTGTATGTATCAAAGCTTTTCAACTTCAGCAACTTTTGCCATGTTGTGCGGTTTTTTGGCAAGTTCAAGCTCTCCTTATGCGCTCTCAAGCGCAGGAATTTTCGGCATAAGTGCAGTTCTGGCTTGCCTTTTAAACTCATTTGGTCAGATTGGTTCAGCCATCGGATTTATAAGCGGAGTCACAGTTTCACTTCTTTTTGCAGGCAACTATCAGTTCATCCCGCTATCCGTTGCTGACATATTGATTTCTGCACTGATATTTGCGATATTACCTGTAAAATTCAATCAGCACACAGGTGTTTTTCTTGCTAATGCATTCAAATTTGACTTGCCAAGGCGTGATTTTCGCATAAAAGAATATATAACAGAAGAACTTAATTGTTTTTCACACACATTTTCAGAATTTGCAAGACAATTTAGGTCATCCTTTAAACGAGGGACAGATAATATCGTTTCTCCCGCATCACTGTTTGACGAAACCTGTGAAAGAATATGTTCCGATTGCAACCGCTTCGGAGATTGTTGGCAAAAAAACTTTAATGATACATATAAATATATGTTTTCAATTTTGGACACTACTGAAAAAGAGGGTCAGTGCACTGTTGAAAACGCTCCGATTGTTTTTACTCAAAAATGTATTCAACCCGATTTATTCTTAAATGAATTTAATCACGTATATGAAATACATAAGCTTGACACTCTTCAAAAAGGAGTGCGATTTGGAGAGAGAAACCTTGTTTCCAATCAATATGTTGAGATTTCCAAGGTAATAAGTGACCTTTCAGAAGAAATCCAGGGCAACTTCTTTTTTGATGAGCAAAAGGAAAAGCTTATCATTTCAGAATGTTCAAAGCATGCCATATATTTAAAAGATTTAAATGTCATTCGTGACAACGAAGGTTATTACGAAATTTATTATCAGACAAGCTGTGACATTGATTCTGACAGGCTTTTAGAAATTGCATCAGAGGCTATAGGAACGAAGATGAAAACTGTTTACTGCAAGAACAAATCACTTCACAAGCTTTGTTGTGATGATTGTTACTATCTTGATATTTCGTATTTTCAGAAGGAGAAAGACTCTCAAGAGGTTTCAGGCGATACAATTATTCACTTTAAAACTGACAAAGGAAAATACTATATAATCCTTTGTGACGGCATGGGAAGCGGTTATGATGCATCAAGAGAAAGCCGAATGACTGCCGAATTGTTAAGCGGATTTTTAAGAGCAGGCTTTTCAAAAAATATTGCAATTAATCTGATTAACTCAACACTTGCACTGAAAATGGACAGAGAAGGCTTTTCAACGATAGATTTATGCGAAATCGATTTACGTTCAGGTAAAACAGAATTCATAAAAATCGGCGGTGCACAAAGCTATATAAAAACTCAGAATACCATTGAAACAATCTCCGCAAAAGGTATTCCAGCAGGGATTATGGAGAGCATTGATGCAGATAACATCACGCGAAACCTTAATGACAGCGATATGATTGTAATGGCATCGGATGGAGTAAGTGAGGCAGGATACGGAGTAATGCGCGGAGAATGGATAAAAGGTTTGATGAAAACAGACGGAATTTCCAATGATGAGCTCGCAAAAAGTATTGTGACAGGTGCTCGAAAAAAGATTTATCCAAGAACTCCTGATGATATGAGCGCTGTGGTTATAACCCTTCACAAAATTGAAGAAGAAATCGAAGAAATATCTGCATAAAAATTTTTTTGGAAATTTTATCACAGTATATCTTTTCTATATTATCAAAAAATATTATTAATCTTTTTGAAAGGTCTGATAATATGAAAAAGCTTATACTTTTAACTTTAATATTGATACAAATTACCTCCTCGGTCTATGCCAGGGAGGTAATTGACGTGTTTGAGGAATATGCATCCTTTGATGATTTTTCCTGCAAAACCTATAGCCTTAATCTTAATGCATCAAAAAATGAAGATACAACAGGCAACTTTTATATAGAGTGCGATGCTCCTTATTCCATACACCTTACAACGCTGCCATCAAACGGAGAAATCAATATGTCAGGTAATCAGTTCACCTACACACCTTATGATAACTTTACAGGATGTGACAGTTTTCAATACAGAATTTCATCAAACGGAGTTTATTCAAACATTTCAGAATGTATGGTAACTGTTTCGGCCGAAAATGAAGTAAGTGAAACTGAATTTTTTTATGAGGATATGAAAACACATCGCTTACGCCATATAGCAGAAAAGTTAGTCGAGAAAAATATAATGAAAGGCGAGAGAATTGGCAATAAATACTACTTTTTCCCAAATTCTCAGATTACACGAAGAAGTGCAATAATCTATCTTTGCTCTGCTTTAGGAATTAATCAAAAGGACAAAAACAGTATTCCAATAATTTTTGCAGATGACAGTGAGCTTTGTGACGAATTAAAGAACGATTCTTATATTCTATACAGCTCAAAAATAATTACAGGCAAAAAGTATGATGACCAACTCTATCTTTGCCCTGATGAGCCATTGACAAGAGCTGAAATGTTTTCAATCATAGCCCGCGCATCTTCTCTAAAAACTGATAACGGGGTAAACCTTTTATACCCCGATTCATCTGCCATTCCCGACTATGCAAAAGCAAGCGTAAAAACGCTTATATCTAATGACTTTATTACAAATTCCAATAAATTATTAAGACCAAATGATATTGCCACAAAAGAGGAATTTGCAGAGCTTTTATATAAACTGTGTGAAATCAACGAAAAAAGTGTGACAAAAACTTTGAAACAGCGCATAAAAGAGGGTTTTTATGAAAAAATTATATCATAACAAAAAGGAGTATTGAGTTTATGAATCAACATATAGGAAAACAAACAATTAAATTTAAAACCCCTCCGACAATAGCCGAAACCGCATCAATTGTAGGAAAAAAAGAGGGCGAAGGTCCGCTTTACCGCTACTTCGACTATGTTTTGGATGATGATTACTGGGGAGAAGACTCCTGGGAAAAGGCTGAGAGCAAACTCCAAAAGAAGACAGCAGAGCTTGCAATGCGAAAAGCAAATCTGTCCGATTCTGAAGTTGAATATATTTTAGGCGGAGATCTGATTAATCAGTGTGTGGGTGCAAACTATGCAATGGCAGGCTTTGACTGTTCATTCTTCGGGCTTTATGGTGCATGCTCAACAATGGCAGAATCCCTCTCGCTCGGCGCAATAATAACTTCTGGAGGATTTGCAAATCACACTCTTTGCATAACCTCAAGTCATTTTTGTACTGCAGAAAAACAGTTCAGATATCCGCTTGAATATGGCGGACAACGCGCTCCGACATCTCAATGGACTGTCACAGGCTCAGGCTGTGCTATACTTTCAAAGGATGGCAACGGACCATATATAACTCATCTGACAACGGGAAAGGTTGTTGATATGGGAATCAGTGACCTTAACAATATGGGTGCTGCAATGGCTCCTGCGGCAGCCGATACCCTTATAACACATTTTAATGATACAGGTCTGAAGCCTGAAGATTATGATTTAATTCTGACAGGAGACTTGGGAGTTGTCGGCTCAGATATTTTATGCGATTTGCTTAATCAGGACGGATACGATATCTACACTCAACATAAGGATGCAGGAAAAATGATTTTTGATATAGAAAAACAGGATGTTCACGCGGGTGGAAGCGGTTGCGGTTGCTGTGCATCGGTTTTTGCGGGATATGTTTTTAAGGAGCTCAAAAAAAATAGCATAAACAGAGTTCTTGTCATGGCAACAGGTGCTCTTATGAACCCAATGACAGTTCAGCAGGGCTTAACTATTCCGGGGATAGCACACGCGGTTTCCATTTCCAATAAAACTGAGCTTTAAAGAAAGGATTGATTTTATGATGTATGTTAAAGCCTTTATAGTAGGCGGATTGATTTGTGTTATTGGACAGATATTAATTGATAAAACAAAACTGACGCCTGCAAGAATACTTGTTTCTTATGTTGTTTCGGGAGTTATTCTGCAAATTTTCGGAATTTATCAGAAGCTTATCGACTTTTGCGGCGCAGGTGCAACAATTCCACTGAGCGGTTTTGGATGCACTCTTGCAAAGGGTGTCAAAAAGGCAGTCGAAGAGGACGGGTTTTTAGGAATTTTTACAGGCGGACTCACTGCAGGAGCAGCAGGAATTGCAGCTGCAATAATTTTTTCATTAGTTGCCGCTCTCATTTTTAAACCAAAATCAAATAGTTAATAAGTCACAGAAACAAGAAAACTCTCGATTTGCAGATATGTTCGCACTATGGCGGCTTTTAGTGCCGCCTACTTTGATTTAGCACTCGCTGACAGCTCGCTTGTGCATTGTTAATGCACTTTCGCGAGCATGCGTCAGGGGTGTTTTTTAAGAGGGAACTCCCTCTTAAATGCTTTTCGTTCTTTTGGCAACAAAAGGACATAATCATTTCATCTTTTCAATTTTCGACATACTTCAACATTATTTTTAAATAAATTTATTTTTACATCAAAATTTTTTCTCCAAACTATTGAAAATAATTTTATTAAATGATATACTTTAAATGCTACATATTCTAAAAATTTTTTTAATACTCAAGCTGAGCATTTTGCAAAAAATGCTAGCTTCGGTTTTCATAACTTGAGTATTTTAAAAGTTTATGGAATGTGTAGCAACAGTAATCGGAGCTATTGCGTTTTTATGTGTAGCTTCGTGCTACACATTTTTTTATGCAAAGGAGGGTTATGAAAATGGAAAAATACAAAGAGATGTATTTTGAGTTATTCAACGAGGTTACATATGCAATTGATATGCTAAATAACAAAACTGACAACAGTCTTGTAATCGAAAAGCTGAAAGAGGCACAGAAGAAAACAGAGGAAATATATATTAATGCATAAAGATAGTGAGCAGATTTGCTCACTATTTTAATTCCCAAAGGTTGACTTTTAATTAAAATTGAGTTAAAATATAACCATTATAAAAGTAATCCCTTTAGGGATTATATTTGATTAGAGGGTTATTTATGTATAAAATCATTCATAAAAAAATATTAAATCCTACTGTTACCCAGATGGAAATTGAAGCGCCATTAGTTGCGAGAAAAGCAAAGGCAGGTCAGTTTATAATTCTTCGTTC
>JAZOTJ010000041.1:0-13359 GCA_045657585.1 Clostridia bacterium | reverse complement strand
GCAACCTCCATAACTGCACGCACATTTCCACAGGTATTGTGGTCGGTTACTGCAATTATATCAAGACCCTTTATAATCGACATATTTACAATATTATTGGGCGTCATATCCTTATCTCCGCACGGCGACAAGGCAGAATGAATGTGTAAATCATAATATAGCTTCATTTCCGACACCCCCAAATCATTTTATAATTTCTTATGCTTAATAAAATAACATAATGACAACCTCTTTAAAGAAGTTGTCATTTTGTTTTTATAAATTTTTCTTTTTTCTTGTTAAAAACTGAATTATTACCACAATTGCAACCAAAGATAAACCGATAGAGTCTGTAACAAGACCAGGATATATCAAAAGCAATCCGCCTGCAAGTGACATAATTCGCTGATACCAAGGCATACTGTGGATAAGATATCCCTCTAAAGATGCAGACACTGCAAAAATACCTATCAATGAAGTTATGATAATCAGCACAACATCCATAGCTGTGGTATCAATAAGAAGCATTGCAGGATTCAGTGCAAACACATATGGCACAATAAACGCACCGATTGCAAGCTTGGTCGCCGTTATTGCCGTCTTCATCGGATTTGCCTGAGCAATCGCCGCTCCCGCATATGCTGCCAGAGCAACAGGCGGGGTCAGGTCTGCCACAATACCGAAGTAGAACACGAAGAAGTGTGCTGCAACAGGCGGAACACCCATTCGCACCAAAATCGGAGCACATGTTGCCGCCATAATACAATAGTTCGCAGTGGTAGGAACACCCATACCCAGAACTATACAACAAAGCATAGTTAAAAACAGCGCAATAATTACCTGATTTCCAGCCAGCGCAACAATACCGTTAATCATCATATTTGCAAGACCTGTCATAGTGATTGTTCCTGCAATCATACCTGCAACACCACAAGCCGCCGCAACCGCAATCATACCTTGTCCGCCTGCCGCAAGAGCTTCCCAGATACGCTTTGGAGTAATTCTGTTTTCCTTATTTAAAATACTTACCACAATAGCCGCTATGATAGAAATAGCCGCAGCATACTGAATTGAACGCTGAGTAATACTTACAAGATATATCAACAGTATCAATGGAATTAACAAATACACTTTTTTAAGAAGTGGCAAAAGCTTTGGTAATTCCTCTTTTGTAAGACCGCGAAGGCCCTCTTTCTTTGCTTCTAAGTGAACGGTTATAAATACACCTGCAAAATACAAAACAGCAGGTAAAATAGCACGAACAACAATGTTGCTGTATGGAACGCCTATGTAATCTGCCATCAAAAACGCCGCCGCACCCATGATAGGAGGCATAATCTGACCACCTGTAGATGCTGATGCCTCAGCAGCAGCCGCAAATTCAGGCTTATAGCCTGTCTTTTTCATCAACGGAATTGTAACTGAGCCTGAACCAACTGTGTTCGCAACAGAAGAGCCCGAAACCATACCCTCAAAAGCACTTGCAACTACCGCAACCTTTGCAGGACCACCTGAAAAACCACCAACAACTGCATTGGAGATGTTAATAAAGAAATCAGCAATTCCTGTTCTCTCTAAAAATGCTCCGAATATTATAAACACTACAATAAATTTGGAACAAACATTAATTGGTGTTGATAAAATACCCTCTTTACCATAGAACAGATAATGAACTATATAATTAAGTTTTCCCCACAAGGTCGGGTTTGAAAGCCCCCATATCAATGCATAGAGGACAAAACAGCCAGCCACAATTACTATAGGCAACCCTACACTTCGGCGACAAGCCTCTGCAGTGGAGATAATTCCCAGAATGCCAATCACAATCTGATACCATTCAAATCTGCTTCCCTGCTGAATGATGGTTTCGGCATTTGCCGCAAAATATAAAAATGCGCCTGTGCCGCAAATCATCAGCAAAATGTCATACCATGGCATAAAATTGACTTTTTGTTTGCCTTTTTGGGCAGGATATACAATGTATGCAAGACCTACTATAAAAGCCACAAAGGTTGTCAGTCTTAGCTCTTCGAGCCAGGTGGCAAACAATGTCACATAAATACAAAATAATGAAAAAATTGCCAGAATACAGGAAACAGCAGTTTTTTGCCATCCTTCCCAGATACGTACATTGGATTCACGGTCAAATTTCTGCATTACTTCTTCCAAATCCATGGGAGCCTGTACTTCCGATTTATTTTTTTTTGAAAACAACATTAACTTTCCTCCTCGGGAGCTTATAAAACAAATGCGGTGAAAGAGTCTTTCACCGCATCAGCACTCTTGTTTTTTTATTACTCTGCAGCAACCTCAATTCCCTTTTCTGCAAAATATTTTGCTGCTCCCTTATGGAACGGAACAGTCATACCGCCTGTTGCATTTTCCAATGAAAGTTCTGCACCCTTGGCATTTTCTGCAGTGATTGCATCAATGTTCTCAAATATAGCCTTTGTCAATGCATAAACATCTTCCTCAGAAGAATCTTTGCTTACTATCAATGTTGCCTTAACTGTAACAGTCTTAACATCTGCTTCCTGACCTGCATATGTTCCTGCAGGAATTGTGTGCTCTGTATAGAAAGGATTGCTTTCCATTAATTTCTTTGCAACATCGCCATCAATAGGAACAAGGTATGCACTGTTTGTTGTGCACAATTCTGTGATTGCAGGAGTTGGAGGTCCTGCTACGATAAATGCAGCGTCAATCTTTCCATCCTTTAGTGCATCTGCACTGTCTGCAAATGACTGATACTGAGCTTTGATGTCAGTTTCAGCAAGACCTGCTGCTGTCAAAACATCAATTGCATTAAAGTAAACACCTGAGCCAGGAGCACCAATTGAAACTGATTTACCCTTCAAATCTGCTACTGACTTGATTGCTGGGTCCATTGTTATCAATTGAACAGCCTCTGCATACAAACCTGCAACAGTGCGGAAAGAATCAACCTTTCCTTCATTTTCAAAAGAACGGATACCGTCCCATGCATATGCCATAACATCAGATTGTACAGTTCCTAACTGATAGTTTCCTGCATCAATACCCTGAATGTTTGCTTTTGAACCGTCTGTTGAAACAACTGTTACATTAATTCCTGCATTATTCTTGATATACTGTCCCAAAACGCCGCCGTAGCCATAATATGTACCTGCTGTACCGCCTGTACCCATAGTCATCTTTGTTCCTGCACCGCCGCAAGCAGCTAAAGAAACAACCATCATTAAGCTTAATGTAATTGCCAAAATTTTCTTCATAAAAAAATTCCTCCTCATTTTAAAACAATTTAATTTGTACTTATTATACTACAGATTGTAATATTTTTCAAGTGTTTTTTCAAAGATTTTAAGTATCGACAATTTTTTGGCTATTTATATTTACACATTTGCCCAATCGTGATATAATCTGTCTGTATCGGAGGTGATTTTATGGCTCTTAACAATAAATTTTCATACCTGAGGGAATATACTTCACAATTACCTGATTTTGTGACGGAATATTTAATTGAATATTACACAGGCGAAAGCATAAACACTCAAATCGGTTATGCTATTGATATCCGTGTGTTTTTTAACTATTTAAAAAATGAAGTGTTAGAGGGAATTGATGATATAAAACAGATATCCGTAAAGGATATCAACAACCTAAAGGTCACTGACCTTATCCGCTTTAAATCATATCTTCGCGAATATGAGCAGGAAACTCATACTGTAAGCGGCAAGGTAATAAAAAGAGTTTATAAAAATTCTGCCTACGGAATTAACCGAAAGATGTCGGCTGTGCGCGGAATGTTTATCTATTTATATAAGACAGAACAAATCAAAGAAAATATAACCGATAAGGTTGATTTTGCAAAGCTCCACCAGAAAATCAAAAAGCGTTTGACTTCTCAGGAAACCTGTGATTTGTTGGATGTTATCTATAACGGAGAAAAATATTACGAGGGAAGACTCCTTACCGAATACAAAAAAAGAAAGCTTCGCGATGCCGCAATTTTTACTACATATCTCGGTACAGGAATTCGTGTTTCCGAGCTTATTAACTTGAATATTGAAGATATTGACCTTGATACTAATTCCTTTATCGTAACGAGAAAAGGCGGCGACCAGCAAGAAATTTATATGCCTCAGCAGGTCAAGGAAACAATAAGTGATTACTTAAAAAGCGAAGAAAAATTAAGGGAAAGCATTGAAAAAGGAGCTTTGTTCATAAGCAGAAACGCCAAACGCTTTACAACTGCGGGAATTGAAAAGCTTTTAAAAAACTACTGCCGCACAGTTTCAATAACCAATCCTGACAAAACAAGGCCTCATGCTCTAAGAAGAACATTTGCTTGCCAGCTCTTAGAAGACGGGGTTGACATAAAAATGGTTGCCGAATTATTGGGACACAAAAACATTGAGATTACACACAAATATTATGCACAATACAGTGTCAAGGCACGAAAGGATATTATGCTTGAGCAAGTTCCTGTGCCCGAGGAAATATACAACAGGAAAAGAGAAAAAGAATGAACATAGTTTTACAATTCATAAGAAAAAATTTAATCTTCTCAATTGCATGGATGCTTGCAATTATAACGATTATCATTATCCCTTTCGACAGGGAATATCTTTCATACTTTGATTTTAAAACACTTTGCTGTCTTTTTTGCGCGTTGGCAGTTGTTTGTGCACTAAGACACATTTATTTTTTCCAGATAGTCGCAAAAAAGGTCGTCTGCATATTTAAAAATACACGGTCTGCAATCCTGGCATTGGTTTACATAACATTTATCGGTTCAATGCTTATTGCAAATGATATGGCTCTTATAACCTTTCTGCCTTTAGGCTATTTTGTTCTTTCACAAACCAACCACAAGGAGCTAATGTCCTTTACCTTTATAATGCAGAATATTGCGGCAAATCTCGGCGGAATGTTAACTCCGTTCGGAAACCCGCAAAATCTTTATCTTTATTCTTCTATGAACATTCCGACAGCGGAATTTTTCGAGATTATGTTTCCGCCTTTTATGATATCGGTAACGCTCATAACAATATGCTGTCTTTTTATTAAAAAAGAACCATTAAAGCTTTCAGCAAGCGATGCGGACATAAAGCTTGATAAGCGCAAAACCCTTATGTATTCAATTCTTTTTGCATTGTCAATTGCAATCGTCTTTAATACAATTCCTTTTATATGGGGATTGATTATTATTACGGTTTCAATGCTCTTTTTAGACCGCGATGCACTCAAAGAAGTAGATTACGGACTGCTTTTGACCTTTTGCGCCTTTTTCATTTTTTCAGGAAATTTAGCACGAATTGATGCTGTTAAAAATATAGTCGGAACACTTGTCAGCAGGCATACGCTTTTGGTATCAGTTTTATCGTGTCAGATAATCAGCAATGTTCCGAGCGCAGTTTTACTATCTCATTTCACGACCAACTATCCTGCTCTGCTGATTGGCGTGAATATAGGCGGAACGGGTACTCCGATTGCATCTCTTGCAAGCCTTATCACAATCAGTCAGTATACAAAGCACGAACCAACAAAGCTTAAGGAATATATGATTAAGTTCTCAATTTATAACTTTTCAATTCTGCTTATTTTGCTTGCTTCTATGCTCTTACGATATTGATAAAAAGGTTAAATAAAAAACACCATAAAATTTTGTTGATTATACCTATTTTTTTTAGTTGAAATTTCTCTTATTTTATAGTATAATAGAATTAAGTATATTATTATCTAAATTTAAAAGAGGAAATCCGATGAAAAAAAAGAAAGCTTTAAAAATAATTTTAATTGTTATTTTGTCTTTAATAGTTCTTATTCTCGCATCAGCAGCCGCAATTTTTGAATTTGTCATAAAGCCAAATACAAAGGCTATTACAGAAGCTGTTGACCAGATTATAACGGACGAATCCTTTATCGAGGAATTTGAGCTTGATTCCCCCGAGCTGGGAGAATTATCTGAATTTTTAGAGGATGAGCTTTCAGATGAGGCTAATGGACAAAATGAGGAAACAAAAAAACCAAAAAGTGAATATAAGAGTACATACGATTATGTAAAGGATAATGTTGAAGCCAATGACTTTAAAAAGGGTGTGGCATATGCCGCAAGAATTGACATCACCTATGTTTTAGGACTTTTAAAGGGCGGATTGACAGTTGATGAAAAAAGAGAATTGAAAGCCTATTTGAAAGAAAGGTTTTCAAATGCAGAAATTAATGATGGTATTTCGTTATACAACAAATACTCATATTTATTAAAATAAACAAAAGCGAAAGGAATGAATAAAATGGACACAAGAACAGTGCTTGTTATCGACGATGAGCAACCAATAGTAGAAATATTGAAATTTAATCTTACAAAGGAAGGCTACTCAGTTTTAGAAGCATACGACGGAGCAACGGGTCTTGATCTTGCTCTTACACAAAATCCTGACCTTATATTACTTGATGTAATGCTCCCGAAAATGGACGGATTTGAAGTCTGCAGAAAAATTCGCGAAAAATCTTCAATTCCGATTATAATGCTGACTGCCAAGGAAGAAGAAGTTGACAAGGTTCTCGGACTGGAGCTTGGCGCCGATGACTATATGACAAAGCCATTTTCTGTCCGTGAATTGACTGCAAGAGTCAAGGCAAACCTAAGAAGAATGACTATTGACAAGTCGGCAGATGCAACCGAGGGCGGAGCTGTCATAACATCAGGCGACCTTGTTATAAACACTGAAAGATATGAGGTCAAGAAAAGAGATGCTGTTGTTGACATCACTCTCCGCGAATTTGAACTTTTAAAATTCCTTGCAATGCAGCCCGAAAAAATCTTTACAAGGGAGCATCTTTTGGAAAAGGTTTGGGGATATGAATATTACGGCGATGTGAGAACTGTTGATGTAACTGTCAGACGATTAAGAGAGAAAATTGAAGATGATGCAAGTATTCCGAGATATATTATTACCAAAAGAGGTGTCGGATACTATTTCAACAAGGCGTGATTATAGATGTTTAAAAGCATTCAATATAAAATTGTATCAATTTTCGTACTGTTGACGCTTTCGCTCATCACAATTGTTGGCTCGTTTATGATTGTAAATATTGTAAATTTCTACAATGAAGAATTTTTTGTTATGATGGATAAAGTTTTTAACGAAAAATTTGTTTACGAATTAAATCAACTTGCAAAAGGCTCTGAGCCTCTAAAAAGCGTTGAGGCAGCGGTTTCCTCACACATAGGACCCTTAGGAATTGATACCTACAGATTTTATAGCATATTAGATGCCGGAACGGGCGATGTTTTGTCAAGCTCCGATTCGTCAAAAGCTGCTCAGATTAATAAAACCGATAATATAGTAATGGCAATGTCGGGAAAAACGGGAAACATTGTTAACAACGATAAAAACTATATGGACTATGCAGTATCGGTAAATCTTGAAGGACAAAACAGCTATATCGTATATATCAAAGACACCAAGGAAGAGCTTAACTCAATTGTCAATAATGTTTTGGTAATTGTTGTGGAGTCTCTTTTATTAGCAATTTTAGCATCTGTCATAATCGGTTATTTATTGGGAAAAACAATAAGCGTGCCGATTATTAATCTTACCAAAAGAGCAGAACGCCTTGCTGCAGGCGAGTTTGAAGTATTTGAAATTTCAAAGGAAAATGACGAAATAGGAAGACTCTCGAATTCCTTCGGCTTTATGTCGCAGGAACTCAAAAAGACAATTATTGAAGTAAACGAAGAAAAAACCAAGATTGAAACAATCCTTTTAAATATGACCGATGGAATTTTGGCATTCGACCTTAGCGGAAAGGTCATTCTTACCAATCCTGAGGCTCAGAAATTTATCGGCGATACAGATTATGACAATTTAAACTTTGATGAATTCTTCAAAAAAGTTGATGCAAATATTACCTTAGGCGACCTTATTTACATAAAAAATGAGGACTCTCCCGAAAGACTTATTAATTATAACAACAGATATTTAAATCTGAATTTCGCAACAATTGAAACCGACAACAAGCCAAGCGGCGTTTTAGTTGTTATGCATGATACAACCAACCAGGAAAAGCTGGAGCTTTCAAGACGTGAGTTTGTATCAAATGTATCTCACGAACTGAGAACTCCGTTAACAACTGTCAAGTCATACGCAGAAACTCTAATGGATGAGTCCATGTCTGATAAGGACTTACAAAACAGATTTTTATCAGTTATTATTAAGGAAGCAGACAGGATGACAAGAATTGTCAAGGATTTGCTGACATTATCAAAACTTGACGAGGCGCAGAATGAGACTGTTGAGCCTGATGATATTGACTTGCAGGTATTATTGGATGGCGTTATAGAAAAAATGTATATAACTGCCAGGAAGAAAAACCAGGAACTTACTTATAAACCAATTAATGAAGTGCCTGTATTCAAAAGCAACCGCGATAAGCTTGAACAGGTTATCATAAACATTGTTTCAAATGCAATTAAATACACCTCTGACGGCGGAAAAATAGATATTGTTTCAGGCATATTATACAGCGATGCCTTTATAAAGGTTGTTGACAACGGAATTGGTATTCCAAAAGAAAACATCCCAAGACTGTTTGAAAGATTTTATCGTATTGACAAAGCAAGAAGCCGCGATACGGGGGGAACAGGACTGGGTCTTGCAATTTCAAAGCAGATTATTGAAAATATCGGCGGAACAATTACAATTAATTCTGAATTCGGCAAGGGTACTGAAGTTATTATAACTTTCCCGATTTTGTAATATAATGTTAAACTGCAGTAATGGCAATGTAACATTATATGTGGTATAATAGTAATACAAAAATACAATTGAGGTACTGTCTCAATTTCCAGATACAACATTTTATAGGGAGGTATGCATAATGTTTAAGAAATTTATAACAGCTATGATTCTATGTGCGACGCTATTATCGGTTATGCCTTGCGTTGGTTTTGCTGACTTTGCAAACACAATTTCTTTGACTGAAAAAGGTACATCATCTGACATTATATACATAAAAAGACCTGAATCTCTTTCTGCCTCCACTTCTGACAGAACTTATACCATATCTGCAGTAGGCGAAAAGGGAACAAAAATCAAAGTGTATAAATATAATCCTGCAACTGATAACTGTGCAATAATCAAAAACGAAACACTTATCGGTGCAAGCGGGCTTTACAGTGTTGTTGTTGATTTGCCTGACAACTCAAATATTTTTATGGTGACTGCTGAAAATCAAAAAGGTTCTCAGGTTGTCAGAATTGATATCGACAAAATTAAAAAGAGTACAATAGACAAACTAAAGAGTGTTACAGTAACAATCAGGAACTTTTTCCGCTAATATGAAAGGAAAGATATGAATAAGGAACGAATAAAAAATTTATTGCTTGTGTTCCTGATAGCCATGAATTTTATTCTGGGTAGTAGAATATTGTTTGAGAGAAAATTATGGCCATCTGGCTATAATTTTTTTTCTGATTTGGAACTGACAAGCATATACCAAAGTGTAAAAGGCTTTTTTTCCAATGATAAAGTTTATAAAAGTCGGTTTTTGTCACCTGAGAAAATAATGATAAACACAGGCGACCAGACAACCAGACTTTCCTTGAACTCCGCTGATGCAGAGTTTGACAGTATTTTGGAGGAGGCTTACATAGTCCTTCAAAAAGCTCTTTCTGATGACACTATCACTATTAATCAGATTTCAAGGGAGGAATTTTATTCTGCCCTTAATCAGGGCTCGGTATATCTTGAATACTCAGCCCGTTATAAATCAGAGCTTTTTGCAAGATTAATCGGAACAACATATGAAAAAGAAACAAAAATTCCCAACGCTTTTTCTGATGTTGCAATTTCTTATTCTCCAAGAACCTGTGTGTATATTGCAGATATTGAAAATAATATATTCTATAAAATGAATGCAAACAAAAGCAGTGAAAATCTTGTTATGAAGATAGGCGAATGCATCGAAAAAAGGCAGGAAAATCACCCTATCATAAACTATTCCTTTGACTTGAAATTCGACCAGCCGTTCGGAGCTCAGAAAACTACATTAAATCCCTTAATTCAGGTCTATTCCGAAGCAGAGGAATACCCTGCAATAATTTCAAAAAATCCTATTTCTGATGAGGCAGTGCTAAATAACATATTAAAGGTTTTTGAAATGAACCCGAATACTATAAGCAGATACACCGCGTCAGGCGGAACAAATGTGTTTGTCGAAAATAATGCAACCTTGAAAATTGACAAAGACGGATATCTTGAATATGAAAAAACAATTGTTTCGCAGGAAGTAAATGACGAGTATTCTGTTTTGACAACTGTTGCATCATTGGCTGATGGTGTCAACAAGGCAATTAAAAATGACAGTGCAATGAGTATTTCAAAGGTTCCTGATTCATTAAGCGGAACGATTGCCCTTGATTATACTGCTGGGGGGCTGAGAATTATACCCGACTCAAATAAGCTTTCCAGTGCAGTTGTGGCGGAAATTGAAAACGGTCAGTTGATAAGCTACAAACAACTTATCAGAAACTATGAGGTCACAGGCAAAAAGACAAAGCCAATGGAATTTTTACAGGCACTTGATGAGGCAATTTCGGAATATTCAAAATCAATGAATGAAATTAATATTAATAAAATGTATATTGGTTACCGTGATGATGCCGGAATTGGCGAAAAGAATGCCCAATGGATAGTTAATGTCGATAATATAATAATCAACGAATAAAGGAGTGATTGAAAGATGAATTGGAGCAAGGTTAAATCTATTATGATTGCCTTTTTAATTCTTGCAAATCTATCACTTCTTTCTTATATTATTTTTGAGGAAGTGTCTGTGAACAAAAGAAACGAACAAATGGCACAGACCATAACCTCACTTTTATTAACAAAAAACATAAAAGTAGATGAAAAGCTTGTTTTTGAAAGTGCAAAAAAAACCAGCGCACAAAGTATTTATGTTGATAATATCATTTCAGACTATAAATCATTTTCTCATCTTGTGCTTGGTGAAAATGTTATTGAACAAAACCCTTTTGAATATAAATCTGATACTGCAACCATTACCTTTTCCGGTGACTATTTTGAAATTAATGCTCACAAAGATATGGTGTTGTATTCTGAAAAAGTAAACAAAGTCATTGCACAAAGAATTGCTGAGAAATACCTAAAACAGCTCGGCTTTAACATAAAAGAATCCGAAAAAAACACAGAAAATGAAAATAATATTTTCAAAGTAAGCTTTAATAAGAAAATAAATGACCTGAGAGCTTTCAAAATCGGTGTCGCTGTTGAAATGAGTGAAAATGGTATCACTTCCATTTATGGCAGCTGGTATAATGAAAGTCCTCAAAACTCCACTCTTTCTGAACTAAAGAGTATTTCAGGAGTTCTGGTTGAATATATGAACAAAAAATCCGACGCATCAGAAATCTCTGATATACAACTCGGCTATTCTATGCCTGAGCCCGATACCTTCCACGAGAGCGTCTATCTTACTCCCGTATGGAAAATTACTGATGCGAACAAAAATGCATTATATATTGATGCAAGAGAAAATAACTGATAGGAAAGGCAAAAATATGGGTACAAATTTTAAATCGTTAATAAATTCCACACTCTCTGAGGATATGGGAATTGATTTCGGCTCGCACAACACTCTTATTTACATATTGAATAAAGGTATCGTTCTTGATGAGCCATCATACATTGCTCTTGACACAAGAACAAATGAACTTATTGCCACAGGAACAAAAGCATACGAAATGCTCGGAAAAAATCCGAAATTCACAAAAATCGTATGCCCTCTCGAAAACGGAGTTGTGACAGATATTGACCTGGCAGTAAGAATGCTTAGTGAATTTATTAAACAGGTTTATAAAAAGACCTTATTAAAACCGAGAATTATGGCATCTGTTCCTTCTGATTTGACTGAAATCGAACGTCACTCAATAACTGAAGTATTAAGGTTGTCAGGTGCAAGAGCTGTTTATCTTATAAACTCTCCCCTTGCAGCAGCAATCGGCGCAGGCTGTGACATCTCTATTGCACGCGGTATGCTTGTTGCCAATATCGGCGCAGGTCGTTCAGATGTTTCCTCAATTTCACTCGGTCGCTCAGTTGTCGGAAAATCAATTAATGTTGCAGGCAACACCTTTACTTATGATATAATAAGGCATATAAGAGATGCCCACAACATAAACATCGGGTTCCCAACTGCCGAGAGCCTCAAAAAAACAATTGGTTGTGCTTATCCTCTGGAAAAGCTTACAACTATGAATGTTTCGGGTTGCGATAAAACCTCAGGTCTTCCCCGTTTTATCAGCATTAATTCTGAGGAAATCAGGGAATGTCTTATGCCATCAGTTATGAAAATCAGCAGTCTGATTAAAACTGTTATTGAAGACACGCCAACAGAACTGATTTCAGATATTACTGATGACGGAATTCTGATAACAGGCGGTGGCGCAAAGCTTATGGGACTTGACAAATTTTTACGAATGGACTTAGGACTTAAAGTTTATGTCACAGAAAATATGCAGGGCTGTGTTGTAAACGGATTGGGAGAAGAGCTTTTAAAACTTGATTTGCCTGATTCACAGGGAGGAAAATTTTATTATGCAATCGATTGAGCTTATGGAAGATGAACAGCTTGATGATTTGAAGCTTTGCGGACTGAAAATAATTCAGAAAAAAGATGGATTTAAGTTTGGAACTGATGCAGTTTTGTTATCTGATTTTGCAAAGGATATTCACTCAGAGCATACTCTTGACCTCTGCTCAGGTACAGGAATTATCCCATTTTTATTGTATGGAAAAAGTAAAACAAAAAAATACACTCTTGTAGAAATACAAAAGGATATGGCTGAAATTGCAAAAAAATCAATAGCTCTTAATTCACTTTCTGATAATATGTCGGTTGTTTGTGAGGATTTGAAAAACTCTGTCAGCATCTTTGGGAAACGACAGTTTGATTTGATAACCTGCAATCCGCCATATATCCGTGACGGCATTATGAATGAAACTGATTCAAAATCAATAGCGCGCCACGAAGTTATGTGCACACTCGAGGATATTATAAGAGTTTCTTCCGAACTTATCACAACCACAGGCCGACTTGCCATGGTGCATCGTCCGTCCAGAATCGCAGAGCTTCTATACTTAATGAAAAAATATAAAATTGAACCAAAAAGAATGAGATTTGTTCAAAAAACTCCCTCTTCTTCTCCAATTTTAGTTTTGGTTGAGGGATTGTTTGGTGCAAAAAGCGATGTCAATGTCTTAAATCCATTGATATTATATAATGAGGATATGTCTGAAACTAAAGAGTTAAAAGAAATATATGGTTTCTTACAAAAAAATAAAGGAGAAAATTAATGAGCGGAACACTTTATCT
>JAZOTJ010000040.1:0-7907 GCA_045657585.1 Clostridia bacterium | reverse complement strand
AGAGAAAAGGGACTGCAATGCAGTCCCTTTAAATTATCCCAATCTGATTGATTCAATAATTTGTGGTTCTCTTGGACAATCCTGGAAGTCTGTATCAACCTCTGCAATTTTGTCAACTATTTCAATGCCTTCGGTAATTTTTCCGAATGCGGCATATTGACCATCGAGATGTGGAGAATCCTTGTGCATAATGAAAAATTGGCTTGAAGCGCTGTTCGGGAAAGATGTTCTTGCCATTGAAAGAACGCCCCTTGTGTGCTTTAAGTTATTTGTAAAGCCATTTCTTGTAAATTCGCCCTTTATTGATTCAGCATCTTTGTGGTTTCCGTTTTCATCAAAACCGCCACCCTGAATCATAAAGTCCTTGATAACTCTGTGGAAAATTAAGCCATCGTAGAATTTGTTGTTAACAAGTTCAATAAAGTTTGCGACTGTTATTGGAGCTGTCTCAGGATAAAGCTCTGCTTTCATAACATCGCCGTTTTTCATTGTAATAATAATGTCGCTCATAGTATAACCCTTTCATTATTCGTTAATTGAGATTGTCTTGATTATAATTGGTTCAGCAGGAACATCAGTCATTCCATAAGGCTCATATACAGTTGTTTCTGCTTCTGCAATTTCGTCAACATACTCTAAGCCCTCAGTAACCTTACCGAATGCGGCATACTGACCGTCAAGATGTGGAGAATCAGCGTGCATAATAAAGAATTGTGCTGATGCTGAGTTAGGGTCCTGTGTTCTTGCCATTGAGATAACACCTCGTGTATGCTTCAATGGATTTTTAAATCCATTGGCATCAAATTCGCCTACAATAACATCTGTATCCTTTGGAACCATATCCTTGTCAAAACCGCCACCCTGAATCATAAAATCATAGATAACTCTGTGGAAAATCAAACCGTCATAAAAATCGTTCTTTGCAAGCTTAACAAAGTTCTCAACGGTCTTTGGAGCAAGGTTAGGGTATAACTCGCCTTTCATAACTCCGCCATTTTCAAGCTCAATTGTAAATCCGATTTTGTCAGCATAAAGTTCTTCTTCGTTAACAGTCTGTTCCTCATTCTGAACATCATTTGTTTTGTCGGTTGTGTTTTCCTTTTTGTTGCAGGCAGTCAATGACAATAGCATTGTACCTGCAAGTATAATTGAAAGTAATTTTTTCATTTTAATCATTCCTTTTCAACATTTTCTTGTGATTCATTTATTTCTTCATCGTCTTCGTGTGGAGTTTTTGCTGCAGAAACAAGCTTGACTCCGTCATCAAGACGCATAATACGAACACCTTGGGTTTGTCTGCCGAATGTGCTTATTTCAGCAGTGTGAGTTCTTATGATAACACCCTCTGATGTAATAAACATCATATCGTCATCATCGCAGACTGTTGCAACTCCTGCAAGCTTACCTGTTTTGTCAGTAATTTTATAGGTAAAGATACCATATCCGCCACGATTCTGAATTTTGTATTCTGAAAGCTCTGTCTTTTTACCAAAACCATTTTCAGTAACAGTTAATAATTGAGTGTTGTCCTCTGCAATACAAGCGCCTATAACGTAGTCGTCACTCTTTAATCTGATACCACGTACACCCTGTGTTGTTCTGCCTGTTGCACGCACATCCGACTCTTCAAATCTTATTGCAATACCATTTCTTGTGCATATGATAAGATTTTTATTGCCGTCTGTCTTTATAACATTTATAAGTGTGTCATCTTCAGTTAGTTCAATCGCCCTCAAACCTGTCTGGCGGATTTTTGAGTAATCCATAAGGTCTGTCTTTTTAACTGTACCATTCTTGGTAAAGAATGTGAGGTAATCTCCGTCAGTAAATTCTCTTACAGGTATCATAGAAGTGATTTTCTCGCCCGGCTCAAGTGGAAGAAGATTAACAATTGCAGTACCTTTAGCCTGTCTTCCTGCCTCAGGAATCTGATAAGCTTTTAAGCGGTACACAACGCCTCTTGTTGTGAAGAACAAAAGATTATCGTGAGTTGAGGTTGTGAAAATCTGCTCAACAAAGTCCTCGTCTCTTGTAGTCATTCCTGAAATTCCACGACCGCCTCTGTGTTGAGATTTGTAGGTTGTGACAGGAACTCTTTTTGTATAACCGCTGTGGGTAAGTGTTATAACAACATCTTCTTCTTCGATAAGGTCTTCAATGTCAATATCGTCTGCAACCATTGCAATTTCAGATTTTCTTTCATCGCCATATTTATTCTTGATTGCAACAAGGTCTTCCTTGACAATATCCAAAACGACCTCTTCATGAGATAAAATATTATTGTATTCAGAAATTTTATCGCATACCTGTTGATATTCGTTTTCAATCTTGTCTCGCTCCAAGCCTGACAAACGTCCTAATTGCATCTGAACAATAGCAGTTGCCTGTACTTCTGAAAGACCAAATCTTTCGCAAAGTGCAAGCTTTGCATCAGGAATGGATTTTGACGCACGTATAACATTGATAACCTCATCAATATCATCAATTGCAATTTTATAGCCTTCTAAAATATGAGCTCTTTCTTCAGCTTTTACCAGATCAAACTTTGTTCTTCTTACAATAACTTCTTTCTGGTGATTGATATAGTGGTCAATCATTTCGCGAAGGTTAAGGATTTTCGGAACTCCGTCAACAAGTGCAAGCAAAATTACACCAAATGTGTCCTGCATCTGAGTGAATTTATAAAGATTATTCAAAACGATATTTGCATTTGCATCACGCTTTAAGTCGATAATCAAATGCATATTTTCATCTGATTCATCTCTTGTAGATGCAATTCCGTCAATCTTACCGTCACGCACAAGCTCATTTATGTGCTTTTCAAGTTTTGCTTTATTAACCTGATACGGAAGTTCAGTTACAACAATTCTTGTCTTTCCTGAATCGGATTCTTCTATTTCAGCCCTTGCACGCATAACAATTCTTCCGCGACCTGTATGATATGCACTTCTTATTCCGCTTTTTCCCATTATAATTCCGGCAGTGGGGAAGTCAGGACCTTGGATATATTCGGTTAATTCATCAATTGTAATTTCGGGGTCATCAATTGTGGCAATAATTCCGTCAATAACCTCACAAAGATTGTGAGGGGGAATGTTTGTTGCCATACCAACAGCAATACCTGCAGAACCATTAACCAACAGATTAGGAAATCTTGATGGAAGAACGGATGGCTCTAATAGCTTGTCATCATAGTTCGGAACAAGGTCAACGGTATCCTTTTCAATATCTGAAAGCATTTCAGCTGCAAGCTTTGACATTTTTGCCTCGGTGTAACGATAAGCAGCAGGCGGGTCGCCGTCAATTGAACCAAAGTTTCCCTTACCCTGAACAAGCGGATATCTCAAAGAGAAATCTTGAGCAAGACGAACCATCGCATCATAAACAGATGAGTCGCCGTGAGGGTGGTATTTACCTAAAACATCTCCGACAGTTGCGGCTGATTTTCTGAAGTCGTTTTCGTACAAAAGATTTGATTCATACATATTGTATAGAATTCTTCTGTGAACAGGCTTCAATCCGTCACGAACATCAGGAAGTGCACGGCTTACGATGACACTCATTGCATAGTCAATATATGATTTTTTCATTTCATTGTTAAGTTCAACGTTAACAATTTTCTGATTTTCCAGTGCTGATAAATCAAGCACTTTATCTTGAGTTTTCTTTGCCATAATAATGGTTACCTCCATTTTATTTACACATAAAATTATAACATAAACTCATAAAAAAATCAAGCAAATTACCACATTTTTTACTTATATTTAATGCAAAAAGGAAATAAGAGAGAAAAATTTCAAAAAACACTTGATTATTTGCCTGTTTTGTGGGAAAATATATGTTGGAGAATAGTAAACAAAAACAGAAGGGACAGTTATGGTGCATAAAGCTGATACAACAATCGGATATGTTGAGCCAGGCTCATATGCAGATGAGGCAGGACTGGAATCAGGGGATAAAATTCTTTCTATAAACAAAAACGAATTTTATGATATCCTGGAATACAGATACTTAACAGCTGAATATGAGGTTGTTTTAGAAGTTTTGAAGAAAAATGGCGATGTTGAAGAAATAACCATTGAAAACGATTATGAGGATTTGGGAATAGAATTTTCAAATGCTCTTATTTCTGATGCAAAAAGCTGTCGAAACAAGTGTATTTTCTGTTTTATTGACCAGCTTCCAAAAGGTATGAGAGAAACTGTCTATTTTAAGGATGACGATACTAGGCTTTCGTTTCTACAGGGAAACTATGTCACATTAACAAATCTTTCGGACGAAGAAATCGACAGACTTATAAAAATGAGAGTATCGCCTATAAATATTTCGGTACATACAACAAATCCTGATTTGAGAGTTAAGATGCTCAATAATAAAAATGCAGGCAGAATTTACGAGATAATGAAGCGCTTTAGTAAAAATTCAATGTATATGAACACTCAGATTGTTTTGTGCAGAGATTATAATGATAAGGAAGAGCTGGACAGAACAATTTCTGATATTGCATCATTGTCTCCGTTTGTTGAGAGTCTTTCTGTTGTGCCTGTCGGACTGACTGCCTACAGAGAGGGATTGTGTGAATTAAAACCATTTGACAGGAAAAGTTCGCAAGAGGTTATAAATCAAGTGGAAAAATGGCAGAAAAAACTCAAAAAGGAAACAGGAACAAGGCTTGTTTATCTGTCTGATGAGTTTTATATAAATGCAGGAGAAAAAATTCCTGATGCGGAAGAATATGAGGGATTTCCTCAGCTTGAAAACGGAGTCGGACTTGTTGCATCAATGAAAGAGGAATTTGATATTGCAGTCAACAAGATAAAATATAAAAATGGTAAAAGAGAGGTTTCCTTAATAACAGGAGAGCTTGCATCAGATTTCATTAAGATGCTTGCTCAGAAACTTGAGAAAAAGTGTAAGGGCTTGAAAGTTAATGTATACCCTGTAAAAAATAATTTTTTTGGTGGCGGAGTCACCGTTTCAGGTCTTGTTGTCGGACGGGATATCGTTGAACAGTTAAAGGGAAAAGAATTGGGAGATATGGCATTTATCCCGTCATCAATGCTAAGAGCAGGCGAAGATGTTTTTCTTGATGATATGACATTGGAAGAGGTCGCAAGCAAACTTGGCGTAAAAATAGAAGCTCAGAATGCTGATGGGTTTGAGTTTGTGGAAAGTATAACAGGAGAAGAAATAGAATTTTAAGGAGAGAAAAAATGAAACCAACAGTTGCGATAGTGGGTAGACCAAATGTGGGAAAATCTACATTGTTTAATAAAATAACAGGACAGAGAATAAGTATAGTGGAGGATACTCCCGGGGTTACCCGTGACAGAATTTATGCTGATGCATCGTGGCTTGACAAGCATTTTACCCTGATAGATACAGGCGGTATTGAACCTGCATCAAAGGATGAAATTCTGTCGCAAATGCGAAGACAGGCACAAATGGCAATTGAAATGGCTGATGTTGTGATTTTTCTGGTGAATGTCAAAGATGGTCTGACTGCCAATGACCAGGATGTTTCAGCTATGCTCTTAAAAGCAAAGAAAAAAATTGTTCTTGCAGTCAATAAGGTTGACAATATCGGAGACCCGCCATTTGAATTCTATGAATTTTATAATTTGGGACTCGGTGACCCGATTGCAATAAGTTCAACTCACGGACTTGGGGTTGGAGACCTTTTAGATGAAGTGTGTAAGCAATTTCCTGATGATGCTGACACAAGTGAAGACGAGGACGAAATCAAGGTTGCAGTAATAGGCAGACCTAATGCAGGAAAATCATCACTGATTAATAAAATTCTTGGAGAGAACAGACTGATTGTTTCGAATATAGCAGGAACAACAAGAGATGCAATTGATTCACGATTTGTTTTCGGGGAAGACAAATATGTGTTGATTGATACTGCGGGAATGAGAAAAAGGGGAAAAATTGAAGAAGTTGTTGAAAGATACAGTGTAATCCGTTCATTAGCAGCAGTTGACAGAAGTGATGTATGTGTCATTATGATAGACGGAACGGAAGGTATTTGTGAACAGGACACAAAAATAGCAGGCTATGCTCACGAACAGGGAAAAGCTTGTATAATTGCAGTCAATAAGTGGGATGCGGTTGAAAAAGACGATAAGACAATGAAGGAATTTACTGACAGATTAAGAGAAGAATTCGCTTATATGTCTTATGCTTCACTTATGTTTATTTCAGCAAAGACAGGACAAAGAATAGATAAGCTTTTAGAAGAAATCAAGAGAATAAATGAACAGCATAAGCGAAGAATTACAACAGGTATGCTAAATGATATGCTCAATGAGGCAATGGCAAAGCAACAGCCGCCATCAGACAAAGGTAAGAGGCTGAAAATCTATTACGGAACTCAGGCAAGCGTTGCGCCGCCGACATTTATTTTGTTTGTTAATTCACAGGAGCTGTTCCATTATTCGTATTTAAGATTTATAGAAAATCAGATGCGACAGATGTTTGGTTTTGATGGTACTCCATTAAAATTTATAATTAGAGAAAAGAATGATAAGGATAAATAAGGGTGATTTGCTATGTTATATTTGGTTGCTTTTTTAACTGCAGTTGTGGCATACCTTGTAGGTAGTCTGTCAGGCTCAATCATAGTTTCAAGGGCTGCGGGAAAGGGCGATATAAGAGAGTCAGGCTCAAAAAATGCAGGGACAACAAATATGCTGAGAGTTCATGGGAAAAAGCTTGCTGTACTAACTCTTCTGATTGATGTTTTTAAAGGAGTGTTAGCAGTTTTATTGGGAATATTTGTTGATTACATTTTGATGAAACAAGATGGAATGCTGTCTTTTATAGGTCCTGATGAGTGGATAATAGGAGCAACTAAATATATTGCTGCAATAGCTGTTGTTTTAGGACACGATTATCCGATATATTTCGGATTTCGCGGAGGAAAAGGAGTTGCAACAAGCATTGGCGCTGTGATTATGCTTGATTGGAAAATTGGTTTAATAATTTTGATTGCATCTCTTGTGATTATGCTTACAACAAGATATGTTTCATTAGGTTCAGTAATTGGTGCAATAGTTTATCCGTGTATAGTTGCCGCATTTATGTTGGGTAAAGGTGAGTTTGATATGATTTACTTAATTTGTGCAATTATTCTGGGACTTTTCATTATTTTAAAGCATAAACAAAACATAATAAGACTTAAAAATGGCACTGAAAATAAGTTGTCATTCAAAAAATAAAGGAGAAAAATTATGCAGATAGGTGTAATTGGTTCAGGCAGCTTCGGAACTGCCGTTGCGGCATTGCTCGGAAGAAAAGGCTATGATGTTATTTTATGGAGCTTTTTGGAGAGTGAGGCAATTGAACTTGAAAAAACAAGAGAAAACAAGGAGTTTTTAAAGGGAGTAATATTGCCTTCAAATGTCAGATGTACTAATGATATGGAAAAAGCGGTCAAAAATTCTGATTTGGTTGTGACTGTTGTGCCGAGCTTTGCTACAAGAGAAACAGCAAAGAAACTAAAGGGATATATGGATGATGGTCAGATTTTGGTAAATCTTTCAAAGGGCTTGGAGAATGATTCCTTAAAAAGACTCTCAGAAGTTTACAGGGAAGAAATACCACAGGCAAAAATTGCAGTTATGAGTGGTCCGTCACACGCAGAAGAGGTTGGAATAGGCTTGCCTACAACAAATGTTGTTGCATCAGAAGATGTCAATATAGCAAAGTTTATACAGGATACATTTATGGATGAAACCTTCAGGGTATATTATTCTGATGATGTGATTGGTGTTGAGCTTGGCGGAGCGTTGAAAAATGTTATAGCTCTTTGTGCAGGAATTTCTGACGGACTTGGATATGGAGATAACACAAAAGCCGCACTTATGACAAGAGGAATGGCAGAGATAATGAGACTTGGTGTCAAA
>JAZOTJ010000039.1:0-2107 GCA_045657585.1 Clostridia bacterium | reverse complement strand
TAAAGCATATGAGGAAGTATGTGTAGCATTTTTTGTTGTGGAACGATAAATTCCCCTTTACAAAACGGGATTTTCAAGGGCAGAGCCCTTGAAGCGTTTTAAGGGGTGCAGGGGGAAATCGCATCCCCCGCTGGGGTTTGGGGCAAAGCTCCCAAGACTTTTGGTTCTTTTAGTCATAAAAGAACATATAAAAATGTAAAAACTAAATTTTTATGTCCTTTTGTTGCCAAAAGAACGAAAAGCATTTAAGAGGGCGTTCCCTCTTAAAAAACACCCCGATGCAGGCTCGCGGGAGTGCATTAATAATGCACAAGCGAGCTGTTTGCGAGTGCTTAGCCAGGCAGGCGGCACAAAAAGCCGCCAATTGTGCAAACATATTCGCAAACCGATAGTCAAGCAGACCAACAATTTATCCAAAGGAGGAATAACCGCTATGGTATCACTTGGAAACGATTGGGACAAAATCTTAAAAGACGAATTTAAAAAGGACTATTATTTAAAGCTTCGCCAATTTTTAAAGGAAGAATATAAAACTCACTCAATCCACCCTGATATGTACGATATATTCAATGCCCTGAAGTGGACATCATATAAGGATACAAAGGTTGTCATATTAGGACAGGACCCGTATCACGAGGTGGGACAGGCACACGGGCTTGCATTTTCAGTTAAGGTCGGAGTGAAAATTCCGCCATCGCTTTTAAATATGTATAAAGAGCTTCAAAACGAGCTTGGACTTTATATTCCAAATAACGGATATCTTGAAAAATGGGCACATCAGGGAGTTTTATTGCTAAATTCTGCTCTTACAGTTCGTGACGGACTTGCAAACTCACACAGAGGCAAAGGCTGGGAGATATTTACCAATACAGTGATTGAAAAACTCAATGAGAGAAAGGAGCCTGTTATTTTCCTGCTTTGGGGGAATAATGCAAGGGAAAAGTCACAGCTGATAACCAATCCTGTTCATTTTGTCTTATCTGCCGCCCATCCGAGTCCGTTGTCAGCATCGCGCGGATTTTTCGGATGTGGTCATTTTAAAAAAGCAAATGAATTGCTTTTAAAAACAGGCAGGTCGGAAATTGACTGGCAGATTGAAAACATATAAAAAAACATTTACAAATACCAAATATTATGATATAATACCTCTAATTATATCAAAAAAGGAGAAAAACAATGACAGACAAATTAAGTATTTTCTTGGCAATGGCAGGATATATGCTCATTGTCATATTAATCGGAGTATTTTTTGCAAAAAAATCTCAGGAAAATTCAGAAAACTATTTCCTTGGCGGTCGTTCACTCGGTCCATGGGTTGCGGCTATGAGTGCCGAGGCATCAGATATGAGCGGATGGCTTTTGATGGGCTTGCCTGGAGTTGCATACTGGTGCGGACTTGCAGACGCAGCATGGACAGCAATCGGACTTGCAGTTGGTACATATATAAACTGGCTTTTGGTTTCAAAGAGATTGAGGAACTATTCTCAAATTTCAAAGAACTCAATCACATTGCCTGATTTCCTTTCAAACCGTTTCCATGAAACAAAAAAGGTTATCCTGGCAATTGCAGGATTGTTTATCCTGGTGTTCTTCACAGTTTACGCAGCAAGTTGTTTCGTTACTTGCGGAAAGTTGTTCTCAGGCTTGTTTGGTTTCTCATACCACTCAATGCTTATTGCAGGAGCGATATTCGTGTTGATTTATACAATCTTAGGCGGATTTTTAGCAGAGAGTGCATCAGATTTTATGCAGTCAATTGTTATGATTGTTGCACTTGTAGGAGTGTTGTTGTTCGGAACAATTAAAGCAGGCGGAATTGGCGCAGTTATTGAAAATGCAAGAGCAATTCCTGATTTTGTTTCATTCTTCGCACTTGCAAAGCCTACAGTTGATGCAAATGGAGTTCAACAGGTTGTAAACGGAGTTGCACAGTTTGATGCAGAAGGCTCAAAGTACACTTTATTGAGCATATTCTCATGTATGGCATGGGGATTGGGATATTTCGGTATGCCACAGGTGCTTTTGAGATTTATGGCAATAAGAAAAGCATCTGAATTAAAATCATCAAGAAGAATTGCGACAATCTGGGTTGTCATATCATTGTCAG
>JAZOTJ010000038.1:0-4514 GCA_045657585.1 Clostridia bacterium | reverse complement strand
TCATTTCTTGTTGAAAATGCAGAGTATGACGGATATATTGAGTTGCCTGTAATAAAATCAAGTGACTTGATGCCTGAAAGAGTTGTAACATTTTCAAAAGCAATGTCTAAATCATGGGATGACTTTGATTGCTGGGTGGTTTTTTATGAGCACGATGTAAGATTTGAAAGACTTTGGAACAATCCACGAGCATACTTGCAAAAGCTAAAAAAATTCAAGGGCATTATCTCACCTGATTTCAGCATATATCGAAATATGCCACTATGTATGCAGATATGGAATACATATCGTTCTCGTGCTTTGGCTACCTGGTTACAAAACAATGGCATTGAAATCATACCAAATGTAAGATGGAATGATGAAAGGACTCTTGATTTTTGTTTCGATGGTATTGAAAAAAATAAAACTGTTGCAATTGGTACACATGGGTGCATAAAACATAAGGATGATAAGATTTTCTTTAAATTAGGTCTTTTACAGCTTGTTAGAGCGCTTAACCCAAAAAATATTATTGTATATGGTGCTGCGCCTGATAGCATCTTTAAACCATATAAAGATGCAGGTATAAATATCATAACTTTTGAAAGTGAATTTTCTAAAACTCACACCAACACATCGCTGGGAAAGGATGTGTTGTGATATGGGTGCTGGAGCAGGCGGAAATTTTGGGAACACAAAAGGCAGTCGTTCTAATGATCAAATTCATCAAGGACGTCAAGATAAGCATATAAAAGGTACAAACAATTATAATCAACAGAGAGCAAATGGTAAGAACCCCAGCATTCTAACCTCTAACCCAAACAAACTTTTAAGGGAAGGCGTCGGAAAAGGCAGAATGATTACGCGAACAAAGGAATCTGTTGACTATGGCAGAGTGATAGGAAAGTACTATTCAGAAAAATATGGGAAATATTATGATACAACAAGAGCAACAATTCATTATGACAGTAAAGGAAATGCACATATTGTACCAGCTAAACCAAGTTGGTTAAAATAAAGAATGGAGGGAGGTTCTTTTATGGACGAAAAATACAAAGCATTGCTTTATGCTATTGATGATTATTTTGAAACAGATCCGCTTATTATTTTATGGAGTAACGATCTTAAAGTAAAATGTAACTCTATTACAGGCATATATGAAACTGATACTGAACCAGAAGACGAAGACTATATCGGTGAATATGCCATTGCAGTTGGTGATGTAGAAATTCTGCAACAGGGAACTGACAATAGTGTAGAAATATATAATGATTGCATCGAGATTTCTTTAAAGTGCATTCCTGAAGAAGTTTCATTAGAAGACGGAACATTACTATGGAGTAATAAATAGCAGATGGTTGCCTAATGGGTGTCATTTGTATTGAAAAGAGGCTGTCCCCGATGGACAGCCTCACTTTTTTTAATTCTTGTTTCTTGTCAATGCCTCCAAATCTGAATGTTGAAAGTTATCATTATAGATATTCTTCGGAGCAGTTGAATTTTTCTTGAAATTTTTATTATTTTCTTCTGCCTGTTGTCTTGTTGAAATTCCCTCAGCGTGCCATCTTTCAATAATTTTATCCATATAAGGGAAGGACAGCTTTGAAGTATTCAACAAACAAGATTCATAAGCCAATATAATCATATCCTCAGGAATATTATATTCTTCACACCATTTTGTAAAATATGCTTCTTCTGGAGCGGTAATAGGTCTGTCTGCAATCCCCATAGCACATCTTAATTTATAAACAGTTGTATTTTTTTCTTCTTCCGATGCGATATATTGCATCATATCCTCAGGCAAAACGATACCCTGTTCGTGCCAGGAGATTGCAACCTTTTCTATGTAGCGCATATTTCTTTTTTCTCTTGATATACAGAAGTCAAGCAACAATAAAATTGCCTCAGCTGAAAAACCAAGCTCATCATTAAACCAGTAAAGAGTTTCCAGGTCAGATATTGAAAGCGGTCTTGCTAAAAGCTCCTGTGCAAGCTGAACCATCTCGGTCAGGGAATCGCTTTCCGATATTTTTTGTGTAAGCTCTATACTGTCGTAGCTTGCTTTTTTATAGCCATCAGGCTCCTGATAGTCTGAATTTTCAGGCTCTTTGAAAGCAATTTCTTCCTGAGGCTTTGGCAAGAATTCAATAATTCCCTCGTCTTCAATAATCATTCCGATGCTTTTCCAGTAACTAAATGCCTGTAAAACATCACTCTCTAGCATATCAAGCTCTTTTGCAATTGTTTCGTTGTCAGCCTCAATTCCTTTTGACGCTAATCCCAAAGCATAAAGATAGACCTTTATAAATCCACCGCTGACATTTTTTAAGCAGTTATCAATAAAATAGACCGAAACCGGTACAAATTCATTGTTCAATGCAAACTTTGGCATAAACATTTTTCCTTTCTCGTGCAGAAATATCTGCAAAAATAAAAAATTTTCCAATTTCTCTTGACACGCCAAGAGAAATATGATATCATGGGATATTGTATAATAGTAATAATATGGGCTAATTTTCCTCTGTTCGCTATTATGAAAACAATTATAACATAATAAAAGAGAAAAATCAATAGGTAAAAAATTTATTTTACCATTGAATATGAACATATTTTACTAAAAATCTCAAAGAGGTGATTGATGAATGTTGCATGAGGTACAGGTAGGCAAAAATACTCGTCTCAGCTACTCAAAAATTGATGAAGTTTTGGATATGCCAAATCTTATCGAGGTCCAGAAAAATTCTTATAAGTGGTTTTTGGAGGAAGGATTGCGCGAAGTATTCCACGATATTTCGCCGATTTCTGACCACTCAGGTCATTTATTGATGGAATTTTATGACTATACTTTAGATTACAATCCTAAGTACACAGTCGAGGAATGTAAGGAAAAGGACACAAAGTATGCTGCTCCTTTGAAAGTTAATGTCAGACTTATCAATTCAGAAACAGGTGAAATCAAGGAACAGGAAATCTTTATGGGTGATTTTCCGCTAATGACAGAACAGGGCACATTTATTATAAATGGTGCAGAGCGTGTTATTGTCAGCCAGTTAGTTCGTTCTCCCGGAATTTATTATGATTTCACAAGGGACAAGACAGGTAAGAAGCTTTATACTTCAACTGTAATCCCATATCGTGGTGCATGGCTTGAGTATGAAACTGACTCTCTTGATGTGTTTTCTGTAAGAATTGACAGAACAAGAAAAGTTCCGACAACAGTTCTTCTTCGTGCTATGGGCCTGGAAACCAATGATCAGATTTTAGAATATTTTGGCGAGGATCCAAGATTTAAGGCAACATTTGAAAAGGATACAACCAGCACTCGTGAGGAGGCGCTTTTGGAAATTTATAAGCGTTTGCGCCCGGGCGAGCCATTAAATGTTGAGAGTGCAGAAACATTGATAACAAATATGTTTTTTGACCCTAAGCGTTATGACCTTGCAAGAGTTGGTAGATATAAATTTAACAAGAAGCTTTCCTATTCACAAAGAATTGTAGGAAAGACTTTGGCTGAGCCTGCAATTAACCCACAAACAGGCGAAATTGTTGCGCCTTCAGGTGTTGAAGTGACACACGAAATCGCAGTTGCACTTGAAAACACAGGCGTGGACAGCGTTATGATTGCAACAAGCGAAAATCCTGTTAAGGTATTTGCAAACAAGACAGTTCCTCTTAGCGCATTTATCGACTTTGAAATAGAAAACTATCCATCAAAATGGGTTTATAAGCCTGTTTTATTGGAAATTTTGGAATCTGCATCTGATGAGGCAGAAATCAAAGAGCAGTTATGGGCAAGAGTTGATGAATTAATACCTAAGCATATAACAGTTGACGATATTTTTGCATCAGTTAACTATATGTTAAACCTTGCTTATGATATCGGTTCAATTGATGATATTGACCATTTGGGTAACAGAAGACTTCGTTCAGTAGGCGAATTATTGCAAAACCAGTTCAGAATCGGTCTTGCAAGAATGGAAAGAGTTGTAAGAGAGAGAATGACGATTCAGGACCTCGAAATTATCACTCCTCAGACTCTTATCAATATCAGACCAATTATTGCAACAATCAATGAGTTCTTCGGCTCATCACAGCTTTCACAGTTTATGGACCAGCCTAACCCATTGGCAGAATTAAGACACAAGAGAAGAATATCAGCATTGGGACCAGGCGGTTTGTCAAGAGAGAGAGCAGGCTTTGAAGTCCGAGATGTTCACTATTCTCACTATGGAAGAATGTGTCCTATCGAAACTCCTGAAGGACCTAACATCGGTCTTATCACTTCTTTAGCAACATTTGCAAGAATTAATGAGTTCGGTTTTGTTGAAGCTCCTTACCGCAGAGTTGATAAAGAAAAGGGCATAGTAACAGACGAAATTGTATATATGACAGCTGACATTGAAGACCAATATACAATCGCACAGGCAAACGAGCCTCTTGATGAAGAGGGTCACTTCCTTGACAAGCGTGTATCTGCAAGATACCGTGATGAAATACTGGAAGTTCCGCCATCAAGGATTGACTTTATGGATGTT
>JAZOTJ010000037.1:0-9526 GCA_045657585.1 Clostridia bacterium | reverse complement strand
TCAGGTGCTTGGTGGGATGCAACAAATGTTGATGAAATGATTGCTAATAACCTTGTTTACGAAGGATAATTAAGTCAATAAAAAGATTGGGCGTTGCCCAATCTTTTTTTGTTTTTAAACATAACATTTTGCAAAAACCACTTGACAAATTTGTATATAAAGTATAAAATATATGTGTATGCTTTATATTTCTTTAAACTATTAATCCGGATTTGTTGAAATAACAGGATTAATATGTTTTATATATATTTTTAATTATAAATAGAACATAACAGTTCTTATTTCAGCATCTCCGTATTTGAGTGAAATTAATTTTTTATTTGGGGGTGGCTAAAATAGATACGATGAAAATAGTATTGATTATTGTGGCGGTAGTATTAGCATTATTAAACGTTGTTTCGTTTATAATGGGTATTACATACAGGAAGAAGGTTGCAGAAAAAGAGTTTGGTTCAGCAGAAGAAAAAGCAAAAGCTATTATTGAAAATGCTGACAAGGAAGCAAGAGCTAAGCAAAGAGAAATTCTGCTTGAGGGAAAAGAACAGAGTCAAAAACTCAGAAGTGAAGCAGAAAACGAAATAAAAGAGAGAAGAAAAGAACTCAATAATCAGGAAAAGAGATTAAATCAAAAAGAAGAAAATCTTGACAGAAAAACAGATTCATTAGAGAAAAAGGATCAGATTCTTAATCAAAAAATAAAGGAATTTGAACAAAAAGAAGAGGAAATCAAGGCAATAAAGCAACAACAACTGGAAAACCTTGAAAAAATTTCAGGTATGACCAGAGAAGAAGCCAAGGAAGCAATTATTGCTGACATTGAACAACAGACAAGGCACGAAGCCGCAATTATGGTTAAAGAAATTGAGCAACAGGCAAAGGAAAATGCGGACAGAAATGCTAAGAATATTATTGCATCTTCAATTCAAAAGGTTGCAGCTGACCATGTAGCAGAAACAACGGTTTCAGTGGTTGAGTTGCCGTCTGACGAAATGAAGGGAAGAATTATCGGTAGAGAGGGAAGAAATATAAGAGCACTTGAAACTGCAACAGGAGTTGATTTGATAATTGATGATACACCTGAGGCTGTAATTCTTTCAAGCTTTGACCCGATTCGCCGTGAGGTTGCTAGGGTTGCGTTGGAAAAACTTATTGTTGATGGAAGAATTCATCCGGCAAGAATTGAGGAAACAGTCGTAAAGGCTCAAAAAGAAGTCGATGCAGTTATCAAGCAGGCAGGAGAAGAGGCAACTTTTGAAACAGGCGTTCATGGATTGCATCCTGACCTTATCAAACTTTTAGGAAAACTTAAATTCAGAACAAGCTATGGTCAGAATGTATTGAATCACTCAATTGAGGTTGCACATCTTGCAGGAGTTATGGCTGGAGAACTTGGCGTTGATATAGCTACAGCGAAAAGAGCAGGCCTTTTGCACGATATCGGTAAAGCAGTTGACAGAGAAATTGAAGGTTCACATGTTACAATTGGTGCTGATATTGCTAAAAAGTATAAAGAAAATAAAGACATTATTCATGCAATTATGGCTCATCACGGAGATGTTGATGCTGAAACAATTATTGCTCAGCTTGTTCAGGCAGCAGATGCTATTTCAGCCGCAAGACCGGGCGCAAGAAGAGAAAATCTTGAAACATATATCAAGAGACTTGAAAAGCTCGAGGAAATTGCAGACAGCTTTGACGGAGTTGAAAAATCGTTCGCAATTCAGGCAGGAAGAGAAGTCAGAATTATGGTTAAGCCTGAGGTTGTTAATGACCAGGGGATGATTCTGGTTGCAAAAGATATCGTTAAGAAGATTGAAGCAGAACTTGAATATCCAGGACAAATTAAAATCAGTCTTATCAGAGAAACAAGAGCTGTTGACTTTGCAAAATAAAAGCTAAGGAAGATGCAACATGCATCTTCCTTTTTTGTATTAAACAGGTATAAATATTGACAATGTGAAAAAACTATGATAGTATATAAAAAACATTATAATAAGAAGGAAATTATATGTCAAAAGCTAATGCACCTGTTGCAGTTATTGATTCGGGCGTAGGCGGAATAAGTGTTTTAAAAGAGCTTATCTCTCTTATGCCGAATGAAAATTATATATATTTTGGTGACAATAAAAATGCACCATATGGCACAAAGACAACCGAACAGGTTAAAAACCTTATGTTTTCGAATGTCGAAATGCTCTTACATGAGGGTGCAAAGGCAATTGTCATTGCCTGTAATACAGCAACTGCCGCATCTGTAGAGGGTTTGAGAAAAAAGTATAGTGATATACCTATTATCGGGATAGAACCTGCAATTAAACCATCTGCAAAATACAAAGTAAATTCAAATGTCCTGGTTATGGCAACACCGCTTACCTTGCAACAGGAAAGGTTTGAAGATTTGCTCAAACGATATTGTGAAGATGCAAATATTATGACTTTAGCATGTCCTGGACTTATGGAATTTATTGAAGAAGGGATAACTGAAGGAGAAGAGTTGGAAGAGTTCTTAAAAGAACTTTTTTCAAATGTTGAAGGGATTAAATTTGATTCAGTTGTTCTGGGGTGCACACACTATCCTCACATAAAGAAGACTATCAGAAAAATTTTAGGTAATGATATTATGATTTTTGATGGTGGAGCCGGAACAGCAAAAGAAACAAGGAGAAGGCTTGAAGAAAACAATATATTAAACACATCGGATGAAAAGGGATATTTAAAAATTCTGTGCTCATCGCAGGAGAATAATATTGAGGATTTATCGATAAAATTATTGGGAAACTAAAGGGAGTTTTTTAAACTCTTCAATGAGTTTAGTATACTCTCTTTTCTTATATTTACAAATTGCATAAAATATGAGAGAAAAACACATTTTGTTTGTCTAATTGAGATATTGACATTATCTGGTTAATATGATATTATATTAGATAAATGGTACAAATGTTTTTCTGTGGCAAACATTTATGGAGGGTTTTTATGGAAATATCTCATATAATTATGGATTATAATATAGCTCCCGATGTTTTTAAAAGAGTGATTACCGCTAAGAAGTTGATGGCATCCGGGAAATGCAAATCTGTAAATGATGCTCTTAAGGAGACAAATTTAAGCAGAACCGCATTTTATAAATACAAAAATCATATATTTGCCCGCGATGAACTTCAAAGTGGTGCAATTGCAACTTTAGCATTTACTCTTGATGATGTTACAGGAATATTATCAGAAATTCTGAGATTGCTGGCAGCGGGGAATATGAGTGTTCTGACAATAAATCAGAATATTCCTGTAAATGGAATTGCAAATATAACAATATCGTTGAGAATTAACGATGTGTCTGCAAACTTAGATGATGTTATTGAAGAATTAAAAGGGATTGACGGAGTTAATAAAGTTCATTTGTTGGCAATGTCATAACAGAATGGAGGATTATGATGGCAAAAGCGGCTATTTTAGGTTTTGGAACTGTTGGCAGCGGAGTTTTTGAGATTTTAAAAAATAAAAATCTTGAGTTGGCGGCTGGTGAAAAAATTGAAGTTGGTTATATATTAGACATCAGAGAATTTGATGATGAAGAGGTAAAAGAATATCTTGTTAATGATTTTGAGATTATAGCCAATGATAAAGAAGTTAAGGTCTGTGCAGAGGTTATGGGAGGGTTACACCCTGCCTATGAATTCACAAAAAGACTCCTGGAGAATGGCGTGAGCGTTGTAACATCAAATAAAGAGCTTGTTGCTACATATGGCGCAGAACTACTGGAAATTGCAAAAGAAAATAATGCATCATATATGTTTGAGGCAAGTGTAGGCGGAGGAATTCCTGTAATAAGACCTATGGGCATATGCACAAAGGCTAATGACATATTGAGAATTGCAGGAATTTTAAATGGCACAACCAACTATATCCTTAATGAAATGTTTGCAAAGGGAAAGGATTTTTCTGATGCTTTGGCAGATGCGCAAGAAAAGGGATATGCAGAAAGAAATCCTGCGGCTGATGTGGAAGGTCATGATGCATGCAGAAAGCTTGCAATTTTGTCATCAATGGCATGGGGGAAATTTGTTGATTACAACGAAATCCCAACAGAGGGAATAACAAAAATAACATTAGATGATGTTAAATATGCAGAAAAATTGAATTGTGTTATAAAACTGATTGGATATTCAGAAAAGGTTGACGATAAGATATACGCAAGAGTAGCTCCTATGCTTGTGCCAAATGAAGTGATATTGAGTGGAGTGAATGATGTTTTCAATGCAGTTATGGTAAGGGGTGACAGCCTCGGTGATGCAATGTTCTATGGCAGAGGTGCAGGTAAGCTCCCGACTGCAAGTGCAGTTGTTGCAGATGTGATAGATTGTGTAAGACATTTGGATTCTAAAAAAGCATAATATATTATGGGATACTGACAATAAAAACATTATGTCAAATCCAAACGAGAAAAAGATGTCATTCTTTGTAAGATGTGAAGATACAAAAGCAAATATAGATAGACTGTTTGATGCAAAGTATGTTGAATTGAATGATAATGAAAATGCATTTGTGACTGAATTGATATCGCAAAATGAGTTGGAGCAAAAGCTTTCTAAGCTTACAGGTGTGATTTCGTTCATCAGAATTATGGAAAATTGATTTTATAACCTATAAAACAAGGAGGAATTAAGACTATGGGTTTGGTAGTACAAAAATTTGGCGGCTCATCAGTAAGAGATGCCGAAAGAGTTATGAATGTTGCAAGACGAATTGTTGAAACCTATGACAGTGGCAACAATGTTGTGGTTGTTGTTTCTGCTCAGGGAGATACAACTGATGATTTAATTGCAAAGGCAAAGGAGATTAATGAAAATCCATCAAAAAGAGAAATGGATATGTTGTTGTCATCTGGGGAACAAATTTCGATTTCACTGCTTGCAATGGCAATTGAGAAACTTGGCAAGCCTGTTGTATCATTGACAGGCTGGCAGGCAGGATTCAAAACAGATTCAAAATATTCTCTTGCGAGAATACATAAGATTGATAAAGAAAGACTGCAAAATGAGCTTGACAAAAAAAAGATTATTATTGTTGCTGGCTTTCAGGGAATTAACAAATATGATGATATCACAACTCTTGGAAGAGGTGGTTCGGATACTTCTGCGGTTGCTTTGGCTGCAGCACTGCATGCTGATGTTTGTGAGATTTATACTGATGTTGATGGTGTTTATACTGCAGACCCGAGAATTTGTAAGAATGCATACAAACTGGAAGATATTTCATATGATGAAATGCTGGAGCTTGCATCATTGGGAGCAAATGTGTTGCACAATCGTTCAGTTGAATTGGCAAAGAAATATCATGTTAAGTTATCAGTAAGATCAAGTTTGAATAAAAATGAAGGGACTTATGTTAAGGAGGTAGACAAAGTGGAAAAGATGCTCGTTAGAGGTGTAACAAGGGATAATGATTGCGCAAGAATAGCGCTTTGTGGTGTGGAGGATACTCCTGGAAAGGCTTACCAAGTATTTGCGCTTTTGTCAAAACACGGAATTTCAGTTGATTTGATTATTCAATCAATTGGAAATGGTGTTAAAAAGGATATAAGCTTTACTATTACAGAGGGAGACCTTGAAGAAACAATTAAAATTCTTGAAGAAAATAAAGACGATTTGAGTATTGATGATATAAAGGTTAAAAAGGATGTATCAAAGGTTTCAATTGTTGGTGCAGGTATGGTTAACAATGCAGGTGTTGCAACAACAATGTTTGAAGCATTGTATAATGCTAATATCAACATCAGTATGATTGCTACATCAGAAATAAAAATATCTGTTCTTGTTGACCAGAAGGATGCTGAAAGAGCAGTTGAGGCTATACACGATAAATTTATGCTTTAATAAGGAATTTACTTACTATGGAAGATAAGATTTTCGGTAGAAATCCTGTTTTAGAAGCCATCAAAAATGGTCGTGAAATTGATAAAATCATGATAAAAAAAGGTGGCGTTGAGGGGTCTTTGAATGTAATCATTAAAAAGGCCAAAGAAAAGGGAATAGTTGTCACCGAGGTTGATAAGCAAAAGCTTGATATGTTATGTGAGGGCGAAAACCATCAGGGTGTTGTTGCATTTGCAGCAACACATAACTATTCGACTGTAAAAGAGATAATTGAAAAAGCACGGGAAAAAGGTCATTCTCCATTTTTGATTATATGTGATAAGATTACTGACCCGCACAACCTTGGTTCGATTATAAGAACTGCAAATTGTGCAGGGGTAGATGGAATTATTATTCCGAAAAGAAACAGTGTAGGTCTTAATATGATAGTTGCAAAAACTTCAGCAGGTGCAGTTGAGTATACTCCTGTTGCAAAGGTTACCAATATAGCAAATACAATTGATGAACTCAAGAAAGAGGGATTCTGGATTGCAGGTGCCGATATGGATGGAGAACCTATGTATAAGGCTGACCTGAAAGGTGCGCTTGGTTTGGTAGTTGGAAGTGAGGGAGAGGGAATTTCCAGACTTGTTAAGGAAAAATGCGATTTTATTGTAAATATTCCTATGGTCGGAGAAATTAATTCTTTGAATGCATCTGTTGCGGCAGGCGTTCTGATGTATGAAGCTATCAGACAGAGAAACGGATATTAATAAATAATAGTGAAGTTAGTATAAACTTCACTATTATTTTGAAAAACGAAAGGATGTTTTAGATGAAAGCAGTTGTTACTGTTGTAGGAAAGGACAGAGTTGGTATTATTGCAAGAGTCAGCTCATTGTTTTGTGAAAACAATGTAAATATATTAGATATTTCACAAACAATAATGCAGGATATGTTTACTATGATAATGCTTGTTGAGCTTAATAAAGATTCTTTAAAGCAAATTAACGATGAACTTATGGCATTAGCGGAAGAGATGAGTCTGTCGATACATTTGCAGAATGAAAAGCTGTTTAATTCGATGCATAGAATTTGATGGAGGACGGCAATGATTAATCCATTTGAAATTTTAGAAACAATAAATATGATTGACAAGGAAAACCTTGATATCAGAACAATCACAATGGGAATAAGCTTGAAAAGTTGTGTGGACCCTGATATTGATCGTGCCTGTGATAAGGTTTACAAAAAAATCACGGACTATGCAAAGGATTTGGTTAAGGTTGGGAATGATATTGAGGATCAGTTTGGTATTCCGATTATCAACAAAAGAATTTCAGTAACTCCTGTTTCGTATCTTGTTGAAGCATTAGATGAGCCGAGTGTCGAAAAATGTGTCAGATTAGCAAAAACGCTTGATAAGGCAGCGCATGATGTCGGAGTTAACTTTATAGGTGGTTATACTGCATTAGTGCATAAAGCGGCAACAAAGGGAGAAAATCTCTTGATTGACTCAATTCCACAGGCTCTGTCGCAGACAGAGTTGGTTTGCTCAAGTGTAAACGTCGGAACAACAAAGGCAGGTATCAATATGGATGCCGTTGCCAAAATGGGTAATGTTATAAAGGAAGCGGCAGAGTTGACAAAGGATACAGGAGGTTTTGCCTGTGCAAAGCTGGTTGTATTTTGTAATGCAGTTGAGGATAATCCGTTTATGGCAGGTGCGTTTTTGGGAGATGGCGAAGGCGACTGTGTAATCAATGTTGGTGTCAGTGGTCCTGGTGTTGTTAAATGTGCCCTTGAAAAGGTAAAGGGCGAACCTTTTGGTGTGGTTGCAGAAACAATCAAAAAGACTGCGTTTAAGATAACAAGAATGGGACAGTTGGTTGCTCAGGAAGCATCAAAAAGATTGAATGTTCCTTTTGGAATTGTTGATTTGTCATTAGCGCCTACTCCTGCAGTGGGAGATAGTGTTGCATATATCCTAGAAGAAATGGGATTGGAGCAGTGCGGAACTCATGGGACAACTGCTGCATTGGCATTGTTGAATGATGCAGTGAAAAAGGGCGGAGTTATGGCAAGCTCATATGTCGGAGGCTTATCGGGAGCATTTATTCCTGTAAGTGAAGATGCAGGTATGATAGCTGCGGCAAAAGAAGGAACGCTTACATTAGAAAAGCTTGAGGCAATGACTTGCGTGTGCTCTGTTGGACTTGATATGATTGTTATTCCGGGTGACACAACAGCTGAAACTATCTCAGCTATAATTGCAGATGAGGCTGCTATCGGTATGGTAAACACAAAGACTACCGCAGTAAGAGTTATACCTGCACCAGGTAAAAAGGTTGGAGATGTTGTTGAATTTGGCGGACTTTTAGGAAGCGGACCTGTTATGAGCGTTAACTCAAAAAGCAGTGCTGAATTTATTGGAAGAGGCGGAAGAATTCCTGCCCCGATTCAATCTTTAAAGAACTAAATTAACTATTGAATAATATAAAATTATATGTTATAATATGAAAATAAGGATAGTGAAAGGAAATGATAAAAATGTATAATATTCTTACATTGAATAAAATTGCTGCTTGTGGCCTTGATGAACTTGATAAGGCAAAGTATGCTATAACAGATGATCAAAGTGCTGATGCTGACGGAATAATTCTAAGAAGCTTTGCAATGCACGATATGGAACTTCCAAAGAGCTTGAAAGCTGTTGCAAGAGCCGGTGCAGGAACAAACAATATTCCAATTGATAAGTGCACAGATGCGGGCGTAGTTGTATTCAACACACCAGGGGCAAATGCAAATGCAGTTAAAGAACTTGTTTTAGCAGGATTATTCTTGGCATCAAGAGATGTTGTTGGCGGAATTTCTTGGGCTAAAACATTGACAGGCGACGATGTTGCAAAGCAGGTTGAAAAAGGAAAGTCAAATTTTGCTGGTTGCGAAATTCAGGGAAAGACTTTGGGTGTAATCGGCTTGGGTGCTATTGGTATTCAGGTTGCTAACGCTGCAAGACATCTTGGTATGAATGTTATCGGATATGACCCATATTTGTCAGTTGATGCTGCCTGGAGAATGTCAAGTCATATTAAAAAGGCTAACAATATTGATGAAATATATGAGAACTCAGATTACATAACAATCCACGTTCCTTTGACACCTGATACAAAGAATATGATTAATCAGGATACAATTGCAAAAATGAAGGATGGAGTTAAAATCCTTAACTTTGCAAGAGGAGAGCTTGTTAACAATGACGATATCAAAAAGGCACTTTCAGACAAAAAGGTATCATCATATGTTGTTGACTTCCCTAATGCAGAAACAATAAACTGCGAAGGAATAATTGCAATTCCTCACTTGGGAGCGTCAACTGAAGAGTCAGAAGATAATTGTGCTGTTATGGCATCAAGAGAAATTTCAGACTTTCTCGAAACAGGAGATATTTTAAATTCAGTTAACCTTCCGAATTGTTCACTTCCTATGAATGGAAACGGAAGAGTAACAATAATTCATAAGAATGTTCCTGATATGTTGGCTCAGTTTACTAAGATTTTCTCAGATGCAGGAATTAACATTGCTGATATAATCAATAAAAGCAAAAAGGATGTTGCATATACAATTATCAACACAGACGATATTATCACAAATGATTTGCTGGATAAGATGAATGC